>CAILKW010000081.1 GCA_903834845.1 uncultured Bacteroidia bacterium | reverse complement strand
GAATCTGAAAAAATGGATTATAAAAACCTGGAAGCCGGGTACGAACAGATTCAAAAGTTGTTTCCGTCACCGGCTTATACAGCAGGGATGGTGCATGGGAAAATGAAACCTGCGGCAAAGGAAGCTGAGATGGTAAGATTTAAAAAGGGTGAAATACAAATTCTGGTTGCAACCACCGTTATCGAAGTTGGGGTGGACGTTCCAAACGCATCGGTCATGGTTATCGAAAGCTCCGAAAGGTTTGGTTTATCGCAACTTCACCAGTTACGTGGACGGGTAGGCCGTGGTGCCGACCAATCGTTTTGTATCCTGATGAGCAGTTTCAAGTTGGGGATCGACAGTCGGAAAAGGATCGAAACCATGGTGGCCACCAACGATGGTTTTGAAATTGCCGAAGCCGATATGAAATTACGAGGGCCAGGCGATATCGAAGGAACCCAACAAAGCGGAATAGCCTTTGATCTAAAGATCAGCAATTTAGCCAAAGATGGTCAGATCCTCCAATATGCACGCGACATTGCCGAGACAATCATTACCGATGATCCGATGCTTGACAAACCTGAAAACGACATCCTGAAAAAGCAGCTCCTTGCCCTGAAGAAAAACCATTTGAACTGGGGGTCGATTAGCTGAGGAGTGGCGGCTGGCAACTGGCAACTGGCGGCTGGCTGAGCTGCAAGTGCTAACCAATGGCGACTGGCCCCTGGTGGCTGGCAATTGGCACAACTGCAAGTGCTAACAACAAGAAGCTAGTTCAAAACATGGCTGTAAGCAAATCACGTTTTCTTCACAAACAATAATATCTAGTAGTTATCGCATTGTAGATCAAAGTTATAGATGCATTCTGGCGCAATCTCCGCACCATTTGAGAATAAGCACTTTGTTTTACCATCAATCGTCACTCAATTCAATGAATTTCAAATAATAATCTATATTTGAAAGTTAACCTGTTTAGGATTTTTAATGCGTTGTTTTTGCGGCGCAGACAAGATTTGATCTTTTTTCGGTTTTCTGATTGCGCCGCCTGAATTCTTACTTTCCTATCTACAATAACTTAACCTCTACGTGGTATTGATCGTGCCGAAATCATGATTTGTACTCCACATTTTAAAATAGTAGTAAATAAAGATGATTATTACCGAAGCTGCAATAACCAATGACAACAAACAATGGTTGGTATAAAATATCTGATTCCCGATCAGCAGTGTCAATACCTCGTAGAGGTTACAGTATTGCAGAAAAATATTCATTATTATCATGGCGGCGCAATCAGAAAGCCAATAAAAGATTGAATGTTTTCTGCGCCGCAAAGCCGAAACACAAAATAAGGGACAAAATCGATCAATGATCTTTAGAATATAGGGTCACTTCATCTTTGGCAGAGGCACGATCAAATTCATACGAAAATTGACATATAGGACAGTGACCGGGTGAGTATTCAGGAAGTCAACACTCACCCGGTCATTAAGTTAAACCGCATCCATTAATTGATGATTGCGGTAAAAGTTTGTTTTTGAAAATATCTTCTTAGGAACTGTCAATAAATAAAAGTCACAAATTGGGCGAGATTAAATAGTTCCAATCGCCATGAAAATCATTTCTAAGGATATTTATTTTTTCCTTTTCTTGTTCTGTAACCTTCACCCCTGTTAAGTATATTTTTTCATCAAGTTTTGCTTTTACTGTTAATCCTGTCGTAGTAGTGGTTGCTCCAATAAGGCTCACAATTACCAATAGCGATGTCAGCGGTTTTGCCCTCCAATTTTTAGAAATGTAAGCAAACAGTCGGTGTTCTATCTTATTCCATTTGCTTGTTCCAGGAGGAAAATGACTTACAAATATGTTTAGGCCGCTTTCATTGCTAAATTGTTGCAATT
>CAILKW010000080.1 GCA_903834845.1 uncultured Bacteroidia bacterium | reverse complement strand
TATGGTTGAATATGCAATGCTAAAAGACACTTCTAAATTGATTGTTTCAAAATATCAACTTTACTTACCTGATTTAGAACAATTAAAGAACAAAGTACGAGAAATAATTGACAAATAATTTGACTATAAAATCAGACAGGATGCCCATTTGCGCTCGCCTTAGGCGCATCACAAGCTCAATAAGTCAACAGCCTATGGTGAATATGGGCAATTTAAGGGATGACGTAGTGTCGCATAAACATGCTAATGAACAATGAATAAAACTTCGTTTAGTGGCTAGTCAATAGATACTTGAGAGTTTTACACAAAAAATAGTATTTCAATGAGTTACTTACTTTACAATAAATACTAAATAATATCCCATGCTAAATATAGATTGTTCTCTTGATCCTATATGTTATGAAAGTGATGGCCAAGGTATAGCTCAATTAAATTTAGCAACCTGTCATTCTTGTGCATTAATTCCTGATACAAGTTGTGAATTGAATAATCTATTTTTAGACAGACAGCCAGTTATCAATGAAAATTTCGGATATTTTTGCGAATAATAATGCTTTTGATATAACAAACTTTATAGAATGTTTACTATATAGTAGGTCATTCAGGAGTTTCAGCCCGTTCTAACTTTCTCAAAACTTGACAGGTAATCAACAGCAATTTGAAATATTTAATACAGCCTGTAGTCGAATATAAGCCGTACCACTGCGCAAACCCTACAACAAAGTTTTGAGTTTGTATGATGTGGTGTGCTGAAAACCAAGTATAGAGTTTCAAACAAGAAGAGGAAAATCAATCGGTTGCTAACAAAAGCTGATCGCAATCGGGGTAAAGTGCTGAAATAGAAATTATCGCTCTTATAAATATTTGAGTCACAAGCAAGTTAATGTTTCCAAAAATACGTTTAGTGGATGCTTTTTGGCTCTGTTCCAAAATTTTTTAACCACTTTTAAAACTTTAATCTGATATTAAATTAAAATTCCGTAAATTTGTAACAATAAAACATAAATTGAAATACTATGAAATTTGTTGATATTAAGAATGATATAGCATTTAGGAAGATTTTTGGAAATGAGAATAAAAAGGAAATAATCATTTCGTTTCTTAATGCTGTGCTTGGATTTACGGGCAAAAGAAAAATTGTAACTGTAACCATCTTAAACCCTTTCCAATTACCGGATATTCTTAAATACAAGACAACAGTAATTGATATAAAGGCGACTGACCAAAATGGTCACTATTATATTATTGAAATGCAAGTTGCCGATAAAGGCAATTTTGAAAAGCGAATACAGTTATATGCAGCTAAAGCGTATGTTTCGCAGATTGAAAAAGGTGATAATTATCACTTACTTAAACCGACTATATTTATCGGAATACTCAATTTCAATTTCACAAAATCGAAAAAGTATTTATCACAACACATCACTTGCGATCCTGAAACAAAAGAACAATTATTAAGCGATATTGAATATAATTTTATTGAATTACTCAAATTCGATAAAACAATTGCAGATTGTAAAAATCTTATAGATAAATGGACATATTTTATCAAAAACGCTGAAAATCTAGCGGTTATACCCGACAATATAAATGATAAAGGGTTATCTGAGGCATACGGTGATGCCAACCAAATGTCTTGGACAAAGGAAGAATTAGAACTTTACGATTATGCAAAAATTCGTGAACGAGATGAATATGAAGAACGAGAAAAAGCGGTACAAAATGCGTTGGAAAAAAAAGATATTGAAACAATAAAAAATGCTATTGAATTAGGATTGCCCAATGATAGTATATCAAAATTAACTAAATTGCCAATTGAAAAGGTAAGTGAATTAGTTAACATATTGAAAAATAAATAGAAATTGCCACTGACATAAGCTACCCGACCATTCCAGCCCTTTTTGCCAACGCACAAAAGCCTGACGCACAAGGGCTGGCGGGTCGGGTAGCGTTTTTCGTTGGCGATTATTCTTTAACAACAACAAAATGAAAATTTTAACAATTTACATAATACTAAAATGACAAAAAACACAGTTAAATTACACAGAGTATTAGCAGCAAGTCCTGAGAAAGTTTATAAAGCATTTACCGATGCAGATGCAATGGCTTCTTGGTTGCCCCCTTACGGATTTATTTGTAAAGTTCATAGTATGGATATAAAAGTTGGAGGAACATACAAAATGTCGTTTACTAATTTCACAACAGGAAATAGTCATTCATTTGGAGGCGAATATTTAGAAATTATACCTTATGAATTATTGAAGTATTCTGACCAGTTTGATGACCCCAATATGCCGGAACGAATGATAACAACAATAGAATTTAAAAAGGTGATTTGTGGAACAGAAATATTTGCTACACAAGAAGGAATACCTGATGCAATACCAACGGAAATGTGTTATTTAGGTTGGCAAGAGTCGCTTGACAAATTAAAACGATTAGTTGAACCAAATATCCCTGATGCTTAATTAGATGAGATTAACATTTAAACTAAAAACATAATGGCAAAACAAGTATTCATTAATTTAGCAGTAACTGATTTGCAAAGGTCTATGGACTTTTATACTGCATTAGGATTTACAAATAACCCTCAATTTTCGGACGAAAACGGAAAATGTATGGTATGGAGCGAAAACATTTTTGTGATGATAATGAAGCACGAAAAATTTGCGCTATTTGCGACCAAACCAATTGCAGACACGAAAACAAATTTAGCCGGTCTTTTTTCCTTATCGGTTGACAGCATTGAAGAAGTAAATAGTATTTTAACTAATGGACTAAAAGCAGGGGGAATAGAACCTAACGAAATGCGAGACTATGGTTTTATGCAACAACGAACCATCGAAGATCTTGACGGACACACTTGGGAAATTTTCTTTATGGACATTACAAAATTTCCAACCGAACAAACAAGCTAAAAATAACAATTATCTAAATAATAAAATAATATCATGTCAAAAACAAACATTTACTTAAACTTTCAAGGTAACGCAGAAGAAGCATTTAACTTCTACAAATCAGTTTTTAAAACCGATTGGTCGGCACCTATTATGAGAATGGGAGATATATCTCAACAAGATGGTATGCCCATACTAACAGATAAAGAAAAAATATGGTAATGCATGTATCACTACCAATTTTAGGTGGAACAAACATTATGGGAACAGATATGCTTGAAAGTATGGGGCATAAATTAATCATCGGTAATAACACAACTATAAGCTTAGAACCAGATACAAAAGAAGAAGCCGATAGGATATACAATATACTATCTCAGGGTGGAACAGACTGTGTTGCACCCCATGATGAGTTTTGGGGTTATTGGGGTGTATGCCTTGACAAGTATGGAATTCGTTGGATGTTTAATGTTCCTAATCAACAATACCTTCAATAGTAACAGATATCATACAATATGCTATAATTGCGGGCTTTTGTGGTAGAATGAAACTTGGTGCAAGAATGAAAGATTTGCGCACCTTTGAAAAGATAGTGCATAGAAATCATGCAACATACGCATATAGTTTTTCGTTAGCCCCATCCGTTACCCCAAGTGTAGTAAACCTAAACGACACACTTAAATTGAAAAGTAAATCATAGTTCAGACAATGGATAATTTTGAAGAATACTTACGACAGGGTGAGCCAAACAAAGCAGAAAAAGCAAAAGATTGGAAAACGGCAATTGGCTTGCAAAAAGTAGATGGGCTAATACCGTCTGACTATCTTATAGAAACTGCCAGACAAAACATTTAAGGTGAAATTACCATTGAAGAAGTAAAACAGCGAATAGACAATTATTACAAACAGCATCCCCTAAAAAATGACGAAAACCGCACCGAAGAAGCCGATAAAGTTTAGGCCAGAATGACAGAAATTTTGAGTGAACAAACATTTACGTTTTCACCGGCAGAATACATTGCTATTCATCGCAGGTTATTTCAAGGCATTTACAAATTTGCAGGCAAAATCCGCGATTACAACATCACAAAACAAGAGTGGGTGCTAAATGGCGAAACGGTTTTATACGGAAGTGCCGAAAGCTTGAAAGCCACATTGGAATACGATTTTGACCAAGAAAAAAAGTTTAGCTATAAAGGATTAAGTCAGCAAGAAGTTATTGAACATATAGCCAATATTATTTCCTACCTTTGGCAAAATCACATTTTTGGTGAAGGCAACACAAGAACAACGGCAATTTTGTTAATAAAATATCTTCGCAAACATGGTTATAAAGCGTTAAATAATGATTTGTTTGCAGTGCATTCGTGGTATTTCCGGTAACAAATGCACTTGTGCGAGCTAATTAGGAAGATTTATCAAAAGTCATTCACAAAACCGATA
>CAILKW010000079.1 GCA_903834845.1 uncultured Bacteroidia bacterium | reverse complement strand
AAGCCACTGGCCGTAGATTTTCCCCCAAACAGATTTTGCCCACCCGGAATCGGATACCGTAAAATGAAGACCATCGTTTTCGACATTCTGCCAGAATTTGGCTGTCACAATATGACCCAGCGGATAGGTAAAATCGTGAACCACCATTTTAGGATTTGCAGTGGTTCCTGAGGTAAAATACAGCAAAGAAATGTCAGTATTCTGTGGCGAATCCTCACCTTGAGGTGCAACAAACGGTTGTGCATTTAGAACTCCATCACGGAATGAAATCCAGCCCTTAGGGTTTGTATCTCCAACCGATACCAACTTTTCAACAGTTGGTGAGCTTGACATAGCTTCGTTGATGTTGTTTACAATTTCGGTCTCAGAAACAGATATAATCATTTTGACACCGGCAGCATTATTTCTGTATATTAGATCTTTAGGAGTTAATAAATGAGTTGCAGGAATGCCTATTGCACCGATTTTGTGCAATGCCAAGATTGAAAACCAAAACTCGTACCTTCTTTTAAGGATCATCATTACCTTGTCGCCACGACAGATTCCAAGCGATTGAAAAAAGGATGCAGTTTCATCGCTTGCTTTTTTCAAATCGGCAAAAGTGAAATCACGAGTAGTTCCTTTGTCGTTAACCCAGCAAATCGCCCTTTTGGAAGGATTTGTGCGTGCATATTCATCAACGACATCGTAAGCAAAATTAAAATGCTCAGGTATAATTATTTCAAAATTTGATTTAAAATCTTCGAGTGATTCAAAAGCGGGTTTTTTAAGATATTTTTCAAACATAAGGATTAAATTTATAGGATAATAGCTAAAAATTTTGCAGGTTGACCTTCTAATGCAAGCATTCCATGAGGCAATCCAGAATCGAAATAGATTGAGTCTCCTTGTTCCAGAATCATCTCTTTTCTACCGATAAAAAGTCTCATTTTACCTTCAATCATATAGTGGAATTCCTGTCCGGGGTGCGAATTAAAACTTACTGAAGTATCGGCTTTGGGTTCAACAACTACCACGAAAGGGTCAGCTTTCCGGTTGAGGAAATTACCTGCAAGTGCCTGGTATTTATAATCTTTCCTACGATCGTACCCGACACCTTTATCTTTACGTGTCAATGTATATGAGTGCATGTGAGGCTCTTCACCAGTGAGAAGAGATGTAATATCAAAATTGTATTTCTGTGACATCCTGTGTAAAAGACTGACAGGAATATCAACTTCACCACTTTCAAAATTCATGTACTGCTCCTCAGAAATGCCACAGGTTGCGGCAGCCTCAATTGTAGTGATTTCAAGTACATCGCGCATTCCTCGTAAACGGTCGGCTACTTGTTTTATCTGCTCATTCATAAGTAAATATTTGAATATTAATATTTTAGTCTATTATATATTTCTATTTTAAACTGTTAATTTTATTAAACGAAACTAATAATCCCCTGATAAGTGCAGAAGAAAAGCCCTGATGTTCCATTTCGTTCAATCCTGAAATTGTAATTCCTTTGGGTGTTGTTACCTTGTCAATTTCCTGCTCGGGATGGTGGCCTGTTTGTAATATTAATTCGGTAGCACCTTTAACTGTTTGGGCTACTATTTGTTGCGCAACATCTGCGCCAAATCCGATTTCTACTCCGCCCTGAATTGCTGCGCGAATAAAGCGCAGCGCAAAGGCGATACCACAGGCTCCCAAAACAGTTGCTGCAGCCATCAGTTCTTCGTTGATAAAGATCACTTTACCGAGTGATTCAAATAGTTCTTTCACTAATTCTATTTGCTCCTCCGAGCAATCAGGAGCCGCAATCAGTGTCATTGATTCCTGCAGGGCAACCGCTGTATTTGGCATTACCCTTAAAGGGATAACATTTGAAGGCAGCAGGTCCTTTAATTGTGAAATACTTATTCCTGTCATCAGGGATGCTACTAATTGCCCGGACCGAAGAACAGACTTAATTTCTGATATCACTTCAACAGCCTGATAAGGTTTTACGGCAATGATAATCATATCTGCCTCTGCAACAGCTAATTTATTGTTTTTCTCAATACAAATACCCTTTGCCGCCAGATCATCGAGCAACTGTACCCTCCTTCGCGAAACAGTTAGTTTGGAGGCAGAAATTCCCGATTTCAGAAATCCATCAGCAACCGAACGTCCCAGATTGCCGCCACCTACTATGGCTATTTTTAAATTTCCTATTTCCATCATAAGTGAAATTTTGCAATTTTAAAGAAACGCAATTTACAATTTATTTAACAACTTCAACAAAGCTGCAATAAAAAGATCGGATTGTTTTTTTGTCAAAGTAAGCGGAGGCAGAATCCTGATTACATTGGCTCCTGTTACCCCTGTAAATATTTTTTCTTCAAACAGCAACTGCTTCCTTAAAGGTGCAACCGGGAAATCGAATTCAATGCCAATCATCAGCCCCTTTCCACGAATCTCTTTTATTTGAGGGATTTGTGCAAGTTTCGATGCCAAATATTTACCAACTTCAAGAGAATTGTCAACAAGATTCTCGGCTTTCATAATGTCGAGTACTGCAATTCCGGCAGCGCATGCGAGATAATTACCTCCGAAAGTGGTTCCCAACATCCCCGACCAGGGTTTAAGTTTAGGATTTATCAGAATGCCGCCAATAGGAAATCCATTTCCCATTCCTTTGGCTACGGATATAATATCAGGTTTTATATCAGCATACTGATGTGCAAAAAACTTTCCACTTCTTCCATAGCCAGATTGTATTTCATCAAGAATCAGAATCGCCCCATATTTTTCGCATAATACTGAGGCTGTTTTGAGAAATGCCGGTTCTGGTACACGACAACCGCCGATTCCCTGGATACCTTCAATAATTACAGCGGCAACATCACCCGATTGTAAAGCAGATTCAAGCAGAGAGGCATCATTAAGTGGTAAAAATGTACGTTTTACAGAATCGTTGATCGGGGAAATGATTTTGGGATTATCAGTAACTGCCACCGCAGCAGATGTTCTTCCGTGAAAAGACTTTTCAAAGGCGATAATCCTTCCCTTGCCTGTGTGAAAAGAGGCAAGTTTGAGAGCATTCTCATTGGCCTCGGCACCCGAATTGCAAAGGAAAAGAGCATAATCCAGATAATCTGATATTTCTCCTAACTTAAGAGCCAGTTCTTCCTGCATAGGATTCTGAACAGAGTTGGAATAAAAACCAATTCGGTTTAGCTGTTCAGTAATTTTTTTTACGTATTCGGGATGTGAATGACCTACGGAAATTACAGCATGTCCACCGTACAAGTCGAGGTATTCAACCCCCTTATCATCTGTTATATAGCAATCTTTTGCAGATACCGGAACGATATCAAACAGGGGATACACGTCAAAAAGTTTCATTTCTATAAAATTTTGAGCCTCGTCTTTATTGAGGGTATTTAAAAATTAAAATCCGATAGCTTTCAGGTTTAATCCGCAACGCTCATCAATACCATACATAAGGTTCATATTTTGAACGGCCTGACCTGAAGCTCCTTTCAGTAAATTGTCAATGCAAGAAATAATCATCAGTTTACTGCCATGTTTTTCAAGATACAAAAGCCCCTTATTTGTGTTGACAACCTGCTTCATATCAATATTTTCTGATGCCACATTTACAAAAGGATGAGTGGCATAGAACTTCCTGAATAGCTCATTAGCTTCCTCAACAGAACCATCAAATTTTGTGTAAGCTGTCACAAAAATTCCACGGGTATGATTTCCCCTCACAGGGATAAAGTTAACATCTTTACTAAAATCGGGCTGAGTCTGACAAAGACTTTGGTAAATCTCGCCAAGATGTTGATGTTCAAATGCTTTATAGACTGATAAATTATTATCGCGCCAACTAAAATGGGAAGTTTTTGTTGGAGACTGACCTGCTCCGGTTGATCCCGTGATTGCATTAATATGAACTTCATCAATAAGCACTCCAGCCGAAGCAAGGGGAATCAGAGCTAACTGAATGGCAGTTGCAAAACAACCGGGGTTGGCTATTTTTGTCGCTACCCGGATTTGTTCGCGGTTGAGTTCCGGCAAACCATACACAAAATCATTCCCTGCACGTTTCAGTCTGAAATCGTGGCTGAGATCAATGATTTTTGTATGGTCAGGAATACTTGTATTGTTTAGATAATCAATTGATTTACCGTGACCTGAACACAAAAAAACTATATCTGTATCTTGGTAATTGACATCTTTGAAAACCATATCTGTATCTCCAAGAAGATCAGTGTGAACAGCAGCAAAAGGTTGCCCGCTGTTGCTACTGCTTTGTATGTACTTTAGAATTACCTCGGGATGATAAAGCAATATTCGAATTAACTCACCGGCAGTGTAACCTGCCCCGCCAACTATTCCAACTCTGATTTTATTCGCCTCAGGCATTACTTTTTGTTTACAGAATGATAAATTTTTAACTGATTTGCCAGAATTTTGGTGAATCCTTTTGCATCTTCGGGCGACCAACCTTTGTTCATTTCGCCATATTGTCCGAATGCAGAGTTCATCAAATCATGTTCCGACTCAATTCCAACTAATTGGAAATGATATGGTTTAAGATTGATAATAACTTTGCCTGTAACATTTTCCTGACTGTTTTCAAGGAATTTTTCAATGTCGCGCATTACAGGCTCCAGAAACATTGCCTCGTGTAGAAACATTCCGTACCAATTGCCCAACTGCTCTTTCCAGTACTGTTGCCATTTAGTAAGCGTATGTTTTTCAAGCATTTGATGTGCTTTAATTATTAACATTGGAGCTGCTGCCTCGAATCCCACACGTCCTTTAATTCCAATAATTGTATCGCCGATGTGCATATCGCGGCCTACTGCCCAGGCAGAGCCGAGCCGTTCAACCTCGGTTATTGAATCAACAGGATTACGATGTGTTTTACCGTTAACACCTCTAAGCTGTCCCTTAAGGAATTCGAGTGTAATTGTTTCTTCACCTTCTTTTTGAAGATGAGTAGGATAAGCCTCTTCAGGGAGGGTTTTGTTACTCTGAAGAGTCTCTTTTCCACCAATACTGGTTCCCCAAAGTCCTTTATTTACGGAATAGGCCATCTTTTCGAAATTATCAATTACGCCATGTTCGCGCAGGTAGTTTATTTCGGCCTCGCGCGATAATTCCAAATCGCGGGTAGGGGTAATAATCTTTATTTCGGGGGCAAGTACTTCAAAAGCAAGGTCAAATCGAATCTGATCATTACCTGCTCCGGTACTTCCGTGGGCAACATGAGTGGCATGAATGCTTTTTGCATATTCAATAACAGCAAGTGCCTGAAAAATACGTTCGGAGCTTACCGAAATAGGGTATGTGTTATTTCTCAAAACATTACCATATACCATATAGCGAATTCCCTTGTTATAATAATCATTGGTAACATCAATCGTCTTGTGAGATTTTGCTCCTAAAGCGTAAGCTTTTTTCTCGATAACAGCAAGATCTTCTTTCGAGAATCCACCAGTATTTGCAGTGGCAGTGTGTACTTCCATCCCCTTTTCCATAGCAAGATAAATTGCGCAAAATGAAGTGTCTAAACCTCCGCTAAATGCTAAAACTACTTTTTCTTTCATGATAATATTATTTTAAATAACGTTTTTCCTTTTCTCCAACCACTCTTTGTAAATCTTAAAAGGAGTTTTTGTCCTCTTCTTCTTCGCCTCCCATGTCGGATCGTATATCATCCCTGTGCACAAACACTTGGATTTATCCATCCTGAGGAGAATATCGTAGTTGACACAGCTTTGACATCCTTTCCAAAACTGCTCATCATCGGTCAATTCCGAAAAGGTGACAGGACGATATCCAAGTTCTGAATTGATTTTCATTACTGCCAGACCCGTAGTTAAACCAAAGAGCTTTGCATCCGGATATTTTTTTCGCGACAGCTCAAATGCCATCAGTTTAATGCGCCTTGCCAATCCATGACCGCGATAATCCCAATGGACGATTAATCCCGAGTTTGCTACGTATTTCCCATCATTCCAGGTTTCAATATAGCAAAACCCAGCAAATTTTTCGCCTTCAATGGCAATAATCGCTTTCCCTTCAGATAGTTTTGAAGCAATATATTCGTGTGTTCGGCGGGCAATTCCAGTTCCGCGTTCCAACGATGCTTTTTCGATGGTATCATTTATTTCGTCAACATATCGGAGATGTTCCTCACCTGCCACCATCACTTTTATATCCGGTTTGGCCTGAATATATTCCTTTTTCCTGAATATCATAGTTTTAAAATCAATTTTATTAAATTTTACTTTCAAGTCCGGGCATTATTACTTTTAATGCCTGAATCAGATCATTACGTCCCGCGCCTTCACGCATAATCAACAAAATGGTGTCATCACCGGCTATAGTTCCCAGAATTTCAAAGGGATTCACTTTATCAATCAGAATAGCAACACTATTAGCATATCCGGGAAATGTTTTTATGACACCGAGATTCGCTGAGAATTCGATACTTACTACTCCGTCTGCCATAAAATCAAGCCGAGAAGTCTTTGAAATTGTTTGCTTACTGTCGTTGTTTTGATTTTCAAGCTTATAAATATAGCCTCTCTCAGCATCGCTAAATTTCATTACATGAAGCAATTTCAGATCACGCGAAAGTGTTGCCTGCGTAACATCACTCCCCCGCTCCTGCAAACGAATTTGCAGCTCGTCCTGACTGCGGACTATCTCTTCAGAAATAATCTGCTTTATCAGTTGGATTCTCTGATGCCGAATTTTCATTAGTGAATATTTATTCTATTATAGAGTGCAAGGTTATACAATTATTTTGATTTATCATCTATTATTGCATAAATATTTAATAATAATTGCAAATATTAATTTTTTGTGAATATTTATTAAAATTTTGTGATTGTATTTGCTGGTTGGGCGGATTAAACTACTTTTGTGGCCGTGCGACATCAACTAAGAATATCGAAGATGGAAACGCCCGGAGATGCGTTTTTGCTACTGATTGAAAGGTAGTGAAAACGCATTTTTTTTGAAAAATAAGTTTTGAGAGTAAGTAAACCAGAGAAAAACAAGCGTATAATGCGAAAAGTGAATCTGATTCTTGAGGATGGAACAGTGTTGGAAGGGAAATCCTTCGGTTACGAAAAATCGGTTGCAGGTGAAGTTGTTTTCTATACCGCAATGACAGGATATCCAGAAAGCCTGACAGACCCTTCGTACACCGGACAAATACTCGTTTCAACCTACCCCCTGATTGGAAACTATGGCGTACCTAAAGATTTGATGGAAAATGGAATACATAAACATTTCGAATCTAACAAAATTCATATTACTGCATTGATTGTCTCCGATTATTCGGTGGGTTTCAGTCATTGGAACGCTATGATGAGCCTCGGCGATTGGCTGAAATCTCAAAATATTCCGGGGCTTTACGATATAGACACCCGTTTATTGACAAAAATTCTTCGCGAAAAAGGTTCACTTCTTGGAAAAATTGAGTTCGAAGGTGAAGAAATTGATTTTTTTGATCCCAATCTTGTTAATCTTGTAGCGATTGCAGGCACTGATACGGTTGAGACTTACGGAAACGGGGAATACATTATCGTGTTGGTTGACTGTGGCGTGAAAAACAATATTATTCGTTGCCTTATTAATAGGAATGCCACGGTTATCAGAGTTCCATGGGATTACGATTTTACAGAACTTGATTATGATGGTCTTTTTCTTACCAACGGGCCTGGTGATCCTGCGATGTGTGATATTACAGTTAAACATATCCGCAAAGCAATTGCGAATGGGAAGCCTATTATGGGAATATGTCTTGGAAATCAACTACTTGGATTAGCAGCAGGAGCTCTTACATACAAGCTGAAATACGGGCATCGAAGTCATAACCAACCAGTACTTCTCAGGGGAACAAACCGATGTTTTATCACTTCACAAAATCATGGTTTCGCTATTGCCGAAGAAACACTTCCTACCGAGTGGGAGTCAATGTTTGTCAATGTGAATGATAATACAAACGAAGGAATTCGTCATAAAACGAAACCGTTCTTTTCAACTCAATTTCATCCCGAAGCTACCTCAGGCCCAGTGGATACAGAATTTTTGTTTGATGATTTCATTAAAAGTATTAAAAAAAATAAGTCAGATAAATGATCAACACATCCATCAAAAAAGTGATCGTCCTCGGTTCGGGGGCTTTGAAAATTGGAGAAGCAGGCGAGTTTGATTATTCGGGTTCTCAGGCACTAAAGGCGTTAAAAGAGGAAGGTGTATTCACAATCCTGATTAATCCGAATATAGCTACAATTCAGACCTCTGAAGAAATAGCCGATAAAATCTATTTCCTTCCGGTAACAGCGTATTTTGTTGAAAAAGTTATTGAAAAGGAAAAACCTGACGGTATTTTGCTCGCTTTTGGCGGACAAACGGCACTAAACTGCGGCGTTGATCTTTTCAGACAAGGAATTTTGGAAAAACATAATATTAAGGTCGTCGGAACTCCGGTACAGTCAATAATTAACACCGAAGACAGACAGATTTTCTCCGAGATTCTTCACGAAATAGAGGTACTTACACCCCGAAGTGTAGCCTGCGACTCGATCGAAAAAGCCAGAATAGCAGCGAGGCATCTTGGTTTTCCTTTGATAATCAGAGCAGCATATACTCTTGGAGGATTAGGTTCGGGGTTTTGCTCTAACGAGGAGGAATTGAATAAACTGGCAGAAAACGCCTTTAGTTATTCTCCACAGATTCTGGTCGAAGAATCTATTAAAGGTTGGAAAGAAGTTGAATACGAAGTTGTTCGTGATGTTTACGATAACTGTATCACGGTTTGTAATATGGAGAACTTCGACCCGCTCGGAATACACACTGGCGAGTCTATTGTTGTAGCTCCTTCTCAAACACTTTCGAATGATGAATACCATAAGTTACGCGCTCTCTCGATTAAAATTATCCGAAAAATTGGGGTTGTCGGCGAATGTAATGTACAGTTTGCCCTTGATCCAAACTCTGAGGATTACCGCGTCATTGAAGTAAATGCCCGACTTTCAAGATCATCGGCCTTAGCCTCAAAAGCAACAGGTTATCCGCTTGCATTTGTTGCTGCAAAACTGGGGCTTGGGTATGGTCTTCATGAACTGAAAAATTCGGTAACCAAGGTAACAACTGCATGTTTCGAACCTGCACTTGATTATGTTGTTGTAAAAATTCCACGCTGGGATCTTAACAAATTTGTGGGAGTTTCGAAAACACTTGGTTCGAGTATGAAATCTGTTGGTGAAATTATGGCTATCGGACGTTCTTTCGAAGAAGCAATTCAGAAAGGAATTCGCATGGTTGGCGTTGGAATGCATGGATTTGTCGGAAACCGCGGAGAGATGGAAATTGACGATATTGATGGAGAATTGAAAAATCCTACCGATCGTCGTCTTTTTGCTATTGCCGAAGCGATGCATAACGGTTATTCAGTTGATAAAATCTGGGAAATCACCCGAATTGACAGATGGTTTCTTCAAAAACTTGATAACATTTTCAGACTTCGAAATGAGTTGCTTGGATACAATACCCTTGCTGAGTTGCCGGTTGAATTATTGAAACTTGCTAAAAAACAAGGATATTCCGATTTTCAAATTGCCAGATTAGTCTTAAAAAATTTCGATAAGACAATTCATGAAGATTTGCTAAAAGTAAGGGCATTGCGAAAAAGTTTAGGAATTATTCCTGTTGTTAAACAAATAGATACCCTTGCAGGCGAATATCCGGCATTGACCAACTATCTATATATCACGTACAACGGAACTGAACATGATGTAGATTTTCAACACGATGGAAAATCGGTAATTGTACTCGGATCGGGTGCATATCGCATTGGCTCTTCTGTCGAATTCGATTGGTGTTCTGTAAATGCAGTAAGCACAATTCGCAAAGAGGGTTTTCGATCAATTATGATTAATTACAATCCTGAAACCGTTTCAACAGATTACGATACCTGCGACAGACTATATTTTGATGAGTTGACACTTGAAAGAGTACTCGATATCTGCGATCTTGAACAACCTCTCGGAACTGTCCTTTCGATGGGGGGACAAATTCCTAATAATCTGGCAATGAGACTTCATCAGCAGGGAGTTCCGATACTCGGTACTACAGCTGAAAAAATTGACAATGCCGAAGACCGTAATAAATTTTCTGCCATGCTCGACCGGCTTGATGTTGATCAACCGCGATGGAATCAGCTTACAACAATCGAAGACATTAACCGATTCGTTGATGAAGTGGGATTCCCCGTTTTGATACGTCCATCTTATGTACTGTCGGGTGCTGCCATGAATGTTGTTTCAAACAAAGATCAGTTACATCATTTTCTCACCCTTGCCACCCGTGTTTCGAAAGAACATCCTGTTGTTGTTTCCGAATTTATCGAAAATGCTAAAGAGATTGAGGTTGACGCTGTGGCTAAAGATGGTGAAATTGTTGCTTACGCAATCTCCGAACATGTCGAATTTGCAGGAGTTCATTCTGGTGATGCTACCATTGTGTTTCCACCTCAAAAACTCTATATCGAAACAATCAGACGAATCAAAAAAATATCGCGTAAAATTGCCAAAGCTCTTGCGATTACAGGCCCTTTCAATATTCAATATCTGGCAAAAGATAATGATATCAAAGTTATTGAATGTAACCTGAGAGCTTCACGTTCCTTTCCGTTTGTTTCAAAAGTTCTGAAAACCAATTTAATTGAAATTGCTACCAAAGCAATGTTGGATGTTCCATTTCAAAAGCCTGATAAGTCGCTGTTTGAGCTTGATTATGTTGGAGTTAAAGCACCACAGTTCTCATTTCACCGTCTTTTGAATGCCGATCCGGTAAGTGGTGTTGACATGGCTTCCACTGGTGAGGTTGCCTGCATTGGTGAGAATTTTTATGAAGCATTGTTAAAATCAATGTTATCTGTTGGCTATCGTATTCCTAAAAAAACGATTCTAATCTCCTCTGGTCCTACACGTGGCAAAGTTGAATTACTCGAAAGTGCCCGTATGTTGAAAGAGCGCGGTTTCACGATTTTTGCAACCGGCGGAACATATAATTTTTTTAAAGAGCATGGCGTGCAAACCGAGTTGGTATTCTGGCCCGATGAGGATGACAAGCAGCCAAATACTCTTAATCTGATTAGAAACAGAAAAATTGAAATGGTAATTAATATTCCTAAAGATCACACCACCAGAGAATTATCGAATGGCTACAATATTCGCAGAAATGCTATTGATTTTAATATACCATTGATTACCAATGCAAGAGTTGCGAGTGCATTTATTTATGCTTTTTGCAAACTTGAGCTGGATGATATTTCGATTAAAGCATGGAATGAATATAAGTAGTTAAGGAATAACGGAGTAGGGAGTAACGGAGTAGGGACCCGTTGCCGGAAGGTGCTCCTAAAATGTTGCCGTTTCAAAAGAGGTTACAAAAACGGCACAACCAAATATTTACGTTTCTGTTCTTTCCTGAGGTGCCTTATGATAACAATGTTTCGGAACGGGCGATTAGAAATATAAAGGTCAAACAAAAAGTCTCGGGAAGTTTCCGATCAGAACGCGGGGCAGAGATATTTGCAATATTGCGTTCTGCTTTGGATACAGCAATAAAAAAAGGTGGAAACCCTTATGAATCCATTTGTTTTACGTTAAACCAGTATGACGGAAAAGTCAAATCCGATAAGAAAGCTGCATACCGGTAAAATTCTAAGGATAAACTTGGATAGCTATTCTAAGGATAAAAATATAAAACCATAGAAACGGGCCTATTTATAAATTTATACATCTCAAAAATTCGCCAAAAGACCTGAGTAGTTACTGTTTTTTATATTTTTGGGCAATTACTGCTAAAAGATATATATACCTAAAGTTGTGGATTTATCGACCTTACTATTAGGCCGTTAATGCCACTATTTTGTTGAATTTGTGTTAAATACAAAATATCGGCCTTATTTGGGCTTTTTTCTGTGTTGGTCATTTCTGTTACGTTTTTCATATTTAAACTTTTTTTAACTATGCAAATTTACGAAATTAATTGAAAAGCAACTGTATGTAACCGGAAAATAACAATGTAGTGTTTTTCGGAAAATTGTGATGCGTGATTTAGGGTTTGAAGGATACTATTGGGGATTTTTGAAACTTTAACTTTCTTGGGACTTAAATCTTTATAAGAAAGACAATCTCTATTTCAGCACTTTACCCCGACTGCAATTAGGTTTTGTTAGCAACTGGTTGTTTTTCTTCTTATTGCTTGGAAACGCGATACTTGGTTTTCAGCACGCCACATCATAAAGATTCAAAACTTCGTTGATTGGTTTGCGCAATTGCGGTGTTTTTTCAATTGGTTGCTAACTTCTCGAGTATTTGTTGTGTTTGGGAGTTTGAAACTACTGTCTTGTCCCTCGTTAATAAAATTACCAAAAAGCGTTAAGAACTCCGAATGTGTCATCAGCCCAAATACAATAATTGCGCCGGTAGCAACCGTAAATTTTATGCTATTTTTATTAATTGATGGCTCTGTAATTCAACGGTTAAATTCACTTGTGCTTTGAGCGCATCAAATACTCTCAATATAGTCGAAAATCTTACATCCTTAGTATTATTCTCAATTTTCGATATTTGAGCCTTTTGAACTCCAAGAATATTCCCCAGCTGCTCTTGAGTCAGGTTTTGCTCGATTCTTGCTTTCTTAATTATCTCGCCAATCACATCAGCACGTAATTCAAAATCAAATCTCTCTCTATTGGCAGTACCAACTTTACCAATATACTTGTCTGTTAATTCTTCTAATGTATGCCTTTTCATAATCCCTCCTATTTTTCAAAATAATAAATTTTCATAATACTCCTTGCCTTTTCAATCTCTTGTTTGGGTACTTTCCAATCTTTCTTTACAAACCCATGAGTACAAACTACAATTTTTGGAAACTTTGAATTCTTATCCCAAAACGAAAGAAGTCTTATTTGATTCCCTTTGTATAAGGTTCTAAACTCCCAAATGTCATCTGACAATTTCTTAAATAATTCAGAATCATTTACCATACGAGATTTCCATAAGTTGTAAAAGACTTTTTCACGAGTTTTTTCATCTAATGAATCCAAAAACTCTGTGATTCCGTCCAATAGTTCAACATCAAATCTGAAATCCATATTTTAGTTTTTGACAAAGATAATCATTATATCCTTATAGGGAAACATTTCGGCGATGTTTTTATGATGGCAATAACGTTTGCAAATACACGCAAGTCGGGGATTTTGAAAACTTTAACTTACTTTTACCTCAAACCTCTATAAGAAAGACAATCGCTATTTCAACACTTTACCCCGACGGCAATTAGCTTTTGTCAGCAACGGTTGTTTTTTTTCTGCTTGTTTGAAACGCAATACTTGGTTTTCAGCACGCCACATAATAAAAGCTCAGAACTTCGCTGTAAGGTTTGAGTACTTGTACTGTTTTTTTCTATTGGTTGCAAACGCGCACTTGTGTAGCCGCTGTTTGCCCTTGTACAGCGGTTTCGCACCCGAGAAACCGTTAAAAGGACAAATGGCCAGCTACCCAATGTTGTAGCCACGTTGTCTATTGTTTTCAGCCAATTGTTAAATACACTCTTTTACCGAATCCAATTTCTACCAACCTATACAAAGTCGATAGCTGAATATCGCTTTGTCCATTCTCAATTCGTGAAATAAAACTTTTCCTGGTACCAGTCTTTTGGGCAAGTTGTTCCTGAGTCATTTGGGCTTCTTTCCTTGCCTCCCGAAGTATTTCTCCAATTGCAAAGGCTTTAGCTTTCATCTCAAATTCAGTTCGTTTCAAAGTGCCGATCATTCCATATCTTTGGTCAAGATGTTCATTAAATGTTGTTATATTTTTCATTTTTTGTCCCCTTTCTTTTTAAACTCGAAATATTCTTCTTTTATTCGCATTGCTTTCTCAATTTCGTTTTTAGGCGTCTTTTGTGTTTTCTTTTGAAATCCATTGAAAAGCACGACCAAATTTCCTTCGTCAAACAGCAAAATATTCGATAAATATTGCTTTCAAACTCAATTCTAATTTCAAATAGTCCTTCATAACCGGTCATTGGTTCAAAGAATTTTTTCGGTATCCTGTCGGCCACAGTCACAAGAAACAAAACATAGTCAATTTTGTCTTTGACCTTTTCCTCAAGTTTATTGAAAAAGTCCCAATAATAGTCTTTGAAATATATCAATTGTCGGCTTTTCTCCATACGGCAAAGTTAACGAATAATGGAACAAAATCCAATCTATTAAGTAATAAGTTTTTTGTCAGTGAAAAGGCTTCTCAAATTGGCAACGACGTAGTACAATACGAACCGTAAGGGATTGAGAGTCTAAGAACGTAACCATCGGCACAAAACTTGATGAGGGGGATTAACTTCGCATACCACCGAAACCCTTATTGGCTATGGTGTGTGTTATGCACCGGATTATTTCCTTTCCTTTTGAAGTTTTATTTTAAAATTACCCCACGCTCTACAAAAATTAAGCGCAATATTATAATTAATGTAACCGGAAAATAACAATGTAGTGTTTTTCGGAAAATAGTGAATTATCATTTCGGGTTTGAAGAATTACAGCCGGGGATTTTGGAAACGTTACTTTACTTTTACCTCAAATTTTTATAAGAACGATAACCATTATTTCAGCACATTTCCCCGACAGCAATTAGCTTTTGTTAGCAACTGGTAGTTTTTCTTCTTATTGCTTGGAAACGCGATACTTGGTTTTCAGCACGCCACATCATAAAGATTCAAAACTTCGTTGATTGGTTTACGCGATTGCAGTGTTTTTTCAATTGGTTGCAACTAAGACTAATACGCGTAGGTGTGGCTTTTAGCTGTTAATAGCACAAATATATCAACTCAAACCGTTATTTTAGATACGGTCAAAGTATCAAATTACCGAAAACCACACTGACCCCTGTATAATATGATAGCATTTTTATTTTATTCATTATCAATCAGTTTATGTTTTAATTCATCAATAGTTGGTAATTTATTTTTAAACTGTTCCGGTAATTCTTTTGCCAATTCATATTGTGCAACACCAATTGGTTTTGATGCAAGACGAAGCGAATACTCAACTATCAAATTATTTTTCTCCGCACATAAAATAATTCCAATTGCTGGATTTTCATGCGGTTCCCTAACTGTTTCATCTAAAATTTCAAGATATAGATTTAGTTTTGAGATATATTCGCTTTCAAATTTCCCCGTTTTCAATTCAATCGCAACTAAACAATTTAATTTTCTGTGGTAAAACAACAAATCTATAAAAAATGTTTCTCCGCCAAGTTCTATTTTGTATTGATTGCCAATAAAGGCAAAACCGTATCCAAGTTCGATTAATAAATTACGAACTTTCTCTACCAAGAGGTTTTCCATTTGTCGTTCAAGTATAGGTTTTGTAATTCCAAGAAAATCCAAATTATAAACACTTTTTAGGTTTTCATTTGCCTGTTCTGACAAATGTTCAGGTAAGGTTTCATTGTAATTATTTAATTTTGGATGTTTTAAGTGATAATCATAAGCATTTGCTTTCATTTGGTTGATTAGTACATTTTTATTCCAACCTGTTTGTCTTACGGCTTTCAAATAATATTCACGCTCTTTTAAATCCTTAATTTTCTGAACTATGATGATATTATGCGTCCATGGGACGTGTAAAGCAAGGCTTAGTAAAATTGGATTGTCTTTGTATTCAAGATAAAACTGTCTCATATATTGCAGATTTGAAACAGAATATCCTTGCAATCCGTCATACGTTTTGTTTAAATCATAAGATAGTTGTTTTATTACAGAGCTCCCCCAACCATATTTTTCTTGTTTTTCGATTATTGATTTTCCATTTCGATAGTTTAGCTCAACCAAAATTGCTGTAATTTGTTGGGATGCATTTATTTTGGCATTCTCAATATTGTTGATAATCTCCGTTAAAAAATCTTTATATTCTTGCGTTACAATTAGTCTCATTATATTTTCAATTATACCAACCGCGGTTGGTGATTTGTATTTCGCAAATATACCAACTATGGTTGGTATATTAAAAAGTCATTTAAGGATTTTATATGCCTTCATATATCATTATATATCTGTAAATTAAACGCTATTTGTGATAAGCGCAACCTTTGTTTTGCAGATTTGCGATGGGCGAGCTTTTCAGCCCAAATGTTCATTCGGAGAATTGACCTTTCTGTAACAGCAAAACTGTCAGCGGAGCACGAAACTTCCCATCGAAAATGTGCTGTTATGCAAACCTGCTTCTTCGTCTGTTGTGTGAGTCTCCATAATTTTATTTGTCAATGTCATTGTAAAGTTGTGAAATGATGTCTGTAAAATTATTCTATTCGCAAATCTTTATAAGAGCGATAACGTCTATTTCAGCACATTTCCCTGTCAGCACTTAGGTTTTGTTAGCAACCGGTTGTTTTTCTTCTTCTTGCTTGGAAACGCGATACTTGGTTTTGAGCGCGCCACATAATAAAAGCTCAGAACTTCGTTGTAAGGTTTGCCGCTTGCGCTGTTTCCTTCAATTGGATGCAAACGAAAAACAAATAAATACCGTGAGGCTTTTGTATCTAAAATTGCAAAAATTATCTGCAGGCGCAAAAGCCATTAAAACCGCACCAAGTTTCAAATCCCGTAAGCCCGCTTGGAGGTATGTTGCAGTTTATCAGTATTATCATATTCATATCAATTTATTGGAATAAAAAACTCAGGAAGCAATTGCTGATATGGTATATGCAATCCTTTACAATATGTCATAATCTGTTCAATAGTAGCTTTCTCTTTTTTCGTCTCAATCAATAGAATAACATTTTTATCTAATCCGGTAATTTTAGATTTGGTTAATATTACATTTTCATCTATTTGTTTTAATTACAATGGGTTATCAAAGAGTTTTTTCAGCTCGTTCAATTGTAATTTTTGGATGTAATCATCTATTGCGATTAAGTTCGGACTTTCATATTCAGATTCTGGTATAATTTCGCCGGAATTTTGAAATAATAACTGATTTTTACTATTCAATTTTTTTAAATCCTTTAGCGAAAGTGATTGTATATAATCATCTTGTTCATCAATACTACTGAATGTTTGTTTAGTTTTCATCGTTTTCACTATAAGAGGTTATTACAATTACATTTTTATGTTCGTCAATTCGAAAAACCACATTTAGAATTTCTGCTTTAGGCCTCAATCTGTCATTTTGTTGAACGGGTAAAAACCCACTGATTACAAAACTGTCTTTGAATGGTTTTTGGCTTTTTTCGATTTTGTAATCTGTCGAACGAAATAGAGCATTAATCGCAAGGAATGAAATATTTCGCTTGTCAAAAACTATATGTTCTGCAATATGGTTGATATGTTTGGGCAACCATTTGAAATTGATTTGTTTGAGTATATCTTTTAATTCTTTCATTTATATCATTTTATACTACAAAAATACGATTTTTTGTCGTATTTCAAGAACTATAAAGAATTATTTTCATTTCCAAATGGTATTTATCCCAATAGATACTAATTACAAAATTGGGTATTATAGTTACCGCAAGCGTTTTGCAAATACTCGCAGGGCGGGATTTTGGACACTTTAACTTACTTTTACCTCAAATCTTTATTAGGACGATAATCTCTATTTCAGCACATTTCCCCAACGGATTAGGTTTTGTTAGCAACTGATTGTTTTTCTTCTTATTGCTTGGAAACGCGATACTTGGTTTACAGCACGCCACATCAAAAAAAATCAAAACTTCGTTGTAAGGTTTGCGAGCTATGGCTGTTTTTTTCAATTGGTTGCTAACGAAAAGCCATACCCGCATTGCCAGCACTGTACGTCAGACCGTGTATTTGGCAAAAGGGCTGTTATTGTCCGGTGTGACCTGTTAGCAAATTATTTAATTATATCATATATTTCGTAAGCTTTATCAGATTCAATAAATATCATAATTAATTTATTGTCACTAATTTTATATAATATGCCTGACTGACTTTTATCACTTTTATATGACGTTAATGGATCTTCATTTACTGACCAACCTCCCAAAAATACAAAACTGCTATCATCTTTTCTGTAAAGATAACCTGATTTACGCTGTGAACCAGTTGTTTTTTGAAAAAATATTTTATTATTTTTTTCAACAAATTTGCAAGAAAAATAATCATATATAAATATACCGAGCCGGTCTCCTTGTATAGATTTAACTTTTTTAAAATCAAATAATTCTTCTGTTTTTAAAGAAAGCTTGTTGGAATTAACTAATTTAGAAACATTACCCCGATTACCCCGATCAAAAGCATCCTCACTTAAACTATTGTTTACTGAAACTACAAAATCAATCGCATTATTTATATTATACAAATCAGTGTTTTTAATTAAACTCTTCCATTCGTGATAAATTGGATTTTGCTTTTGTGATATCAAAATAGAATCCCGAATTTGTATTTGTAATAAACTTCCTTGACGCTTCTTTCCTATTTTTTCAGTATTTTCAATAATATTAGTTATACCATCTGCCTTTCTTATGCTATCTTGCAATATAACTTCTGTTAAATCTTTTGTATTTGGGTTCCAAGGTTGCCAAACAAAAATAGTAATTACTATTAAAAAAATTACTCCGATAGGAATAATAAACCGTTTATATACAGTATTTTTCTCCTTTTTTTGATCTTGTAAATCGATATATTGACCTTGCTTTTGATGTATTTCTATTTGTTTGTTTGCAAATTGTTCTAGTTTCTGTTTGGGCTTTAATTCAGTTTGTTCTTTAGCAATTGGTTCATTTATGAGAGTTTTGTCATTATGGTTGTCGATCAAGGTTTTATCATCAATTGTATTTGAATTAGTTGGGAAATTTCCACTTAATAAGGCATTTTTAAAATCATTGCTTTCCTTAAAACGTTGGTTACGGTCTTTGGCTACAGCGGTTTTTATTACTTTGTCAATTACAGGATATAGCGTAAGGTCGGGTATGGGTTCATAAACAATTTTGTTGAAAATTTCAAAATTCGATTGAGTAGTGCTGTCGTAAGGCGGTTTACCATTTAAAGCAAAAAACAAAGTTATCCCAAGCGAATAAATATCGCTACGGTGGTCAATACTTTTGTCGGCTTTAACCTGTTCTGGACTCATATAAACAGGTGTTCCGATTTGAGTGCCTGTGCTTGTAAAATCTTCGCCTGTTCCGAAAATTTTTGCAATACCGAAATCAAGAATTTTTATCTGATTGTCGATATTAATAAAAATATTGGAAGGTTTAATATCACGATGCAAAATACCTTTATTATGTGCATATTGAAAAGCATCTAGTATTTGTGAAAATATTGGAATTGCTTGTTCGGGTTTTAATGCACCTTTGGTATAAATTAAAGTGCTTAAATCTTGCCCCTCCAACAGTTCCATTACAATAGCAAGTACATCGGGTTGCTCTTCATAATCAATTACTTTTGTAATATTCGGGTGATTTAGGGATGCCATAAATTTGGCTTCGTTTTCAAACCTTTGGCGAATTTGTTTGTTTGCTGTCAAAATAGGATTAAGTATTTTAACTGCAACTTTTGTCCCTAATCTTTCGTGTGTGCCTTCATAAACACTTGCCATTCCTCCCTCTCCAATAAAGCGGGTTAGTTTGTAATTTAATATTCTCTTGTTTAAATGTTCCATTTAGTCAAATTATTGTTTATGTCCAAATTAATAGTTGCTATTGTTCAAAACTATAAAAGTTGAGGAGTATGTGGGAGTTGTCCTGTCCGCGTCCCACAAAAACAATTGAGGAAAGCAGTGGCTCGCAAACCTCCGAACCAAAAATTGATATATAGTTTTTGTTATAGGATGATTTCTTTTCACTTTGGTGTCCATTTTGTATCAAGCAAGTTACCATGCGTTTTATGCTTTTATGTATCCTTCAGATATTAAATGCTTGTCTAATTTCTCATAAACTTCAAGCCATGTTGTGCCGTAAGTTCCACAACTTGCAGTTTTGTCACGGTGTCTGTAACAAACGCCTTTTTGTTCTTTGCTATCAACTACAATTTCTAATTCTCCGTAACCACAAGTTTTGTGGTCAATAATGTCTGGAATTTTGTAAAGGAAATCTTTCTTTGTCATCACGGAATGTTTTTGTAGTTGTGTTTTTCTTAAAATGCTCTCTAACACCTATATATACCTAAAGTTGTAGATATACCAATCTTATAGGTATGCCGTTAATGCCACTATATCGTTGAATTTGTGTTATATACAAAATATCAGCCTTATTTTGGCTTTTTTCAGTGTTGGTCATTTCTGTTACGTTTTTCATATTTAAACTTTTTTTAACTATGCAAATTTACGAAATTAATTGAAAAGCAAGGGTTCGTAAAAAAGATTTCAAAAAAATATTTTATGCTTCAAAAATCCAAATTATCCAGCGGATATTGTATCTGGTCAAGTCCTTTAGTGGTAATATGGGTACAAGATGTGTAATTTTACAACCTCATCACTACGGAGGGAAAAAGGTTAAAAAAATAAGGTTGTTGAATCCAAACAAACCTTATTTATGTTCATCTTGACCTTAGTAGTTTGGGTTACCCTTCATCCCCTACCTTATTTACCTTATTATTTTGGTTTGAACAAAACCATGGTGGGTTAATAGAATGAAAATAAGGTAAATAAGGTCAAAATACACATTCATTATCCCGGCTACTAAGGTTAAAAATAAATGGAAAATAAGGTTTTGGTTCGTTTTTAAAACCTTATTTTTGTTCATCTTAACTTTAGTAGCTTGGGTTATTGTTCATCCCCAACCTTATTTCCCTTATTATTTTGGTTTGAACAAACCTTAGGTAGGTTAATAGAATGAAAATAAGGTAAATAAGGTTAAAATACACATTCATCTTCCCGGCTACTAAGGTTAAAAATAAATGGGAAATAAGGTTTTGCTTCGTTTTTAAAACCTTATTTTTGTTCATCTTAACTTTAGTAGCTTGGGTTATTGTTCATCCCCAACCTTATTTCGAATTTGGCTCGAGCCTCAAAACAGATAACCTTGAGATGGCAGAAGAAAAGCACTTTCCATAATCGCCTAAATATATGTGTTTTATATTTTAAAAAAATACCTTACGTTGAATTCAATTCCGGGTTTGGAGTGCGGCCCGAACAATAAGGGAATAAGGTTATTGGGGTGGTAGTGTATTTTGAGTTACTAAGGTTAAAAAATTTAAAATAAGGTTTTTTGCCTTGTAATAAATTTTTTAACCTTATTTTTCTTAATAAACCTTAGTAACCAGGTAAATAGTGCATCTAAGAAAACTACACAGTTT
>CAILKW010000078.1 GCA_903834845.1 uncultured Bacteroidia bacterium | reverse complement strand
TGCAATTTTCGATAGTGAATTTTTTCTCTGCGGCAATCGGTTTTTGAGTTGACTCCTGCGCTGAGGTAATCTTAAACATTCAAAAGGCAAGCAAGATTGAAAAACTAATTTTCTGTTTCATTATTATTTCGTTTTATCAAAGTGATTAATTAAATAATATACTTGTGTATTCAACTCTTTCATCAGGTCTGTCATTGGTGTCCACAACGTGTAATCGTTGTTTACGATTCCCTTATTGGCATCAATATTCGAGGGGTCAACACCTTTGGCGGTAGGGTCATTATCCTGATATTTAAAGTAGTGCCAGCCAATACAGTTTTTCGATTCAAGTAGTGCCAGATTATAATTCTGGTAAAAAAGGCCACGGTCGCGTTGTGTACGGACAATCCAGCCTGCACCACTCTGGTTAGGCATTCCTGAATCTTCACCCTTAGTATAATACTCTGTAACAATGAATGGTTTCCTCGTCCAGGCTGCCCAGTTTGCCATTTGTACCGAATCGGGTGTCCAGTAATTGTAATAGTTATTTGAAATGACATCAAGGTATTTTCCTGCAACTTTCATAAATTCAGCATGGTTTTTTTCGTCGCTGTAAAACCTCGCACCAATATATAAGTGGTTGGGATCGTACTTTTTAATGGCTTTTGAAACAACCGATAAATACTTTTCACCTACGAGTGCCATAAAAACTTCACGATGCTGATCGGTGATTTGCTCTTTTGTAATTCCCTGCTCTTGCATCCATTCTGTGGCAGCTTTGTGTCCGGGTTCATTTTCCGGTAAGGCGAGAAAATTATCAAGAGACTTGATTTTAAATGGCATTTCATTATCCGAAAAGTGACCGAAAAGATTGGGGTCGTCTTTTGTTGCGAGAAGTTTTTTTGCATGGTTATCGCAAAAAGTCTCAAACTCGGGATCGAACACAAATATGGCATCATTTGGATAGCCTGTATGACCCGGTTGCTGAAAAGTTCCTCCGCGCTGCTTGCCGTAACCACTCATAAAATTCCAGTTAATTGTGTAAGCAAAAGGACGTTTTGATGTATTGTTTGCTCCGATTATGGCATCGGCATCCGACCACGAACCGGCACAGTTAAAGCCGTTATCCTCCAGAATCTCCAATGTTTTACTAATCCATTTTTCGGGAGATCCAAACTTTTCGAGTACAGCTTTCTCATTTCGTTGTGATTTTCCCATGCTGATGCTGTTCAGGGCAACATTGATATACAGATAACCTTCAGGATCAACACCCCACCAACGGTCACCTATTTTTGTGACATGAAAAAAACCGGTTGCAGACACACGATGGTTGAGCCAGCCCCCGTATTTACTCAATTCGGTCACCTTTTTGGGAGCTTTATAACCAGCCAGCAACTCAACGGTGCGTGTTTCAAAAGGTTCATAAGGGGCATAATTTACTTTACCGCCTTTGTAGATCCTTCGCTGAGCCTCTACCTGAATGTACTTTTGGTTAGGTTTTTCCGCCTCTTGCCTGTCCTTCTTTTGTCCTGAAGAAATACCTGAAATTGTGATAAGAACCATTAAAACAATTAGTTTCTTTTGCATACGGTTTCAAAATTATTAGAAAATTGGAAAGGATAAAGGTATGATTATTTTGTTGTTCTTTAACGAAATGTGATGGTAAGAGTATTTTACGTATTTTTTTTTTGTTCTATCTCGTTTTATATGGGTAACTAAAATTAAAGAAACTGCCTATCCCTTTCATTCAAGTTCACTATTTATTGGAATTCATTCATATTTGTAACGCATTACATATTAAGCAATTGCATCAAATCCCCCCTGCCCCCCTTTTTTGAAAGGGGGAGTCGTTCAAACGTAATTTGCTTCCTTTATAATGTTTTCAAGAATAACTTGACCGAAAGGGATAAGCAGTTTAAAGAATATAGCACAAAAGGTCTGAAAGACCTTAATCTGAATAACCGTGGATAAAATCCACGGAAAACAAAACAACTACCTCCACAGCCACGAAGTGGTTGAACAATAGCACTTAGAATTATAATTCACCCCTTCGTGGCTGTATTGGTGTATAATTGAAAAATCCATACAGGCCGTCAAAGAGCCAATTTTTTTAAGAAATGCGGCTGGAAAATTTCCACTTTCTTCAGAAATCTTCCTTCATTTATTTCTGATTTAAAACTTCCTGTTGTACAATTTTAAACAATCTTTATATAGAACGATTTTAAATTAGGATTTTAATCATTTTCATGTTGTAAAGCATAAAGGTGTAAACTACTTTTGCGAAGAATTTTAAAATTAAGTGTTTACTTCAAATATTAATTAAAAATCAAGTACTTATGAGCAATTTCCTGAGTGCCTCGATAGGCCGGAAAGTATTTATGAGCCTCACAGGACTTTTCCTTCTCTCATTTTTGTTTCTCCACCTTACGTTGAATCTCCTTCTTATTTTTGATGACACAGGGATACTGTTTAATCAAGCTGCCCACTTTATGGCAACCAATCCTTTGATAAGGATTATGGAACCAATACTCGCTTCAGGTTTCATAATTCACATTATTTGGTCGGGATGGATTACGCTTGAGAATATGAAAGCTCGCCCTACGGGTTATGCTTCGGGTGATCAACTTCTTAAATGGTGGGAACCGGCAAAAAACATGTTTATTCTGGGTGGAATGATCTTAATATTTTTGGTTCTTCACATCTTTAATTTCTGGGTTAAGATGAAAATTACAGGCCATGAACTTTTAGATCCTATCACTGTATCCGGTGTGGAAATGCAAAATGCTTACGCATTGGTTTCCAACTTGTTTAAGAATTATGAACTGTATGATTTAATCTACATTTTGAGTGGAGTTTTCGTGGGTTTGCATATAACACATGGTTTTTGGAGTGCCTTCCAGACCATAGGGTTGAATAATAGCAACTGGATGAAAAGGTTGAAATGTCTTGCAAACTTCATCGGATTTGTGTTTGCAATTGGTTTTTCGGCAATCCCTCTTTACTTTCTTATTAAATTCTAATTGAAATAAAAAGATTCAACGATATGAGCATCTTAAATTCAAAGATACCTGAAGGATCAATTTCACAAAAATGGTCAAACCATAAGGAAAAAATAAAAGTTGTCAGTCCGGCTAACAAACGTAAACTTGACGTCATAGTTATCGGGACTGGATTGGCCGGAGCATCGGCTGCAGCCTCACTTTCGGAGTTGGGATACAATGTGATGGCTTTCTGTTACCAGGATAGTCCACGCAGAGCCCATTCCATCGCTGCCCAGGGTGGTATAAATGCTGCCAAGAACTACCAGAATGATAACGATTCTGTTTACCGCTTATTTTACGATACAGTAAAGGGCGGTGACTACCGTTCACGCGAGGCTAATGTACATCGTCTGGCAGAAGTGTCACCAAATATTATTGATCAATGTGTTGCTCAGGGAGTTCCGTTTGCCCGTGAGTATGGCGGTTTGCTGTCGAACCGCTCATTTGGAGGAGTGCTCGTAAGCCGCACGTTTTATGCCCGTGGCCAGACAGGTCAGCAACTATTGCTGGGTGCATATTCAGCTCTAAACCGGCAAATTGCTGAGGGAGGAGTAAAAATGTTTACTCGTCATGAAATGATTGACTTGGTAACTATTGATGGCAAAGCACGCGGAATTATTGCCCGCGACCTTGTTACCGGCGAAGTGAAACGATTTGGTGCACATGCCGTTGTTATTGCTTCAGGTGGTTATAGCAATGTTTTCTTCTTGTCAACCAATGCAATGGGCTGTAATGCTTCTGCTTCGTGGGTATGTTATAAAAAAGGTGCATTTTTTGCCAATCCTTGTTATGTTCAGATTCATCCTACTTGTATTCCTGTACATGGATCGCAACAGTCCAAGCTTACGCTAATGTCAGAATCATTAAGGAACGATGGTAGAGTCTGGACTCCCAAAAAGATAGAAGATGCCGAAAAATTACGTAAAGGGATATTAGGCCCGAACGATATTGCTGACGAAGATCGCGACTTCTATCTCGAAAGACGATACCCATCGTATGGTAACCTTGTACCGCGCGATGTTGCTTCACGTGCAGCAAAAGAGCGTTGCGATGCAGGATTCGGCGTTAATTCAGAAGGAAAGGCCGTATATCTCGATTTTAAATATTCAATTGCGCGTTTAGGCCGCAATACAATCGAAAAAAGGTATGGTAATCTTTTCCAGATGTATGAAAAAATTACAGACACCGATCCCTATAAAGAACCGATGCAAATTTATCCGGCCATCCATTATGCCATGGGTGGAACATGGGTTGATTATAATCTAATGACAACTATCCCCGGTCTTTATTCTATTGGTGAGGCGAATTTTTCCGATCATGGTGCGAATCGCCTTGGAGCCTCTGCTTTGATGCAGGGTCTCGCTGATGGATATTTTGTATTACCTTATACAATAGGTGATTATCTTGCTGGAGAGATTATGGTTCCTAAAATTGATACTAATCGACCCGAATTTATTGAGGCAGAAAAACAAGCTGTTGGTAAATTAGAAAAACTTTTCAATATAAAAGGTAAAACGCCTGTTGATCATTTCCATAAGAAATTAGGTCAGATAATGTGGGATGAAGTTGGTATGGCACGTAACACTGAAGGATTGAAGAAGGCAATAAAGGAAATTCAGGAGTTGCGGGAAGAGTTTTATAAAGATCTTCTTGTTCCGGGTGAAATGAAAAATGTAAATCCTGAACTTGAAAAAGCAGGCAGAGTTGCAGATTTTATTGAACTTGGGGAATTGCTTGCGCGTGACGCTCTCAACCGAAACGAATCGTGTGGTGGTCACTTCCGCGAAGAATCATCAACAGAAGAAGGTGAAGCAAAACGTGATGATGACAACTTTGCTTATGTTGCCGCCTGGGAATTTAAAGGTGTTGACTCTGAGCCTCTTCTTCATAAGGAAGAATTAGTTTTTGAAACTATCCATTTAACACAGAGAAGTTATAAATAAAAGTCTCCTGATTAGTAGCTCATATCTAAAATATCATAAAAATGGCTGATAAAATTCTCAATAAAATATATGTAAAGGTCTGGAGACAAAACAGTCCAAAGGCTAAAGGTCGGTTTGAAACATACACAGTAGAAAATATTTCACAGGGAACCTCGTTCCTCGAAATGATAGATATCCTTAACGACCAGCTAATTCTGGGTGGGAAAGACCCTATTGCTTTCGATCACGATTGTCGAGAGGGAATCTGCGGAATGTGTTCACTTTATGTAAATGGTCACGCACATGGCCCCGACACTATGGTAACAACATGCCAATTGCACATGCGTAAGTTCAACGAAGGTCAGACAATTACTGTTGAGCCGTGGCGTGTGGGTTCTTTTCCTGTTATCAAAGATGTGATGGTTGATCGCACTGCTTTCGAAAAAATACAACAAGCAGGTGGTTTTGTTTCTGTAAATACCGGTGGTGTGCCCGATGGAAATACAATACCGATTTTACAAGATGATGCAGAAGAGGCAATGGATGCAGCTGCCTGTATTGGCTGTGGTGCGTGTGCTGCAACTTGTAAAAACTCATCGGCAATGTTGTTTCTTGCAGCAAAGGTTTCGCAACTTGCCAAGCTGCCGCAAGGACAGGTTGAAGCTAAAAGACGTGCTAAAGCAATGGTAGCGAAGATGGATGAACTCGGATTCGGAGGTTGCACAAACACGGGAGCCTGCGAATTGGCCTGCCCCAAAAGTATTTCAATTGCACATATAGCAAGATTAAACCGCGAATATCTTAAAGCTAAACTGTCTGATTAATTATATATCAGCGATATACAATAATCAAAGCACGGTCTAATGACCGTGCTTTTTTATTAACTTCGATTAGTTGATAACTCTTATTGTATATTATTTGCGAAGGACTTAAAAAACAAGTTTTTGGATAAATTCGCAGCCAAAGATTCAATATTATAAAACTTGAAAGCATGCCATACAGAAGACTTCCAAATACAGATCAGGCACGACTGAGAGCACTTAAAACTGCAATAATTATGGGGCAGAATAAGGAATCCGAGGCACTGGCCTTTTCAACTACTTCATTGAATCGGCTCAGGTCATTTTATACAAATTTCGAAACAAACATTATTCATCATAAGCAGGCAAGAAACCTACAGGAAAAGAACAGCAACACCTATCTTGAAACTGTACGAAAAGCAAGATTATACTTGTCGCATTTTATACAGGTTTTGAATTTTGCCATTCAGCGCGGAGATATGAAACCGGTAGTAAGAGAGTTTTATGGATTCAACGATAAAAAATCACCTTCACTGCTTCTTGACTCCGAAGTATTGGAATGGGGAAAGAAAATAATTGAAGGTGAACACAAACGTATAACCAAAGGTGGCAATCCACTTTATAATCCCTCCATTGGTGTTGTAAAAGTAAAGTTCGACCAGTTTGTTGATGCCTATCATTTTCAGAAAACATTGCAAAACACTACTGCCCGTTGTACCTTAAAGGTTGCTGAACTTAGAAAAGAGGCTGATGATATCATTCTTGATATTTGGAATGAAGTAGAAGAAAGTTTCTCGTCCTTACCAGATGATTATAAAAGAGAAAAATCCATGGAATATGGATTGATTTATGTTTATCGCCCGATGGAGCGTATAAAAGCTGAACATCCTTCATTGGTAGGTAGTCTGGAATAAGGATAAATTCAATATTTGACAACAATGTTCCTCCACATTTTTGGTTGTTAATGTATTTGGTTCTTTTTCGCCCGGTTTCACAAGATACGCCGGGGGTTATTAGCTAATAAATGAGAACAATAGGAATCCCGACCCTGAAAGGGTCGAATGTGAATCGAAGATCAGTGAATCTAATAGCCATAGATGAAACCTCAGGAAAGAAATGTAAACCCACAATGCCATGACCCTGAAAGGGTCGAACGTTAATAGCCATAGATGGAATCTATGGGAAGGGAGGAAACCCACCATGCCACGACCCTGAAAGGGTCGAACGTGAATAGCCATAGATGGAATCTATGGAAAGGAACGTAAACCCCCAATGCACGCGACCCTGAAAGGGTCGAACGTGAATATATCAGGTGAATTAAAATGGATGGTTAATATTGGAATACGCCCTAAAATTCAAACACAATGAATTATAACTATGTTGAACCCTTTCAGGGTTCCGCGTCATGCGGGAAATCATTTTTCCATAAGTTTCCATAAGTTTCCACTTATGGCTATTGACGTTTAACTACTTCGTAGTTAGGAAATTCAGCGATACGACAAATTTCTCGACCCTGAAAGGGTCGAACGTCAATAGCC
>CAILKW010000077.1 GCA_903834845.1 uncultured Bacteroidia bacterium | reverse complement strand
TGATAATCGTATGAATCCGGATAGATTGAAAACGGAGGTAGGATGATTCACGCTTCAAAACAACATATATAATAATGGCGAGTAGAATAGTTGAAGTCTTGTCATCAGCGCAATCATAATTGTTAGTTTACAGTAATGCACTACTCAGTCGGCCAATTATAATAGCCTTTGACTTACCAAATTGAAGAGAAGGTTCGTTAACGCACAAACCAACCAATGAAGTTTTAAACCTTTTTGATGTGACGTGCTGAAAACCAAATAAGACGTTTTAAACAAGCAGAAGAAAAACAATCGGTTGCAGACAAAAGCTAATTTCAAACTGTGTGTAAAGTACTGAAATATAAATTATTGTACTAACAAATATTTTAGTCACAATCATTAAAGTTTACAAAAGTCACACAGCAATTTGATACGGATAATAGCTCCAACTTACTTTACCTTATTTTTAACCCCATAATCTTTGGCATACAACCTTAAATGGATTACCAATACAAAAAGCACCACCCAAAATATTTAAGCTTTTCAGGTAGGTGCAACACCGCAATTGCCAAATTTAATTTAAAACCCGGCAAATCATTTGCTTTTCATATTTTTTCAACCTACTTTTGGGGAAAGGATAAATAAAACGTAATACTTTAGTGGCAAACAAATTACAATCACTTTCAAGGACATAAGATATATGAAAATATCCAAAGAAACAAAAAATGAAATCAAACAAATGATTAAAAAGTTCAACGACAATGAATTGGATTTGATTAATAGTTTTTATAAGTATTTTGCAGAATTTAAGGATAATGAGATATATTTAAAAATAAAAAGATATGAAAAAACAATTCTGGCTGGAAGATTAATTTATACTGGAGATATCAACAAAATGGAATTTTCCATTTACAGCTATAGCAGTCATGAATTTGATAAAGATATTCTGTTTTTCCCTGGATCAAAATATCTGGATGGAACAGTAGAAGGTGCATTATACGCTTGCAACACAGCATATCCCGCAATGTGAAAAATGGAAATATATACAGCTATTCAAGAAATTGGTGATTTGGTGGCATCCGAAGTTTATAAGGGTCAAAATTTTCAATCGTATTTGAAAAGAAAATTTTCGGAAAAAGGATCAATTTCACAAACTGAATTCGATTTAATTGAAAGATTGGTTAAACTATTTCTTCAATCCTTAACTGACAATGAAATTTATGATCTTTGGAAAAAGACTGAGACAGGATCAGAATCAATCTATTTCAATAAGTTTGAACCTGAAATTAATTCTACAAAAAGTGAGTTGGGAAATGAATTAATAGATTTGTATATTACTGGATTATAAACTGATGAAAATTGCCTGGCCCCATTTTTCAGGAATATCCCAGATGGTTGCACATGATTCACTTAACGAAGTTTTTTTCTTTAAGCCGGTTTAAAGCAGCGGTTAATTGGAAGGCAAAGGCCACATTCTCTTTTATGTCTAACTGTAACCATTGCACCAAACCTTACTTTACCCTTTTTCTTTACCACCAAATCTTTGGCACCCATCCTTAAATGGATTACCGAAGTAAAAAGCACCACCCAAAATCTTTAAGCTTTGCAGGTAGGGGCATTGCATTAATTGCTAAAAATTCGACAAGACTATGTTTTTCACTTTGAAAACATTTATATTTGCAGAAAGAGTAAAGACATGAATATTCAAGCGAGAAAATTGATTTTAATTGAAGAATTCCTTCGTATTAGTGATGAAAGCCTGATCACCAAACTTGAATCTTTCATCAAACAAGAAAAAAAAGTTAGTCACGAAAGAAGCTTAAAACCAATGTCATTGAACAAATTCCATGAAATGATAGACCGGGCGAAACATGACAGTGATGCAGGCCGGGTTATCTCCCACCATGACCTTATGAAAAAGGTAAAAACATGGAAATAAGGATTGAATGGTCTGAGCTGTCGGAAAGACAGTTGAAGGACATATTTGATTACTATTCAATTGAGGTTAGTCCGCATATTTCACGAAAGATAATAAACAGAATCCTAAATCGTGTAACCTTACTGGTAAGCAACCCTTAGCCGGTCCCAAAGAAGAGCTTCTAAGCGATTATCCGGTAGAATACAGATTTCTGGTTGAGAGTAACTACAAAATCATTTATTGGAATAGGGATAACCTGATCACAATTGCATCTGTATTTGATTGCCGACAAAATCCGGAGAAAATCAATAAGATATAGTTATGCACCTACAATGTTAGGGTGATGGTTACTCAAGCTGCACTTAGCAAACTTTTTTTCTTTTTGGCCAATTTAAACAGGTGGTTTATTGGAAGGTAAAGGCCACAGTGTCTTTTAGACTTATTTGCAACCATTTTAACCAAATATTACTTTACTCCCAAATCTTAAGCATACATCTTTAAATTTCCTCTCTGCGTAAAAAGCACCACCCAAAATCTTTAAGCTTTTCCGGTAGGTACAAACCGCAATTGACTCATTCATTTTAAAATCAGGCCAATCATAAACTGTTCAACTTTATTCGGCAAGACGGGAAAGCAACCGCGTGGTATTTTTCAGCAAGTAACAATTTATGATTTTAGGTTTGACATTTGCCCGCGGCGCACTATCCATACAAATAATACCAAAACCTTTGCGCCTGAAATTTACTTTTTCTTATTAACTTTCACGGTCAGTTGGATCAAGCATAATTCCCTATTTGTAGTCTTTTGTAATCATCGTTGCCTGTGACCAAATTTCAGAAACGAAATACTTCCGGTCATCTGCCTTCCTTTGGTTAGTGTTTTAGCAAACAATTGTTCCTGAACAAGATAATTGAATTGCGCCATATTCTTTTAATTGTTGAATCTGTTATATTTTCAGTATGATTCGGTTGCCCAAAAACTCAGTAGCACTCTGTGGCTGCAATGGAAATCTCTCCCAATATATTTGGACAAGTTATTTAACTATTTGTATCACAGAGTTACACGGAGGGTACACAACTTGTACCGAGCCTTCGGGAGAGTTTCACAGAGATAAAAAGCATAGTTCTTAGAGTTTTTTTGACAGCCTCTTGTGTTTTTGGGAAGTGGCCTCCAACCGCAATGTTTATGAATCTGTGTGAGTTAAGTATAATATTTTCAACACTTTGTTCGGTTCCTGAATTTTAAGGTTTTTCAGCCAACAATTATTTTTTAAATTTTTTTCTCACTTCTTTTGAACTATTGTATTATTTATTACTTTTAAAACCTGAAAATTTGATGAGACCGATCTTTACAATGCCTGAACAAATGGAGCATTCCAGTAAAAAAAGTCTTGGAGGAGATTCTGTTTGTTACTTGTTGCATTGGATGGACAGGAAAGTAAGTATTCTTTATCGGTCGCATAAACCAATAATATATATGTGACTGAAAGGGCGAAGCTTCGAAAGGCCAATACATAGACTATTTGGTATATTCTTGATAATGTACGCCTTGCAAGTTTTTTATAGGTAAGAATGTTTCTTCAGAAACTGATTCAACGTTAATCACTTTAACTTGTAAAAAAGCCTAATTAGGCATTAACAAAGGTAAAAATCGATATAAAAGCCACCAACCATTGTCTGCGACACTCGTTTGCAACAGATTTGCTTGAACACGGTACCGATCTGCGATAAAACAGGATCTACTTGAACATTCCGACATAAAAACCACTCTGCGTTCTACTCATATATCAGATAATATGCGGCGCACTATTACAAGTCCTTTGGACAGGATAAAAATAACAAAAAATAGCCACTCACCGGATGACACGCATAACCACTCACCTTAGGTTAAAAATATTAGCATACACAAAAATAGCCATCTCGATAAATACTTGAAGATGGCTACCATAAGTGACAGATTAATAAGATAATAATAACAATAACAGTAGCGCATATAACAGCCAATAGCCGCTATTAAGATAATATTAAATATAACACAGGAGTGGCGGCTATCGTAACGTTAGCTGCAAATTTAAGCAGTGAAAAATAACTGAATAATGAATATAAACTAAAAAGGAAATTAGATTTATGATTGATTACGGCTTAAAAGATAAAGTAGTACTTATAACAGGAACTAACAATCCAAAAGGGATTGGTGCGACAATGTCACTAATTTATGCTGAGCATGGTGCAAAGGTTGCAATGGTTTATAAAAAAATGGATTTTGAGTATAATGAAAAATTAGCAATTGGCGATTGTGTTGATTCTTATTTCAAAGCATTATCTATGGATTGCTCAGAAGTAGAGAAGGCAATTTCAAAGATTACCAAAGATTATATTATTATTGAATCAGACATTTCCATTGCAAATAATATTGTTGACATTTATGATAAAATCGAATCTACACTTGGCAAGGTAAATATCCTTATTAATAACGCAGCAGGATATCCAGTTCAAGATAGCATATTC
>CAILKW010000076.1 GCA_903834845.1 uncultured Bacteroidia bacterium | reverse complement strand
TTAATGTATTGATGTATATAGTACAATACCGAAATGGTATTATAAACTCTTTCAAGTTCTTGGTTGAAAGAATAACCATTGTACCATTGGTTGAAATCAGCGAGGATGGAATCCAAAGGCTGGTTAAAAATGCCAAACGAATCGTAATAATCAAGTATCTGTTTTGCTTCTTCATTATTAATTCCGATCATAGACGACAGTTGCGGGTCTTGCGAAATATTGTCGCCAATATTGAACCCACTTGTTACATCCGCCATTACCAATGGTGAAACACCTGCAATGAACAGGCGGTCTATTTCGCGGTTGTCGGTCAAGCCTTTGATTACAGTAAAAAAACCGCGTAAAAAACCACCGGCGTGGGTTACTTTCGTGTAGGTTTCTTCGCCATGTTCGGTTAAAATGTTGTTGGCGAAATTGTCGTACTCGTCAATTATCATAAAAACTGAAACTTTTTTAATTTTCATTTCTCTTGCAAACAACATTATTACATTAGCCGCATCTTTCTCATCTTCGATCTTTTTCTGTATTTGAAGGTCCAAGTTAAAGCAATCTGCATATTTATTGATAAATACCAAAATCTCGCCAATAATGTTCAATAAAAAAGAATGTTTTATCTCTTCAACAGTTCCATTAATAGCTACCATTGAAAAGTTAAATCGCAATACAGGAAAAGAACTTTTAAGTGGTGTCGGATTTTTGCCAATGTAGGTATTTCCAAAAAGCTGGTTGAATTGCTCCTTGGCTTTAATATCGTAATAAGAATGGAGCATCGAAATAAACAAGCTCTTGCCAAACCTGCGTGGACGGAGAAAAAACAGATAACGGCTACCGTAATTTTCCAAAATTTCGATAAACTTTGTTTTATCAATATAATAGTAATTTTCGGTCTGTATGGTCTCAAAATTACTTATACCGTAAGGAATCTTTTTCATCTTCTCAACTTTTTATTTACGCAAAGGTACTAAAAATGAAATAGGTAATTTGAGTTATCTAAGAGTTTCACAAAAAAGCATAAAAATTCGCCAAGAAATGAATGGCATAATATTTTATCGAAAGTTACAGATTTTCGTTTTTCTTTTATGCAACCAAGTTCTTTGGCAGACCCCAAAATCTCACTTAGATAGTTATTTTTATTGTTTAACGTATTCTTCGATAATGGTTTTCAGGTGTTTCAACAGTTTAACAATGTCATAAATATCTTCATCTATAGCTTGATACGATTTGCTTATTGCATATTCTTTACCTTGCAGCACCATAAAATACCAATGCTTACCTACAACATAAACTCCATACAATGGTATTTCATTGTGATTTAATTCCTGTGCAACAAGCATTGCAACTAAGCATTGACCCGCAGGGTCATCTTTTGTATCGTTTTCTTTTTTATACTCATGAAAACAGAAATAAGGTATTTCCGGTTTACGCCTACCTTTTGCGACTATGGCATCGGGATACCCTGAAAGCTCGTAATCGTCAATTATTGCCTTCAACAAACGTTCCGAAAACAAACCATATTTCAAAGTATTAAAATTTATTAAACTAAACATTGGTCCAATAAAATTTTCAATCAATTCCTGTTCGTTCCAATCATCAACCCTATCGATTAACATTTCTTGAATAGCTTTCAATAAATAATCTTCATGCTCGTTAATGATGCAATTTTCTTTACTTTTTTGCCATATATCTAATAGTGCCAAATTTCTGAATTGCTTTAGCTTAAACGTATCGTCAAGAAATATACGATCACAGTCTTTGAAATTTACTTTTATTGGTTCCATATTCTTAATTTTAAAATTTTGATCTCTGCAAAGGTACAAAAAACTGAAATCGGTAATTTGAGCTCTGTGCAGCTTCGAGGCTTTGTATTTAAATATTCTTACCATATATTTTGACCTGGAGTTAAGAAATTCCAACCTCAAAACAGATAACTTTAGGACGGCAGAAGAAAAGCACTTTCTATAATCGCAACAATATATGTGTTTTATAGTTAGAAATACAATACGTTGAATCATATTCAGTTTTTGGAGTAAGGCCTGAACAATAAGGGAATAAGGTTATTCGGGGTG
>CAILKW010000075.1 GCA_903834845.1 uncultured Bacteroidia bacterium | reverse complement strand
TACTAAACTAACCTACCGTCAATTAGTAGATAAATTCGTTCCAGGAAACAGTTGGAATGGATTTGGAATAAAACTGGGACTCGGTATTCCAACAGATAAAATTACTACATATTCACAAAAAATGTTTCTTCCTGATTACCTAATGAAAAGTATGGGTAGTGCCAAAGTATTGAAAAACAGTGAAAATATACCGTTTGTTATGCCGCAAACTACACTTTATGAGGCAAAACCAATCCAATCCGGATTCAGTCTTACTTCGCCTACGATTGTAGTAAATTTCATTTTAATACTTGTTTCTATACTTACTTTTATCGAATACCGAAGGAAAAAAAGGATGATAGCACTCGATTTTCTTGTCTTCTTTTCATTTGGCATTGCCGGACTTTTATTGAGTTTTCTCTGTTTTGTTTCAGTTTTGGAGGCAACAGGATCAAATTTGAACCTGATTTGGGCTTTACCAACTCATTTAATATTTGCTTTTCTATGGTTAATCCCTTCTTTGCGACCAAAACTTTTCTGGTACCTCAAAATTACCGCCGGAATTGTGTTGCTGTTTTTGATTTCTATGGCCTTCCTTCCTCAAACTTTCCATTGGTTGGTTGTGCCTCTTTGTCTTATTATTTTAATCCGTATTAGTAGTAGTCTGAATTTTAGAATATTAAGGAAGGAATAGATAACATGAACAAATTTGGAAAACCTTTTTTAACTTTACTGTAAACTTCAAATCTTTGATCATTTTTTATTAAACGATTTGCTTATCTTTGTTTGAAAGAGTAAACATTTATATAATCAGTTTTGATACAACAACCCAACAAATACGCCGAGACACCGCTGATGAAGCAGTATTACGCTGTCAAGAATAAATACCCTGATGCTGTGTTGCTTTTCCGTGTTGGTGATTTCTACGAAACATTTGGCGAAGATGCTATTAAAGCATCAGGCATTTTGGGCATTACACTTACCCGGCGTGCCAATGGTTCAGCAAGTTTTGTAGAGTTGGCAGGATTTCCATATCATGCTCTTGATACTTATCTTCCCAAATTAGTACGAGCCGGTCAGCGTGTTGCAATTTGCGAGCAGCTCGAAGATCCGAAATTAACCAAAAATATTGTTAAAAGGGGAATCACAGAGCTTGTAACACCCGGAGTTTCAATAGATGACAATGTTCTCGAACATCGGGAGAATAATTTTCTGGCTTCGGTTCATATCGAAAAAACATTAGCCGGAGTAGCTTTTCTTGACATTTCGACGGGAGAGTTCCTCACTGCCGAAGGGTCATTTGAATACATTGACAAACTGTTGAACAGCTTTCAACCCAAGGAAGTACTTTTCCAAAAGGGGAAAGAGAAACTCTTTATTGAATTTTTCGGAAGCAAATTCTATACATACAAGTTAGACGATTGGGTTTATACCGAAGATGCAGCAAATGACAGGCTTTTGCGTCATTTTGAAACCATTTCATTGAAAGGATTTGGAGTTCACGGACTTCAGTTGGGTATTATCGCTTCGGGTGCGATCCTCCATTATCTTGATTTTACCCAACATCAACAACTCCAGCATATTTCGGGGCTTTCCAGAATTGAAGAAGACCGGTATGTTTGGCTTGACCGTTTTACCGTTCGTAATCTTGAACTTTTTCACACATTGAACGAAGGAGCTAAAACACTTGTACAGGTGATTGATCAGACGATTTCGCCAATGGGTGCCCGACTTTTAAAACGATGGGTTGCGCTTCCGCTAAAAGATATTCAACGGATTAACGATCGGCTCGATGTTGTTCAGAAATTTACAGAAAACGCTGAATTAAAAGGTAATATAGAAGAACAACTAAGGCATATTGGCGATTTGGAGAGGATTATTTCAAAAGCAGCTGTCGGTCGCGTAAATCCTCGTGAAGTTGTTCAGCTGAAAGTTGCTCTGAATTCAATTGCGCCTGTTAAAGAATTTTGCGCCACTTCCGGCAATGGTGTCCTTATCAGGCTTGCCGAACAACTCAATTTATGTCTGACAATTAGAGATCGGATTGAACACGAGATTTTCCCCGATCCCCCGATGATGATTGTCAAAGGACATGTTATAGCCCGTGGAGTTTCTGCTGAATTAGACGAACTGCGAGACCTTGCCTTTTCAGGTAAAGATTACCTTCAGAAAATGCAGGAACGCGAAATTATCAACACAGGAATCTCCTCTTTAAAAATTGCTTTTAATAATGTTTTCGGATACTACATTGAAGTTAGGAATGTTCACAAGGATAAAGTTCCCGATACTTGGATTCGCAAACAGACTCTTGTCAGTGCCGAAAGATATATTACCGAAGAATTAAAGAATTACGAGTCTAAAATTTTGGGTGCGGAAGAGAAGATTCTATCCATTGAAACCCGTTTGTTTGGCCAATTGGTATCAGCATTAACCGAATATATTCAGGCAATTCAGTTAAATGCCTCAGTACTTGCGCAAATAGATTGTATGCTCTCGTTTGCAACGATTGGTATTGAGAATAATTACACACGACCCGAAATCAATGAATCAAAGGTAATTGATATTAAGGATGGCCGACATCCGGTAATCGAAAAAGCACTTCCGATTGGTGAAAAATATATCACCAACGATGTTTTTCTTGACAACGAAGAGCAACAGATTATTATTATAACAGGACCTAATATGGCAGGTAAGTCTGCTCTGTTGCGTCAAACTGCCTTGATTGTGCTTATGGCTCAGATGGGTTCGTTTGTCCCTGCCGGAGCCGCCAAAATTGGGTTTGTTGATAAAATTTTTACTCGGGTTGGAGCTTCGGATAATATTTCTCTCGGCGAATCAACTTTTATGGTAGAGATGAATGAAGCCGCAAGTATTCTGAATAATATGTCTGATCGAAGTCTTATTCTGCTTGATGAGTTAGGTCGTGGAACAAGCACTTATGATGGAATTTCGATTGCATGGTCAATTGTTGAGTATATACACGAACACCCAAAAGGAAAGGCAAAAACTCTTTTTGCAACTCACTACCACGAATTGAATGAAATGGAAAAATCATTCAACAGGGTACGCAATTTCAATGTTACAGTCAAAGAGGTTGGCAATAAGGTGATTTTC
>CAILKW010000074.1 GCA_903834845.1 uncultured Bacteroidia bacterium | reverse complement strand
TGCTTGTACAAAGGATCAATCGGAGGTTAGATTAGCTCCAAAGCTTTCAACCTCTCAGTTTTTAAATGTTAAATCTGATTCTGCTACCGTTATCGGATTTGTAGTTGCCGAGGGCGTGGGTTTTACTGAACGGGGTATTTGCTTTGGTACCTCACCAGCTCCTACAGTATCCAACACCAAAGTTGCTTATACAGGAACTCTAAAGTCGGCAACCTATACCGTAAAATTGGGGGGGCTTACTTATGCTACCAAATATTATGCACGAGCTTATGCAACAGGTCTCGAAGGAACTGTCTATGGTGAAGAAGTTACTTTTACTACTTTGCCTATTCCCCCAATACTTTCTACAGCTGCTGTTACTGTTATTACAGGCAAATCTGCTACAGGTGGTGGTAACGTGACTGGTGCAGGTGGCGCTGAGGTAACTGCGAGAGGAATTTGTTTTGGCACAAGCCACAACCCCACTATTACTGATAATAAAACTTCCGATGCAAAGGGACTTGGTGCTTTTGTTAGTTCGCTTACCAATTTGATGGGAAATACAACATATTATGTTCGTGCTTATGCGACCAACTCAGCCGGTACCGGTTATGGCCCTGAAGTATCTTTTTTGACATTGGTTGATTTGCCTGTTGTTACAACAACCGCTGTCACTGGCCTTACAAAAGTTTCTGCTATTTCAGGCGGTGATGTTACTTATGATGGCGGTGGTACAATAACAGCAAGAGGTCTTGTCTGGAGTTTGAATGCAAACCCAACTATTGCTGGCAGCATAATTCCGGTAGGATCAGGCAAAGGTGTTTTTGTTGGCACGATAACGGGGTTGACATTGTTTACTACATATCATGTTCGTGCTTTTGCAACAAATAGCGTTGGAACCACGTATGGTGCCGATGTTCCTTTCACTACTTTAGCTGATATAACAAAATTTTGGGTAGTTGGTGGTCATAATGGATGGAGTAACAATGATTCCGCCCCTTTCATCATATCAACACCAACCAGTGGAGGAGCAGCCGAAGGTTACATTAATATTCCCACTGATGGTGAACTGAAACTTACAACCGATCATAGCTGGGATGATGCTCATACTTTTGGAAATAATGGCTCCGGCAAATTGACTAATCCTGGCGGAAATATCGCCGTAAAAGCCGGTTACTATTTAATAAAAGCCAATATTAGTACTATGACCTATTCTCTTACAAAAACAACGTGGGGAATTATTGGCAATGCAACCCCAGGCAACTGGAATTCAGATACACCAATGTCTTATGATGCTGTTGCAGGAGTGTGGATTTTATATTCTACTTTGTCAAAACAAACTCCGCCAAATGATGGCTTAAAATTCAGAGGAAATTCAGATTGGGCTTACAATTACGGTGATGACGGAGCAAATGGCTCATTGGAAGCTGGTGGTACTAACATTGGTGTTTCTTCATCGGGTGACTATTCCATTGTTTTAGACCTAAGTCATCCCAATGCTTATACTTATAGCCTAACTACCTGGGGGTTGATTGGTGATGCTACTCCCGGAAGCTGGAACACTGACACTCCAATGTCGTGGGATGCAGTAAATAAAGTTTGGACTGTAACCGTGGCTTTAGTTTCAGGCAGTGGAAGCAAAACTTTCAAATTCAGAGCAAACCAAGGTTGGGATCTTAACTATGGCGGAAAAGGTTCAGGAGATGGCAACGCAGATAATTACTCGGATGCTACTACGGCTCCACTCGCCCCGGGTGGGAAAAACTTAGGTCTTCCCGGTAATGTTGACGGAACTTATAAAGTCACCTTCGACCCTAAAACCCTCAAGGCAACTCTAAAAAAGATATAATTTTAAAACACTAAAGGCTTATCCGCTCAACTTTTGCGGATAAGCCTTTTTTTTAATCCAATCAATATGTCATATCGAATCATCCTTCTTTTTTGTCTGACAGCATTTTATCAGTTGTCCGATGCGCAAATTACATGTAATCCTACCTTACCAACTTCAACCAAGCCGGTAACAATTACATTCGATGCCACGCAGGGAACCGCAGGGTTAAAAGATTATACCGGTGATGTGTATGCTCATACCGGGGTGATTACCGATAAAAGTACTTCAATATCTGATTGGAAATATGTGATCGCTACCTGGACAACAAACCTGCCAAAAGCAAAACTGACACGTGTAAGCCCTAACATCTATACACTTGAAATCACTCCCGATATCCGGAGCTTTTATGCAGTACCAGCAGGAGAGATCATTAAACAGTTAGCCTTTGTTTTCAGAAGTGCCGATCAGACCAAAGAAGGTAAGGCAACAGGAATGAAAGATATTCTTGCAGATGTTTTCAGTGAAGACTTAAATGTAGCCATCACAAAACCTTCCCGAATTACTATTCAATCGCAAAATACAGCTTTACAGTTTTCTGCCTCTTCATCAATAACATCCGATATACGTCTCTTTCTAAATAAAAACCTTATAAAAACTATCAGCGGCACACAACTTGATTACACTTTTAATTTTTCCCAGTCCGGCGATTATTGGTTAAAAGTTACAGCAACAAATGCCACTAAAAGCGTTTCTGATTCGGTATTTGTAAATGTACCTGCCACACAGGTTGTTGAGACGCGTCCCTCGGGAACTAAAAAGGGAATCAATTATATTGATCAGCAAACTGTCAGGTTAGTGTTATGGGCACCATATAAAAGCTTTGTCCATGTTATAGGAGAATTCAACAATTGGATACCTTCAACAACCTATAGGATGAAAAAAGATGGGGACTACTTTTGGATTGATATTCCAAATCTTACACCCGGCAAAGAATACCCTTTTCAATACCTTGCAGATGGAAATTTGAAAATTGCTGATCCTTATACTGAAAAAATATCTGATCCGGATAACGATAAATCCATAACCAACATAACCTATCCGGGATTGATTCCATATCCCGCTGGTAAAGCGGAAGGTATTACCAGTGTTTTGCAAACTAATCAACAGGCATATTCCTGGCAGAAAACCAACTTCATTACTCCAACCCCTGATACAATGGTTGTTTACGAATGTCATGTTCGCGATTTTGATGAACGGCACTCATACACCGGAGTAATTGATCATCTTGATTATCTCAAGGAATTAGGCGTTAACGTTTTGGAGCTGATGCCGGTAAACGAGTTTGAAGGAAACTCAAGCTGGGGATATAATCCTTCCTTCTATTTCGCTCCCGACAAATATTACGGACCAAAGAACGACTTGAAACGATTGGTTGACGAATGTCATAAACGCGGTATTGCAACAGTTATTGATCTTGTTCTTAATCATTCATATAGTCAAAGCCCTTTTGTTCAGCTTTATTTCGATGGTTCAAAACCAACTACGCAAAATCCGTGGTATAATGTGCAAAGTAATTTTACAAATCCTGATGCCCAATGGGGATACGATTTCAACCACGAGAGTCTTGCCACCCGTGAACTGATTGATAGCATAAGCTCTTTCTGGATGAGCGAATATAAAATAGATGGCTTCAGGTTCGATTTCACTAAAGGATTTTCAAACAATATTAAAAATTCCTCTGATACCTGGGG
>CAILKW010000073.1 GCA_903834845.1 uncultured Bacteroidia bacterium | reverse complement strand
TAATCAGATTGTTCTTCCTAACTTAAAGAATACAAATGCCGAAATGCTTTTGTCCGGTTCGGTTTTTGGAGTTAGTACCAACTTCACAACCTACGGATTATTTACCGATCTAAGTAAACCTTATCTTTACAGTAATTTGTCGCTTTCGTTCCGATTGCCAACGCGTATATCAGTGACACCACAAGTTCAATATGAATATAACAGTAATCAGTTGATTTCAGCAAGAGCTAGTTTCGAAAAACCTTTGTTCAAAAAGGGATTTTTAAACATGTCGTATGAACAAAACTTTAGAAACGGTACCCGTAGCATTGAACTCGGTTTCCGATATGATCTCTCATTTACCCAAGCTGGATTTTCGATAAGGAATACTAACGACCAAACTTCAATGGTGGAAACAGCCAGAGGGAGTTTGCTTTACAATAGTAAGACCCAATATATTGGAGCAAATAATAGAACAAGTGTGGGTAAAGGTGCGATAACAATTTTCCCTTTCCTCGATATTAATGGCAATCGTCGCCGCGATATTGGCGAGCCAAAAGCCCCCGGACTACAAGTGAGAATAAATGGTGGAACAATAATTCGAAATGAAAGGGATACAACAATAAGTATTTTTGATCTCACACCTTATACTAATTATGTGCTTGAACTTGACAGAAATAGTTTTGACAATATTTCATGGCAAATGAAATTTGTTTCCTTAAAAGTTATGATCGACCCCAACCAATTTAAGATTATTGAAGTACCGATTTCAGTTATGGGTGAAGCTACCGGCAATGTTTACCTTGGGCAAAGGGGTCAGGGTAGAATTTTGGTTTGCTTTTACCGGAGCGATAAAACTCTCGCAGCTCGAACATTAACTGAATCGGACGGGTATTACAGTTATCTTGGATTAACACCTGGAAACTATACTGTTCGTGTTGATCCAGAGCAGCTTAAAAAATTACAAATGGTTTCGTCACCGGAAGTAATACCGATTACTTTTTCTAGTTCATCCGAAGGGGATATTGTAGATGGCTTAGATTTTAAACTTAAGCTAATAAAAGAGCCATCAACAGATACAACATCTGTCGTTTCACCAGTTGGGCCTGTAACACCGGCGACCGTTCTGAAGAAAGATGCTGATATTCCTTTAGGTAAAGTTAAAACCGAGCCTGTTACTATAAAAACTCCCTCGGTTGTTCCTACAACTCCGGTAACTGTTGTTAAAACGCCACTTGTTGCTGCAAAACCTGCAACGGTTGTTAAGACTTCACCTGTTGCTAACAATATTTCATTGCCTGCTATTAAAGCAGGTCCTTCTCAATACTTAAACAACAAGCTGTCAATTGTTGAATATGAAGGGGAAGTGATACAGATTTGTGCTGTTAAAATAAAATCAGTGGCCTTTGAGGCGTTAAAAAAAATTGAGGAAGTTTCGAGAAAACATTGCATAGTTGTTTACGAAGAAGGCTATTATAAAGTACGGATTTCGGGGTTTGCTAACCGTGAAATTGCTCGTCAGTTTGCTTCGAGTTTATCGAAATCATGGTTCGAAATATTCTATATACCTGTTATTAAGCCAAATGTTTCAATTCAAGTAGGAGAATATTCAAAAGAAAATGAAGCTCTAGTTGCTCAGAAAAAATGGGCAGATTCAACCGGGAAGCAGGTAATAATAATATATAGCAATGATCTTTACAAAGTACGAATTCCTGGATTCGTTACAAACGGAGATGCCTTAGATTTTAAAATGAAATTTTAAAAGGTATTTTTGATAAGAAGATATCATTAACCCCATTTTGCAAGCTATTCTATAGAATTGTAGAGAATATGGTCTGAAATAAAAGTTTTTTTACCTTTTTAAGGGGTGTTTTATTTTCAATTATCTGATAATTAACTATGATATTTAAATTGTATCATATGACCTACATAAGTTGTATGGATTTTAATGGGTTAAAATTTTTATTCTGTTTTACAGTATATAATTTGGATATTATGTTGTGTTTAATCGCGAACAGCTCAAATTTATTCAAAGGATTTTATCGCAATGATTAATAATTTTTACATTTTACTATTTGTGCTTTCATCTACTCTTGGCCCGTTAGCCATCCGTTAATGTTCACGAATTTTACAATAGTTTGATTTGTGATAAAAGCATATACTTTCTTGAAAACATACAGGTTAGAAAACATCATAAGAAAGTTATGCCGTCTAAACCATGTATTTGAATAGTATCATTAAATATTATGCTATAGTTATTCGTAGGAAATGAATGGCTTAATAAGCAATGAATGAGTGGTGTATCGCACCATTAGAGAGCTTGATTAGTGTCACATTATTACTGAGGAGTAAATATTAAGGCTCACCTGTGTTTTGGTTTCGTGGTATTTTAGTTGGATAAGCTGTTAAGCATCAAATGAAGAAATGGGAAATTTAAAGTAACCGGCGAGATATTCTTCGCATAGTGAAT
>CAILKW010000072.1 GCA_903834845.1 uncultured Bacteroidia bacterium | reverse complement strand
ATTACCCAGTCAGCGACTAATGCATTGATTGACAAGTACTATTCCATTATTGAACCGTATGCAGTTGGAGTTAATGGTGAACAATCCGGATATACATTTCTGACAAGCAGTAACTCATTTACTGAAGCAAAAACTTATTTAAAGAATCATTTTGCAGGTAGAAGATCTTTGATATCTACATATATACCTTAAAAAAGTTAAACGTATAATAATCTAAAAATACTACTGATATGGAATTTCCGGAAGTAAAAAGGAGCATATATGAGCGTGGTGGTACATTATCACTTGACTACGACTATAGAAAGGATGAAAAGGTTGACTTTTCGCAGGGTTTAAATGAGTTAGGTGCAGTAGTCTCTTTATTGGACAAAATACCTCTTAGCGAAATGTCACTTGTAAAACTTATGAACCGCACCGATGTTAAATACATTGTTAACGTAAACGATGTTCCAACTTTGATAAGAAGGGCTGCCAAAGAATACTTTATTCAGGAAATTGATGGAAACTGTATAGCCAAATATGATACGATATACCTGGATACTAATGACTTACTTTTCTTTCGTACACATATAAACGGGAAGTTGAACCGTTTTAAGTGGCGGATACGAACTTATATCGAATCAAACCTAAGCTTTTTGGAGGTCAAAAATAAATCAAAAACAGACCGGACACAAAAAAGCAGAATCGTTATTGGCAAAACAGATTCGTTAAAGCTTGATCCTGCAGCTTCATTTATCATTAACACTTCATGCACCGATCCTAACCTCCTTGTTAAAGTATTACAGAACAACTTTAACCGGTTGACGATGGTCAACAGGGATAAAACTGAGCGTTTGACAATCGATTATAATATTTCGTTCAAAAACCGTCTCAACGGTAAAACAGCTCACTTCCCGAATTTATGTATCATAGAAATCAAACAGGAACGGTTCAGCGAATCGTATGTAAAACAATATTTGAATGAATTGCGAATCAAAAAAGCAGGCATAAGTAAATATTGCCTGGGAATCGCAATGACAGGAGATAATGTCAAAGGCAATTTATACAAACAAAAAATTCGTTACATCCAAAAAATCATTAATACAAAATGAACCTTTTAACAGACATTGAAGGGTTATCATCGTATAACACTTCTTTCGATTCAACAAACTTTATTTTGCTGCTGTTCAGGTTTGTTTGTAATCTGGTAGTCACTGGAATTATCATCCGTTTGATGTATTATCCCAAAAGCAGGAGACGTGACTATTTTTTCACATTTATAGTAACAAGTACGACAATATTCATGTTACTCTTTATGCTCGACACCGTGAAACTGCAGGTTGGATTTGCATTGGGTCTTTTTGCGATTTTCGGGATTCTAAGGTACCGCACCGACACAATGCCTATTCGGGAGATGACCTATTTATTCCTGATTATAGGCATTTCAGTGATCAACGCACTGACAAAAAACATCAGTTATATTGAATTGGGACTTACGAATGGGATTTTTATTGGTGTATCGTGGTTGATGGAGAGCAACAGAGTATTGAAACATGTATCAAGTAAAATGGTGATTTACGAAAAGATAGACTTAATTAAACCGGAAAAAAAAGCTGAATTGATTGCAGACCTTTCAGAACGGACAGGATTGGAAGTGACCAACGCTGAGATCGGGTCTGTTGACTTTTTGAAAGATACTGCTGTGGTGAAGATATATTATGTCAGCGGCGAAGTTAATACGGCCGATGGGACAGGCAAAATGCGAGACTTTGTTTCGCCTCGAAATTAAACAAATTTTAAAATCCACTGAAATGAAATACAAATCTTATCAGCAAACAAAATATATTATTTTTTTCGCAATATTATTGATTAGCAAAGCAATGGTTGCACAGACAAGTAAAACCGATCCCAACGATTTTCAAGGCTGGTATGGTGCAAGTGCAAAAATAGACCTTCAAAAAAAATGGGAGGTCAATATAGACTATCAATCGAGGTTTATCAACAATATGCAAACCTATAATGGTTCGTATATTACTTTGGGTGGAAGTAAAAAAATCAGTAAGCTGCTTACTGCCATGGCTGATTACCGGATAGTACTGGCAGATAATGGTCTGTACCACAGGTTCACTATTGGTTCCGAAGCCCAAAAAAAGCTCGGTAAATTTGATTTAAGCTTTCGCCTGCTCGTCCAGAACCAGTTACAGGATTTCGAAGAACTCGAAAAGGCCACCGACAACAGTGGCTATTGGCGTACCCGATTTATGGCCAAAACTGCCCTGACAAAAAACCTGAACCTTTATGTTTCCACAGAACCCATTATGAAATTCGGCGGAAATTATTTCATTGATAATCTGAGAAATACTATCGGTTTAAAATATAAAGTAAGCGACAAAACAAAGATAGATTTATTCTATATTTATCGTCCTGATTTTGCAAAAACAACCTACAATAGATTGTTTCAGGTTGTTGGAATAAATATTGATTTTAACTTCAAGGTAAAAAAGAAATGAAATATTCTAGTTTATTATTCTCAATCACCCTCTTTCTTTCATTATCAGCTCATTGCCAGACGATGGAAAATACTTTCACTTACCAGAGTGCAAATAAAGAGGTGCTGCCTTACACAATTAACGATACTTGGCAATCTTTCTGTTTTGGCAATAGTTCGGTGATAGACACGCCATTGGCAGGACAGGATTTTTACGGGCAGGATGCGCAACAAATCAAAAGAGCTGTTTCTTTTAACGATAACGGTGACGGCACGGTCACTGATTTGAATACCGGCCTGGTCTGGGTAAAAGCTCGTAGGGAAAAAGTGACTTGGGAAAAAGCTGTTGCAGGAGCCAAAACTTGTAATTTAGGTGGTTATAACGACTGGCGAATGCCAACAATAAAAGAATTGTACTCGTTAATAAATTTTAACGGGTATAGCGGCTTTTCGGCAGCAGAAAGCACACCTTACCTTGACACAAAATATTTTGAAATAGCATTTGGGAATGTTGAAAAAAGTGAACGACTCATAGATGCTCAGGATTGGTCAGCAAATGAATATGTTAGCACTACGATGCATGAAGATGCCACAGTTTTTGGGGTCAACTTTATTGACGGACGGATCAAAGGCTATCCTAAATTCAGGCCTCGGACTAAAGTCCCCAATTCGCTGTATGTCAGATATGTGCGTGGCAATCCCCTGTATGGTCAAAACAAATTTGTTGATAATGGTAACAAGACAATTTCCGACAATTCGACAGGTTTAATGTGGGCAAAAACAGACTCAGGCAGCGGCATGAATTGGAAAGATGCCTTGGCTTGGATTCAACAGAAAAATGAAGAAAAATACCTCGGTTATTCTGATTGGCGTTTGCCCAATGCCAAGGAACTTCAGAGTATTGTTGACTATTCCCGGTCACCTGCTACTACAAATTCACCTGCAATCGATCCATCTTTCAATTGTACAAAGATAAATAATGAAAGCGGTCAGGAGGATTATCCATTTTACTGGACAAGTACTACCCATCTTGAAGGGAGAATCAGGGGAGAAGCTGCTGTTTATATTTGTTTTGGCAGGGGATTAGGTTTTATGAGGGGGCCGATGGGTGGAAATCCTGTATTGTTAGATGTACATGGTGCTGGTTGCCAACGGAGTGACCCTAAATCAGGCAATGCTTCAAATTACCCATTTGGCCGCGGGCCTCAAGGCGATGTGATAAGGATTCTGAATTTTGTTCGCCCGGTAAGGACATTAAAATAGAGCAACTTTTTATGGATAGGGCTTTGAAAATACAATATATTTAATGGAAACTCTTAAACAGGAGGGCATAATCAGAATATCCATAACAGATTAAAGTAGAATAAATTTTATTTTGCATGAAATTTATTCTACTTTTGGTCGTTTAATAATTGTAATAGTTAAGAAAATGAAAGCAAAAACAAACAGTGTAAGATTCCTCTTATTCCTGATTTCAGTAACCCTACTTTATTCAGGTTGTAAATCAAATTTAACAGAACCCGACACAACCGTAAAAGACCAATATCTTGTCAGTTATTCATTGGTCAGGTCGATGACCTCAACTGAGGTGACAAATCTTTTTAGCCCTGCTCAATTAATCTATCCCGATATGGTCAGCGTTTTGCCTTCAGTGAAATCGGGAGCCAAAGTCTATTCAGTTACCTACAATACGGCCTTGGGTACTAAAAAATTAGTCGCTTCCGGTTTGGTCTGCATCCCCGATGGAGGGAGTACCTATCCCATCCTCAGTTTCCAGAACGGCACCAATACTGTTAGTGCCAATGCCCCTTCCCTAACGGCGAACAGTTACGCCAACCAGTTGATCACAGGATTTGCAACCACAGGATTTGTTACCGTACTGCCCGACTATCTTGGATTCGGTTCTTCGACTGAAATTTTTCATCCCTACCTTAACTTAGAAGCAACAGTTAATCCCATTCTTGATCTGTTCAGGGCGGTGAAGGAGATGAGTGCAAAAACAGAATTAAAGTTCAGTATTTCTAAAGACTTGTATCTTATGGGCTATTCTCAGGGTGGCCTTGCTACTTTACAGCTCAACAAAGCAATCGAGACCAGCTTTAGCAGTGAATTTAATCTGAAAGGTGTCGGCTGTGGTGCAGGCCCATATAATCTAACTCAGATGACCCAAATAATAACATCTGCTACAACCTTCCCACAGCCATATTACATAGCCTATATAATGAAAGGGTTCAAATCGGTCGCGGCATTTTCGAATCCCTATACCGATATTTTCAGTGAACCATACTCTTCAAGGATAGATGGGCTTTTCAACGGCATCAACAGTGGTGGTGCTATCAACAACCAACTGACAACCAATATTACCGATCTTTTTACAACTGAATTCCGGACCACATTTTCTACTAATTCCAAATTTAAAGTGCTGACTGATGCGTTGGTAGCGAGCAGTGTGCCAGCCTGGCGGATAAAAACCCCTCTGATCCTGACACATGGACTGGCAGATACTGATGTCTCACCCGTCATGTCACAACAGCTCTATGCAGATTTAATTAAACTTGATCCAGCTCTGCCAGTTACCTTTATTCCCATGCCCGGATTTGACCATGGAACTGCAAGTTCCCCTTCATTGCTAAGGTTTGTAAAGCAATTTCTGGTTATCAAGGGAAACTGATTCCAGATGCAGCTCGGAACTTACGCAGCTCGCTAAGTGCTGCTGGCAGTTGGCAAGCGCGGCTGGATGATGCAGTGTCCCGGTGACTATACTCCGTGTCAACAGGTGCCAGGAAACTAAAACAAATACAGAGCTTTATTAAAAATGGGGCAATAAGATTTTATTACCTTTTACTTTTTAATAACGCTTTTACATGTATCATTTAATCAATTAATTATGCATGAATTTGAAATATTTATTGGTAGAATCAACACAATTTGAACGGGAGTATTTATATTTGCAAATAAATAACAATTTAAGAAAATCAATCATGGCAAGGCCAATACAGGAAACCCCAATTTTGAGGGGGAAAGATGCTGAACGGTTTATGGCAAATTTTAACGATCCCCAAAAAAAGGAGACGATTACAGACGAAGAGCGCAAAAGAATGCGCGAAAACTTTGAGAAAATTAACGCCATAGTTGTTAAACAATAATGCTTAACAGTTTTAAGCTGATTCGTTTAAATCCCAACCACATCATCAAACCCTTTTATTGTGGCGATCAGGATTTAAACGATTTTCTTTTTAATGATGCCCATAATTATGATATTGGTTTATTTGCAGTGACTTATGTTATTGAAAACCCAACTAAAACGGTTGCTTTTTTTAGTGTTCTAAATGATAAAATCTCGTCAGATGATTTTGACAGCAATAGAAAGTTTACCTCTTTAATTAAAAACAAGTTTCCAGAGCATAAAAAACTTAGGAGTTATCCGGCAGTAAAAATTGGTAGATTAGGAATTGATATTGAATTTCAAAATATGGGTCTTGGAACACAGATACTTGACTATACTAAACAGCTATTTGTCAATAACAACCGTTCAGGTTGTATATTTATTACTGTGGATGCGTATCAAAAGTCGTTAGGTTTTTATGAAGCAAACAAATTTAAGTACTTCAAGGAATCTTTAAAAGAGAATGCAACTTGCCCTATGTACTTTGATTTAACCCGGATTTAAAAGCCGATTTGTTTAATCGAAGGATCCATTATAACCTTATTTTCCTATTTCCCCAACCTTATTAACACACGACAAACCTCCCAACTAAGAGGCGCAATCAGAAATTTCAAAAAAAACCAAACGATCCTTGCACTGCGAAGCAACGCCTGACCAAAAAAGCGAATCCTGCCTATTGCTTTTTTGATATTGTCGTTCTACTCAAACTTCAGAAAGGGTAGCGATAACCGAAAGCCACATTAAAAATGCAACTATACTAAATCCTTTCAGTGATAAAAACCCAATTTTGGGTGATACAATCTAACCCTCTGGAGATTTTATTTTCTTGCAGGTTATGCAACTTTTATTTTTGTTTCATATAAATTTTAAAAACGAAAATATCATGAGATCAAAAGTAAATCAACAGAGTTTTCTATCAGTTTTGATAGCCGTCTTCATCCTTCTGAACCTGAATCTGGCAGGGTGCAAAAAAGATGATAGTTTAACATCTACTGCAGATATACAGGTAGTTGCACGTTCTGCCGCCTCAAAGGGCAGTTATCCCATTGTTGGAACCATTCAAACTGGGTGTTGGGACGGCACCGGCAACAAGATCACTGCGCCTGCTTTGGGTGCAGCTTTTTATGGTCAGGATGCCCAGTTTACACATACCACTCCATCTTACACAAAAAGCAGTGATGGATTGACAGTAAAAGATGAAGTGACCGGTTTGACCTGGCAGAAAAATTATGACAGCGGGATCTATTACTGGGGTGCCTCGCAAACTGTTGCCGACAATCTGAACACTCAGAAATATGGCGGTTTCAGCGACTGGCGGTTGCCGACCATCAAGGAGCTTTACTCTTTATGGAATGCAAGTAACGGCTGGCCTTGGATTGATACAAAATATTTTACCATTACCTACAGCAGCGAGCAGGATCTCAGTCGCGCCATTTTCTGGAGCAGTACCAAATATACAGGCGTATTAGGCAACGTAACCTCAGATGGACACGGTGAAAGTGCAGGTGATGAACTTGCTTTTGGTGTAAATTTTGGCACTGGACATATTAAAGCGTATACTATCAGTTCCGGAGCAAAGCACTCTGTTCGCTGTGTGCGCGGTAATCTTTCGTATGGCGTAAATTTATTTCAAAACAACAACGATGGTACAATTTCTGATTTGGCTACCGGCCTGATGTGGCCAAAAGCAGACAATGGTTCGGGTATAGATTGGGAACACGCTTTGGCTTACGCCCAAACCCAGAATAAAGCAAATTATCTGGGGCACAACGATTGGCGGCTACCTAACTCGAAAGAACTTCAAAGT
>CAILKW010000071.1 GCA_903834845.1 uncultured Bacteroidia bacterium | reverse complement strand
TCAAACATCAGAAATATAATGAATTATCTATCTCATATTTATCTGTCAGGAGAATCTGAAGAGATTAAGTTGGGGAATTTTATTGGAGATTTTGTGAAGGGGAAGCAATTTCTGAAATATCCCCCGGCAGTGGCAAAGGGAATAATGCTACACCGATATATAGATTCATACACAGATTCGCATAGTATAGTAAATGAGTGCATTATGAAGTTAAGACCTGGATTTGGAAAATATTCCGGAATTGTAATTGATATTTTTCTTGATCATTTTCTTGCTGTGAACTGGCATGATTACTCGTACGAGAAACTTTCATCATTTACCAAAAGGTTTCATGCAATGCTTTTGTCTAACTTCTTTCAACTTCCTTCGCAGGTTAAAATGTTTCTGCCATTTCTGATTCAGAATAAGCGTCTTCAGTCCTATGCGTCTTTTGAAGGTATCGAAAAAACACTTAGGATTATGGTTCAACGCACCTCATTACCTTCAGAAACAAATTTTGCAATGAAAATCCTTGAGGATGAATACCATTATTTCTATAATGCGTTTAAACGATTTTTTCCTGAGATAATAAATTTCGCTGAAACAAAAGGTGATTTCATTATTGAGAGGCCTTCATTGGAGAAAAGCAGAATAGAAAACCAGACAAATAACCACGAATTTATGTAAATAAGAGTTTAAAACACCTTTACACTTCCTTTACAATTTATTAACAATTAAAATTTTGCATGTTATATTTTAAGCTATAATTTTGCACTACATTTTTTTTCATAAGTTTAGGTTTAGTTTGGTTAGTTAGTTAGTTAGTTAGTTAGTTTGGTTAGTTTTAGTAAAAGGATGGAATCGCCAGATTCTGTCCTTTTCAATTTTACCTTAGATTTTCAGTTCTGCTTGCATCGAGGCGAAGGAAAATAAACAGAAGTATAGTAAATGCCCATAGTGATGATCCGCCGTAACTAAAAAAGGGAAGAGGAATTCCAATTACAGGTGCTAATCCTATTGTCATTGAGATATTTATGGCAATATGAAAGAAGAGAATACAGGCCACACCGTAGCCATAAACCCTACTGAACTGTGATCGTTGCCGTTCTGCAAGTGTGATTAGCCTTATCAGCATCAATAAAAAAAGCCCGACAACAACAGTTGAGCCGATAAAACCCCACTCCTCTCCTACGGTGCAAAAAATAAAATCAGTACTTTGTTCTGGTACGAAATTATATTTTGTCTGGGTTCCCTGAAGAAATCCTTTACCCGTAATTCCACCTGAACCAATTGCAATTTTTGATTGATTGACATTGTAACCAGCCCCGAGTTTGTCAGATTTGATTCCCAATAATTCATCTATACGATCTCGTTGATGTGATACTAATACATTTTTATAAAAATAGTTTACCGACATTGATATTCCTATTGCAAAAATAAAAAACAAGAGTATCCTCCAGACTTGCCTGATATGGTAAAAAATTCCCATAGCTATAAACAGAACAGCTAGGATTGCTGTAGCTGCTGTCAAAAGTTGCAATGGAGATCCGCCAAGATTTAACACCTCATCCATGAGCCAGATTACACCAAATAACCCGGCAATCGCAATAAATCCGATAAGAGCATCTTTAATACTTTGCCGAAGAACACCATAAGCTGCTACTGAAACTGTAAGTAGTATTAGTAGAAGTTTAAACTGATCAAGGATAAGAGCCAGAACAAAAAGAGCTCCGGCTGCAAACCCCCAAAAAAGAACCATGCCTGAAAGCCCTTCCCTGTAAAACACCAAAACGAATACTGCAAACACAAGCGCCGATCCTGTATCGTTTTGCAAAATTATAAGGATGGAGGGTAAGGCAATTATTGCAATAAGAATTAAATATGACCTAAACTTTTGAAGTTTAAAATCGAACTGGCTAATACATTTTGCAATAGCGAGATTGGTTGCAAATTTACCAAGTTCGGCTGGTTGCAAGGCAACATTTCCAAATTCGAACCAAGCTTTGGCTCCGTTTACCTCTTTCCCAAAAATAAGCACAGCAATTAAAAGTACAATGGTGGTTATATAGATATGGTTTGCAAAGGCAGCAAAAAATTTACTATCAACTGTAAGCACCATTATTGCCAAGAAAATTCCCGCAATAATCCATATTAACTGCTTACCATATCTTTGTTCCATATCAAGTATGCTTTGATGCTCATCACTATAAACAGCAGCATAAATATTTAGCCAGCCCATTATTACAAGTATAAGGTAGGACAAAACTGTTATCCAATCGAGATTAAGCAATATATTATTGTGAGTTTTCAATCCTCCGGTTTTATTTGCATTGTTGAGATTAAATCAGATTTATACATTGCATCTTCAAAAAACAGCCGTTTAGGTGAAATCTTACCATTCAGGTATTTTTCAATGATAAGACTCGCAATAGGAGCTGCATATCTTGCACCCCAAACCCCATTTTCGATATAAACTGCTATGGCGATTTTTGGATTTATTTTTGGTGCAAAAGCAACAAATGCAGAATGAGCCTCCCCATGTGGATTCTGCACCGTGCCGGTTTTTCCGCAAATAATCACACTGTCTATCTTTGCAGAACCACGAGCTGTTCCTGACTCAACAACTTGTTCCATTCCCTGAACAATCATTTCATAATTACCTAAACCTGCGTCAATAGTACGTTTGTCGAATTGTAAAACTCGTTGGGTGCCATCGTAATTCTGAATACTTCGTACAAGATGTGGTGCAATATAGTAACCCCTGTTTGCGATAAGTGATACCATGTTTGAGAGTTGAAGCGGCGTAAGTAACAATTCACCTTGTCCGATGGATAATGATCTAATAGTTAAGGCATTCCATTTCCCAGAACCAAAGTATCTATCGTAATAAGATACTGTCGGGATGCTTCCCGAAGTTTCAGAATATAAGTCTCCTCCAATCCTTTTTCCAATTCCCATTTCGAGAAGATAATTTCGGAACGTTTCCAATCCTTCGGCAGAGGTTGGATAATGATTGATCTCCGCTTTAAATGCCTGATAAAAATAAGCATTACACGATTCGCGAATGGCCGAAATTAAGCCCAAAGGAGATTCATGGTTATGAGTACATTTGATTGGAGAAGAGGCTGGTCCGGAACAGTAATAACGTGCAGTTTGTAAAATATCTTCTTCGAGTCCTATCAATGCATTTGCCAGTTTAAAAGTTGAACCTGGAGGATACGAAGAAGTGATTGCCCTGTTTAGCATAGGTTTAAAAGGATCGTTATCAAGAGTCTTGTAATTTTTGGATCGCTCGCGTCCTACAAATAATCCTGGGTCGAAGGTTGGAGAACTTGCAAGAACAAGAATTTCGCCGGTTGCGGGTTCTATGGCAACAATACTACCAACTTTGCCACTAAGCAACCGTTCCCCATAACTTTGCAGATCAGCATTCAAGGTTGATATAAGATTTTTGCCAATCGCAGCAGTAGTATCAAGTCGTCCTTGTTCAAACGATCCTTTTATCATATTATGAACATCAACCATCATATATGAGATTCCTTTAACACCGCGAAGCTCAGCCTCATACGATTTTTCAATTCCACTCTTTCCGATGTAGTCACCACTTTCGTAATACGAATTGTTATCGATTCCTTTTTGATCTACTTCGCCTACATAACCTAAAACATGAGCAGCAATTTTGGATGGATACTGACGTAAAGTTCGCGCTTGAATAAAGAAACCCGGGTATTTGAAGAGTTGTTCCTGAAGAATTGCATAAGTTTGAGCTGATAGCTGCTTTATTACTGCTGACGGTTTATATTTTGAATAAATCCTTGCTTTTTTAATCTCCGAGACAAGCTCTTCTTTTTCGACACCAACAATCCTGCAAAAAGCCAGCGTGTCAAACGCTTTCATCTCTCTTGGTATAATTAGAACGTCATAAGCAGCCTGATTATAAACAAGTAGTTTTCCGTTTCTGTCATATATCAGCCCCCTGGCAGGGAAATTGACTACACGCCTCAGAACGTTACTTGCTGCCGATATTTTATAGGATACGTCCATCACTTGTATTGAAAACAAGCGAATAATAATAATCAGTGCTGTAATCGAAAACAGACTAATTATCAGGTATTTCCGTTTACTGTAAATGTCCACTTTTCCTTATGTTGACCGGCTATTTCCGGAAGATTAAAAACTGGCTCAATACAATTATAACAACAGTTAATATTGAACTAAGAATGACCCTTAACAATGTTATTAAAAAGCCTTCGAATGTAAAGGCTTCAATAAAAAAGAGAAAGAGGTGATGTATTATTACAAGAAAAGATGTATAACCGACAAACCACCAGAAACCCATATTTTTTACTCTTGGTGCCGTAACTGATTCGAGTGTTTCGCGTGAAGATATTAGTTGGAGAACTCCTGGTCTAATAAAACCAATCAAAAGAGATGCAGAGGCATGTACTCCTATAGTATTAGTAAAAATATCTAACGAAAAACCCAACATAAAAGATAGAAACAAAAGTAAGGCACGCGGTGTGTCAAACGGAAGCAAAAGAATGAACAAAATATAAAAAAATGGTGCTATAACCCTAAATATCAGAATATTATTGAAAATAAGTACCTGTAACAAAACAGAAACAATAAAGATAAGCGAATATTTGAGAAGATTAATTACCATTTAGATTTATTGATTCTAATTGTTTAATTTCATTTAGTTGCTTATTCTCCACTAACCCTACAATGACCAGATTTTTGAAATCGGCTGCAGGAGTAACTTCAATTTTATAAAAGTTACTCCCTGTTCCGATTGAAAAATCCGAAATGACTCCAATAGCAAGTCCTTCCGGAAAACTTGATGTATATCCAGTGGTAACGACAGTGTCTCCGTTTTGCACAGGTACATGATAAGGTATTTCGTTCAATTGGACGCGTCTGTAATCCTTTCCATCCCAAGATAGCGACCCGTAATAGTCGTTTCTTTTTATTTTAGCACTTATTTTCCACCGGCTGTTAAGCATGGAAATAACCTTGCTGAAATTCTCCGAAACATTCGTCACTAAACCAACGACCTGCCCATTGGCAATAACTCCCATATCGGTCTTCACTCCATCGTGCCGACCTTTGTTTAGTGTGATAAAATTGTGTTGCTGATTTATCGAATTATTAATTACACGTGCTGTTAAAAACCTATAAATCGCCCTTTTTGATGAATCCCTTGCTATTCCGGGTAAAAAAATTGAATCAGATGAACGGTAAGCTCCCTTTCCTGTCCTCAACAGATGTTCCTGCAATGCCGTTCTCAGAAGGGCATTTTCCTCGGCCATTTTTATATTAACCTGTTTAAAATCAAATATTTGCATGAAAGAAGAGAAACCTTCATACAAAGTACCCACAAAGAAGTTGCTTGAATCAAAAAATGTGGCTCTCTGATAGTTATTGTAGGTTACTACTATCGATAACGAGAGTGTTTCTAAAAGTAAAAAAAGAAACACAACATGATAGCGATATATGAGCCTGAATAAGTTCTTCATAACAAATTAGGAAGAGATTAAACCCTTCCTGTTCTGCAGTTTTATCGGAGTAAAAATGAGAATTTGTCAACGTTTTTTAGAGCGACTCCAGTGCCTCGTGCCACGGCACGTAAAGGATCTTCGGCAATATGGAACGGTATATTGATCTTATCGAAAAGACGCTTGTCTAATCCACGGAGTAGAGCACCACCACCGGCAAGCCAAATTCCTTTTGTAACAATATCAGAATAGAGTTCAGGCGGAGTTTGTTCGAGCGCACTAAGAATGGCTGTTTCAATTTTTGAAATTGATTTATCAAGGCAATGGGCAATCTCCTGATACGAAACAGGAACCTCTATTGGTAAAGCGGTCATTTGATTCGGGCCACGTACAATGTAATCAGCCGGTGGTTCATCGAGCTCAGAAATTGCCGAGCCAACGTTAATTTTTATATCTTCGGCTGTTCTCTCTCCGATTTTAATATTATGCTGATGACGCATATACTCTAAAATATCAGCAGTAAGATCATCACCGGCAATCCTTATTGATTTATTAGTAACAATTCCACCCAACGAAATAACAGCAATTTCGGTAGTACCACCACCAATATCTACAACCATATTACCTTCAGGTGCTTCAACATCAAGACCAATACCTATTGCGGCAGCCATAGGTTCATAAATCATATAGACATCCCGACCACCCGCATGTTCAGAGGAGTCACGTACTGCCCTTATTTCAACTTCTGTTGAACCGGAAGGGATGCAAATCACCATTTTAAGTGCCGGTGAAAAAAATCGCTTCTTAGGATTGATCATTTTGATCATGCCACGAATCATCTGCTCTGCTGCATTGAAGTCCGCAATTACTCCATCCTGTAACGGACGAATAGTTTTCAGGTTGGCATGTGTTTTACCTTGCATTTGCCTGGCTTTTTCCCCAATTGCAACCAGCTTATCCGTTTTCATATCAATAGTGACAACCGATGGCTCATCAACAACAACTTTTCCATTGTGAATGATGATAGTATTGGCCGTTCCAAGATCGATGGCAATTTCCTGTGTTAGAAATGTAAATAAACCCATATCAATTTGCTTATCTTTTTAATATTTAATGACTAATGTTTAAAATGCCTGAAACCCGTAATAACCATCGACATTTCATGATTATCGCAAAATTCGATTGACAGCTTATCCCTAATAGACCCTCCTGGCTGAATGACAGACTTAATACCCTCGTTATTAGCGATTTCAACACAATCAGGAAAAGGGAAAAAAGCATCCGATGACATTACTGCTCCATTCAAATCAAACCCAAATGACTTCGCTTTTTCTATAGCTTGCTTTAACGCATCAACACGTGATGTTTGACCAACTCCGCTTGCCAATAATTGCTTCCCTTTTGCGAGTACAATAGTATTAGATTTTGACTGTTTAACCAAACGATTGGCAAATAATAAATCACCAATAATTTCCGAATTGGGTGCTATTTTCGTTACAGGCTTGAGATCATCAACTGTTTCTTTCTTCACATCGCGATTCTGTAAAATAGTTCCATTCAATACACTACGATACTGAAGCGGAGGAGCCTCTATTTCTTTTCTGATCAGAATAATAAGATTTTTCTTCGATTTCAAAATTTCAAGTGCCTCAATATCAACAACAGGGGCAATAATCACTTCAAAGAATATTTTTGCAACTTCGTTAGCTGTAGCTTTGTCAACAGTTCCATTTGTAATAAATATACCACCATAAGCCGATACAGGGTCTCCTGCCAATGCTGCAAGATACGAATCATATACAGTTTCCCGTGAGGCACAACCGCAGGCGTTGTTGTGTTTGAGAATAGCAAAAGTGGTTTCATCAAATTCATCAATCAGACTAACCGCAGCATCAATATCAAGTAAATTATTGTACGAAATTTCCTTCCCTGACAACTGGTCGAACATTGCCTCAAAATTTCCAAAGAAAACCCCTTGTTGATGAGGATTTTCGCCATAACGAAGATGCTTCGATGAGTTGAAGCTCTGTCGGAATTGAGACGGCCATTCACCTGCAAAATAGTTGTAAATTGAAGAATCGTAATGTGATGATGTGGCGAATGCCTCCATAGCATATTTTCTTCGCTCATTTAAAGTAGTAAATCCATTTCCAGATTCAAGTAGCTCGAGCAATGAATTATATTGGGTTTGATTCGAGATAATGACTACATCATTGTAATTTTTTGCTGCACCTCTGATTAAAGAAATTCCTCCAATGTCAATTTTTTCAATAATCTCCCCTTCTGAAGCTCCCGAAGCAACAGTTGCTTCAAATGGATACAGGTCAACAATAACCAGATCAATTTCGGGAATATCATACTGAGCAAGTTGAGCCATATCTCCCTCATTATCACGGCGTGCCAAAATTCCACCAAAAACTTTTGGATGCAGTGTTTTTACCCTCCCACCTAAAATAGAAGGATAAGTTGTCAACTCTTCAACAGCTGTTACAGCCACATTCAAGCTTTCAATAAAATCTTTTGTGCCTCCGGTTGAATAAAATTTTACACCAAGATTATCAAGTTTTGCAATAATCTCATCCAGTCCATCTTTGTAATAAACAGATATTAAAGCTGATTTTATTTTTTTCGATTCACTCATTATTGTTTTCTGAATAATTTTGTGCAAAACTAATAAAAACCTGCAATTTTTTTGAGACTTTCTGTCCCTGATTAGTGACATTTTTTATTAATTCATTTTGAAGACAAACTTTTATTTATCTGAACATTTCGCTGAAGAGCCAATAATTACGTACTTTTGGAAAGTAATAACTCAGTACTATGTTAATTCTACGTCTTATAATTGAAAGTTTTAGATTTGCTTATAATTCATTGGTAGTTAATCAGTTAAGAACTTTTCTTTCGTTACTTGGAATCACAATCGGGATTTTTTGCATCATTTCGGTGTTCACAATTATTGATTCGCTTGAGAGGACAATCCGTGAAAGTATGTCAAAATTAGGGAGTAATGTTATTTACATTCAGAAATGGCCATGGACACCGCCTCCCGGTGAATCAGAGTACCCGTGGTGGAAATATCTTAATCGCCCGATTCCCAAACTTTCTGAAACTCAGGAAATTTTACGCCGGTCTGGACTTACGCAATACTGTGTTTATAATTTTTCCTTTAACAGAACCGTTCAGCGTGGAAGCAGCAAAGCTGAAAATGTAGATATTATCGGTGCCTCCAACGGATTGATCGAAACCTGGAGTCTCAAAATAACCAACGGAAGGCCACTAACAGAACAAGAGTTTAATTCGGGATCAAATTTTGCTATGCTTGGAGCCGAAATTGCCGAACAATTATTCCCAAGTATGTCACCAATTGGAAAATCAATTAAAATTCAAGGATTTACGATTTTTATTGTAGGTGTTTTTGAAAAAATGGGAGAAGACATGTTTGGAACAAGTATGGATAAACGTATCCTGATCCCAATAAAATTTGCTTCAAGAATGATTGATACCCGTTTAGAAATGGGACAAAGTATTATTGTAAAAGGCAAAGCCGATGTTGCGGCTGCCCGTCTTTCAGAGGAGCTGGAAGGTATTATGCGTTCAATAAGACGGATTAAACCATCAGACGAAAATGATTTTGCCTTGAATGAAGTGAGCCTTATTTCCGGCCAACTCGACAACCTTTTCAAAGTTTTCAATATCGCAGGTTGGATTATAGGCGGTTTTGCAATTCTTGTTGGCGGTTTTGGAATCGCCAATATCATGTTCGTGTCAGTAAAAGAGAGAACAAAAATTATCGGATTGCAGAAAGCACTTGGGGCAAAAAGCAAATTTATTTTGCTCGAATTTCTTTTTGAGGCAAGTGTACTTTCGTTGATTGGAGGTATTATCGGATTGTTGATTATCTATTCATTAACCTTCGTAGTCAGTAAAGCATTTGATTTTAATCTTGTACTTTCAGTTGGGAATATAATCACAGGTCTAACGATAAGCGTTGTAATAGGTTTGATCGCAGGTACGATTCCAGCACGAACTGCAGCCCGTCTTGATCCGGTAACAGCCATGAACGCTGTTTAGTGCGTAATTAAAATCTCTATGTTATTAGTTAACTCAATAAACTCAGTTACAGAAAGTTGTTCAGGACGTCTGGTAAGTAATACTGCATCAAGTTCTTCTATTTGTGGCGAAAAACTTTTTAAGCTGTTTCTTAGCATTTTACGTCTTTGATTGAAGGCTTGTTTAACAACTTTGAAAAAGAGTTTTTCACTACAACCTAATTCTGTTCTTCCATTTGTAGTTAGGCGGACTACTGCGGATTGTACTTTTGGCGGAGGATCAAAAACATATTCAGGAACACTGAAAAGATACTCGGTATTATACCATGCCTGAAGAAAAACACTAAGAATCCCGTAAACTTTTGAACCAGGCCCTGAGCAAATCCGTTGCGCAACCTCTTTTTGTAACATGCAAACAACTTCAGGAACTAATTCTCTGTTTTCAAGTACTTTAAAAAATATTTGCGAGGAAATATTATAAGGTAGGTTGCCAATCAGAGCAAATGGTTGCTGCGAAATTTTCTCTGCAAGATCAAGCTTCAGAAAATCACCTTCAATAATCCGATCTTTGAGTTGCGGAAAATGGTTATGAAGATAAACAACCGATTCATGGTCTATCTCTATGACGTAAGTCTCATAATTCTTGTTTTCAAGTAGAAAATTGGTCAATACACCCATTCCTGGACCTATCTCCAGAATTCTGGTAAGGTTGGTGGCCACCAGGCTTTCAACAATATCTCTTGCAATATTTTGGTCTGTGAGGAAATGCTGACCTAAAAATTTCTTTGCTCTTACTGACATTCAGCGTTTTTAGTTAATATTTCTAAAGTTTGGAAGTATTCATAAATCAATGACTTCCGCAATTATGTGGCAAAAATACAAAATTGTTCCGGGTTTGTAAGGAGAAAAAAAAGTTACTTTTGTGCCAAAAAACTAAAGTGTCGCTATTCAACACAGAACTATTTATTGCCCGTCGTATTTTCTTCACTAAAGGAACTTCAGGAAAATTCTCTGAGTCAATTATTTCGTTTGCAGTTTTCGGGATTGCTTTCGGCTTGTTTGTAATGATTCTTTCGGTGGCTATTGTTACCGGTTTTAAGAAAGAGGTTCGCAACAAAGTGATTGGTTTTGGATCACATATTCAATTAGTTAATTTCGATTCCAACTCTTCGTACGAAACCGTGCCAATTTCAATAGATCAAAAATGGCTTCAGGAAATTAGGGATTTGAAAGGACTAAAAAACCTTCAATGCTTTGCCACAAAGCCGGGTATAGTAAAAACAGATGAGGACATTCATGGGATTGTTTTAAAAGGTGTTGGGACTGATTTCGATTGGACTTTTTTTAAAGAGAATCTTGTAGAAGGCTCTCTTTTTTCAGTCTCTGATAGCGTAAAAAACGATAATGTATTAATATCGAAGCAAGTAGCTTTATTGCTTAAATTAAAAGTTGGCGATCCTCTCTATACCTATTTTTTGAACGAAGAAACCAAAGTACAAAAAATGAGAAGGTTTACAATATGCGGTATTTACAGTACAAGTCTCGAAGAGTTTGACCGATTATTTGTATTGGCTGACATTTCTCATGTACGGAAGTTAAATGACTGGAAATCTGATCAAATTAGCGGATTTGAAATATCAATCATCAATTTTAATGATCTTGATCAAATTACCCACGACATCAGGCTTATTACCCTTAGTTATACAACTGAGGATAAAGCCGTAATTCGTCCTATTGCCATAACCACAAAATATCCTCAGATTTTCGATTGGCTCAATCTTCTCGACATGAATGTTTGGATCATCCTCGGATTAATTATTTTAGTTGCCGGTTTTAATATGGTATCGGGACTGTTAATCCTGATTCTCGAACGAATCACAATGATTGGAGTTTTGAAGGCTGTTGGCTTCGAAAACTGGAGTATCCGTAAAATTTTTATTTATATATCATCCTTTCTTATATTCAAAGGGATGTTTTGGGGTAATGTGGCAGGCATCTCTTTCTGTCTGATTCAGGCGAAATTCGGGCTGTTTAAACTTGATCCAGGCTCGTATTACCTTGATATTGTACCCGTTAATTTAAAAATTGAACATCTCCTTCTGCTCAATGCAGGAACAATTGGAATTACCCTATTAATGCTGCTTGTACCCTCATGGTACATCTCAAGGATAGACCCGGATAAGGCAATCAGATTCGATTGACACTTTTTTTCATTAAAAATTGACAAATTCATCGAAATTATCTCAATAATGTGTATCATTGCAACGAAAAACTGTTAAATCTTATATAAATGAAACTCTATTTCCCGGAAAATTACAAACCAAAACTTGATCTGAAACAAACTGAAAAGGCCATTAAATTCGTAAAGGATTTTTTTCAGGAAAACCTAAGCGCGGAATTACGTCTGCGCCGCGTTACTGCTCCGTTATTTGTATTAAAAGGTACCGGAATTAACGATGATCTCAATGGCGTGGAACGGGCTGTTACTTTTGCAGTTAAAGAGATGAATGACGCCAAGGCGGAAGTGGTTCATTCACTTGCAAAATGGAAACGCATGATGTTGGCACAGTATGGAATACCTGTCGGTTACGGAATTTATACCGACATGAATGCTATTCGCGCTGATGAAGAGCTGACTAATATTCACTCTCTGTATGTTGATCAGTGGGACTGGGAAAAGGTTGTTACTGCCAAACAACGGAATCTCGACTTCCTGAAAAAAGTGGTAAGGCAGATTTATTCGGTTTTGCTTCGTACCGAATTTATGGTTTACGAAAATTACCCGTCTATTAAACCTTTGCTTCCCGAAGAAATCTATTTTGTCCACTCCGAAGAGTTGGCACAACGTTTTCCCACTCTAACGCCAAAAGAGCGCGAACACGAAATTTCAAAGGAATTTGGTGCTGTGTTTATTATTGGTATTGGCGGTAAACTGTCGAATGGCGAAAAACATGATGGTCGCGCACCTGACTACGATGACTGGACAACCGAGAACTCTGACGGTTACTTTGGTATTAATGGTGATATCATTATCTGGAATCCGGTTTTACAACAATCGCTTGAGCTATCCTCAATGGGAATTCGTGTTGATAAGGAGGCACTTTTGCGACAACTTACCATTACAGGTTTGACCGAAAGAAAGGAACTGTTATTCCATAAAAAGCTTTTAAGAGACGAATTACCCCTTTCAATAGGTGGTGGAATCGGTCAATCACGTCTCTGCATGTACCTGTTGCGTAAGGCTCATATCGGTGAAGTTCAGGCGAGTTTGTGGCCGGAAGAGATGATACGTCAGTGTGCAGAACACAATATTTTAATAGTATAAGACAAACCGATAATGTGACAATTTGAAAATGAGAATGTTATAAATTTTCGGCAATTGAAACTAAAAATCCCCGTATTACAACAATATATGGGGATTTTTTTTACTTTTGCACCACAATTTTTGTCGGCCCAATAGCTCAATTGGATAGAGCAACAGCCTTCTAAGCTGTAGGTTTCTGGTTCGATCCCAGATTGGGTCACCCCACAAAGCACATAAAAACACAAAAGCACTTAAATCTAACAGTTTAGGTGCTTTTAAATTAATATCAAAATAATTTAACAGATATATGATAATCCAATATGCCTCCGATTTACATCTGGAATTTCCTGAAAATAAGGGTTTTCTTAAAACTAATCCCTTAAACCCGGAAGGCGAAATATTGGTATTGGCCGGTGATATCGTTCCTTTTGCAGTAATGGATAAACACGCTGATTTCTTCAAATATGCGTCAGATCATTTTAAAACTACCTACTGGATACCGGGAAATCACGAATATTACCGTTTCGATGCTGTAAACAAAAGTGGGATTCTGAATGAGAAAATCAGGGACAACGTTTTCCTTGTGAATAATATTACTGTTCAAAACGAGAATATCAGGTACATTTTCACTACATTGTGGTCTAAAATCAGACCTGCTTACGAATGGCAAATAGAAAAATCAATGAATGATTTTTATGTAATCAAATACAAAGGTTCTCGTTTTTCTTCGGTATGGTATAATCAGTTTCACGATGAAAGCCTATTGTTTATAAATCACGAATTAAACAACAACTTTCCAGGGAAAACCATTGTAATAACTCACCACGTCCCAACGTTTATGAATTACCCTAAAAAATATTTGGGTAGCGTTCTGAACGATGCTTTTGCTGTGGAGTTGTTTGATTTGATTGAAGAAAAAAGTCCCGATTATTGGATTTACGGACATTCTCACTGCAATACTCCGGTTTTTAACATTGGACAAACTCATTTGTTGACCAATCAGTTGGGATATGTGATGAGTAACGAACACCAATTGTTTAACACTTCTGCCAATTTTATTGTCTGAATCAGAATTTACAGGAATATAAAGTGAAAATCAGGTTGTTATTCTTTTTAATAACCTTATTTTAATTCTTATAAACCTACTTTGGTTTTGATCAAAGCAAAAATAAATAAGCCAAATCATTTCAATTATATAAAACAGTAGTTCAGACATTTTTGCAACAACTATTGATGGCTTCACTTGGAGTGAAGCCATCAATTCATCTACATGTTTTATTGAGAAAATTCGTATAAAACCTTGGGGAGTACTTACCAAAGAAACCGGAGTTGAAAGGTGATAAATTTGTCAATTCCATTTCAGCTATCACAATATCAAAGAAATCTTCCAAAAAGGGTTTGGCAATCCTCGTTTCTGAGAACACTTTTTTAAAATACCTATCGTAATTCTATGGCACTAAATACATTGCAATTGGGTTTTAGTAATATCACGAAGTTAAGCAATTTTCATCAATTCAATTAGCTTTCATATAATCATATACCATTTTTCGGATGGCTTTAACATTCTCCAAACTTATTCCATCAGGAATATAAGTGTTATTCACCGGATTTTTTGAAAACAATGAATAATAAAAAACACATGCCGTTGCATACGTTCCTGCCAATGTAGGATGCTTATTATCTGAGATATATAGGTCTATTTGTGGATTGGAATTCTGAAAATATTCCCAAACTTTTCCAACAGGAACAACTTTTGCCTTAAGCTGAGACCCAACAGAAATATAAGATGCAGCCAAACCGTTTATTTCTCCGGGTTGATCTTTCTGAGCCCAAGTCATAAAAAGCACTAATTCTGCACCCACCTTTTTAATTTCCAAATCTAATTTAGAAGCATAATCCAGAAATAAATCAGGATTATTAATAGGTCGTGTACTTTGTTCCTGCAAAACTATGTTAGTCCATTTTTGGCTTCTTATCTTGTTTAATGTCAAAAGATCGCCATAATGAGCTTCTAAGGTGTATGAGCCGACAGCAATTTTTTCGAAAATATAGGTTATCGTATCTAATGTAGCATCAGCGTTCAACATTTTCTGAATATGAAAATCTATACCATCATTGTAATAAGTGTAGCTATTACCCACAAAAAGCACGCTACATTTCTTTTTTATAACAACCGGTGGATTTTCAGTTATTATTTGGCTTTTGCAAGACCAAAGAACAACTGAAACAAAAATACCAATGAAAAAATATTTTATAAGGTTCATTACCAAGAAATTGCTTTAAATAGTTTATTTTCGTATTTCCGGTAATTTTCCTCTACCGAACCTGTAAACCGGTAGTTCAGAACCAATAGCTGTTTTTGTTACGCAATAATTTACAAACCCATTTTCTGATTCAGGCTCAAGAAGAGTTACAGCAAAATTTGCATTTTCTTGAGCAAGACGAATCACATAAGATCCGGCAGGAAATGTTTTTGTTAGCTCATGCAGAGTTGCCTCCACCTGTACCGGATATATTCCTTCCCATTTAACCGTCTCTTCAACCTTTTTGATTATCATATAATTTTCGACAGGAATTATAATGCTTTGTTCTGTTTCTTCAACCTTCACACCAAGAATTCGCAAACGTTCAACTTCAGCTTTACATTCAGGCAACAGCAAATAAGCAACAGGACGTTTTCTTACCAGAGTTGGTATGGAAAGAGAACCGTCATAGACTTTCATATCGAGATTAACTAACTCATTTTTACTTATATCTATAAATTTCATAGGATAAGTCACAAGTTTTTTGTCGGCTGTGACTACAATATCATTAATTCGCTTTACTGTTTGTTTATTAGCTATTGCAACACATTTTTTCAATTCCTTCTTGTGACCTGCAGCTGTTTCAAGAAAACTTTTGGCTACCAGAAAGCAACTATTTGTTCGCCGGGCAAAGGAGGTTCTTCCCAAACCTATACCTCTGATTTCGACTAATATTGAGATAGAATTGGATAGCGCGTAGGAAGTAGAACTTGACCGGATACTTTCTGCTCCTTTATTCAGTTTAATACCGTCAGGTTCGTTAACAGCTGAGAAGTAGAAATTATGTGAATAACCTTCCTTATTAAGAGTATTTTCAGAATTAGTTTGGAATAAATCAACCGACATTTTGCGTAGGCCGGCTGGAATATTCAAATTCGTAGAGGGCAGGAAAAGTGCATCGTAAAAAGCTGCTGCACCACCTTTCAAAATTGGATCAAATTCTTTTCTTATAGGTTGATATTCATGGAAATCAAACGCAGCCTCAGGCTTCCACGACACAAAAGCCCGCTTAATAACTGCGCTTACAGGATCGGAATATTTGGTTTGATCGCGGTTTAAATCATAACCGTTTGCAGAGGTTCGTTTTTGTGCAATATATCCATCAATATTGGCCACAGGAAGAATTGCAATATCCATTTCTTTCAACAGTAGAGCACCTTTTTCACTATGGAGTAAATACTCCATCAGCATAAAAAGCCCTTCAGTTCCGGCAGGTTCATTTCCATGAAGTCCGCCTTGCAGCCATATATTCAATTTGTTGGGATCCTTTCCTTCACCAAAATAAAGAATTGGAATTTCATTGCCTTTTGTGGTTTTACCAAGCATTTCCAATCGAACAGTTTCTTTGCGATCTTTGGTCAGGGATTGCAAATAACTAATCATCTCATCATAAGTGCACAGGCCTTGCTCTGTTGGCTTTTGATTAGTAGGAGTTTGTATTTGAATAGCAGGATTTGGAAAGAATTTCTCAGTCATCCTAACCGGTTGAATTTGTGCAGACAGCTTAATGCTGAACAAAATCAAAAAACTTATAAATAGATTTTTTATCATAATTGAATCTTATATTTTTTATTCTATTCAGCCTATTGCTTTCTTTATTTTAGTCATATCGATTTCATTTTCTGATTTCGCGACTACAATTGTGGCGATTGTATTTCCAATGATATTAGTTATTGCTCTTGCTTCACTCATAAATCGGTCTATACCTAAGATCAGTGCAATAGCAGCGACAGGAATATTTCCGACAATGGGTAAAACGGCTGCGAGAGTAATGAAACCACTTCCTGTTACACCGGCTGCCCCTTTTGAAGCAAGCATTAATACTAACAATAATGATAATTGATGCGAGAAATCTAATGGAGTATTAGTAGCCTGAGCCAAAAAAACAGCCGCCATTGTCAGGTATATTGAAGTTCCATCAAGGTTAAACGAATAACCTGTCGGTACGACTAATCCAACAACTGATTCGGAACATCCCATTTTCCTTAGTTTATCCATTAAACTTGGCAGAGCAGCTTCGGATGATGATGTGCCAATCACAATCAATAATTCCTCCCTAATATATCTAAGCAGCCGGAAAAGACTAAAACCTGTATATTTCAGTATCGCACCCAAAATAAAAGTGATGAATAAAATACATGTTAAATAAAAAGCTCCCATTAATTGTCCAAGCGATACTAATGAACCCAAACCGTATTTTCCAATTGTAAAGCCCATAGCCCCTAACGCACCTAATGGAGCAACTTTCATTATAATCTTAATAATTGCAAAAAGAGCTTCTTCAATGGATTTTATTCCTACTAAAAGCGGTTTCGCTTTATGGCCAATTTTCGACAAGGCAAAACCAAGTAATATAGAGAAAAACAGAATTTGTAAGATATTTCCGGCAGATAATGCGTTGATAATGTTATCGGGTATGATATTCAGAATAAAATCTGTCATACCCTGACTTTTATTATTAGTCATATAGCTTTCTACAGATTTCATATCCAGAGAAGCAGGATCAATATTCATCCCAACGCCAGGCTTTAAAACATTTACAACGACTAATCCTATCAACAAGGCAAAAGTTGTAACAATTTCAAAATAAATAATTGCTTTAACCCCCACCCTTCCAACTTTTTTGGTGTTTTCCATACCGGCCATGCCATTCACAATTGTACAGAAAATGATAGGAGCGATCATCATTTTCACTAATTTAATGAAACCGTCACCCAAAGGTTTAAGCTGTACTGCAAAAGAAGGATAAAAGACACCTATTAGAATGCCTATTATTATGGCAATAATTACCTGAACATATAAACTTTTTAGATATTTCATTCGTATTTTCCTCTTTTTATTACTTTCGATTCTTTCATCATTAAAGTTCCTCTGGCAAAGACCTCTGTAAGTTTTAATTCATTATCAAGAATGCAGAAGTCAGCATCAAAACCTTCGCAAATATAACCTTTGTTCTTAATTTTCAAATTTCTGACAGGGCTTGAGGTTATCAGACATAACGCTTGTTCCAGAGGAACGCCTCCTTCCTTTACGAGCCTTACGGTTTCAGAAAAATTACGATGAAGAGGAGCCGGTCGGTAACTCACTTCACCTGTTGCAGGATCAACTTTTCGTACTCCCCCCCTGCCATCGCTGGAGAAAGTCATTGAATCAATGGATAATCCATTTTCAAGTCCTATCAATACACATTGGTAAGGTTCAACAAATTGGGTTCCTCCTGTTGAGATGTCAATCATTCCGCCAAGTTTTGCAAATACTATAGCCTGATCAAAAAGGGCTTTTGTCCTTATTACATGAGTCGGTGAAATATGTTGAATCAGTGTTGGATACTTTCGTGAAATTTCGAGCAATACTTCAATGCCACTTTCGAGAGCTCCAACATGAATATGAAGTATTCCTGTTTTGTTGGAAGTAAAACCACCAAGGCGAACCTGATTAATCAATCGTAAAATTTCATTTTCAGAAGGGAAAGAACAACGATCATCACTGATGGCAAGTTTACAACCTATAACTTTATCAATAAAAATCAGATCGTTTGCAACCGATGACATCAAAGTTTTCTCAGGTAGTCCGTAATAGCCGGTATGCATAAAAGCAGTTATTCCATCCATATCGAGGGCTTTACATTTTGCATAAAGTGTAGTTAACTCTTTTACAAAACCATCAGTCCCCAACATTCCTACTACTGTTGTTGTACCACAGGCAATAAGCTCACTCATTGGCACTTCTGGAACAAATGAGGAGTATCCGGTCTGACCACCTCCTCCTGTTATATGCACATGCTGATCAATAAAGCCGGGAGTCAGGATTTTCCCATTAAAATCAAATTCCTGAGCTTCGACACCTGAAAGCACAATTGTGTCGGCAATTTTTATAATTTTTTCACCGGCAATTAAAATTTCTTTTTTTCCAAGCTTTTTAGGTGCATAAACCTCAACAGTCTTAATCAGATTCAGCATATATTTCTATTTATAGTGTCAAAAAATGATAAGTTAGCATAAACAACATTCCGCCAATCAAAGGAATTGAATTTCTTTTGGCAAGTTCAATTGGGGAAACTCCAGCAACACCTGCAATAGCGACAATTATTCCGGCAATAGGAGATGTTGCTCTACCCATACTTGCGCATAACTGCATGGGTAAAATCATGGAAACACTTGACATGCTTAGTTTTGTAGCGATTGCCGGCATTAATGGACCAAAAGAAAAGAAAGCAGCATTTCCGCTTCCCATTAACATAGCTGCAAAAAACAACAATACAGCTATTAAAACTGAAATACCAACTCCCGAAAGTCCAAGATGAGTAGAGACATTGACCAAAGTATCGATGAATCCTAGATAAATCAAACCTTTCGAAAAGATTTCGGCAGCAACAATCAGCGTTACAACAGTGCTGAAAACCT
>CAILKW010000070.1 GCA_903834845.1 uncultured Bacteroidia bacterium | reverse complement strand
ATACCCAAGTTTATCATCAAGAGCTACTGCTTTTGGCGAAATGTCGGTTGTCCAAAGGGAAAGAGTTTTGTAGATGAATCGCTTAAATCCTTTTGATTCCTCAGCCCACAAAACCATGTCCCTACGATAGTCAAACCAAATCTCAAGTAATAATACTACCATCAGATACCACAAATAAACAAAACCAAAGATTGCCATGGCAGAGCTTAAATGTGGAGTAATCATTATTTCGTAAGCTCTGAATGGTTTACCCAAGTGGCTGATAAGAGGCATAGTAGCCACTAACATAAAAGATAAGGCAGTCAATAAAGCAAGACCATAGGTAGGTTTGAGAATCTTCAATTTAAAAATGCGTTCAAGGGATGCGAGAATAAACGCGCCAGCAACCAATCCTGTGATATAAGGATAAAGGACTATGAGAATACTCCAGTTAAGTTCAATTTCGTTAGGATAAACGTATCCTTCAACTTTTGAAAGAACTTCGTATAGATTTTGTAAATGATCTTCCATATTATCTAACCTCCGGGCTTAATGCGTTATAGAATAATTTTGAAGCTGTATTTAAATTCGGTTTAATCACCATACAAGTATGATTTTTAAGGAAGTAATTCAGGTTGCTCTTTGGGTCGTTTAAATCACCAAAAATTCTTGCCTCTGTGGGACATATTTCAAAGCAAGCCGGCTGTAAACCCTTTTCGAGACGATGAATACACAAGGTACACTTGTCAACTGTTCCTTTTTCGGGGTGAACATACCGACATCCGTAAGGACAAGCCTGAACGCAATACCTACAACCAATACAATAGTTCTCATCAACTAAAACAATACCCTCAGGAGTTTCGAATGTTGCTCCAACCGGGCAAACCTGAGTGCAGGGTGATTTGGCACAATGATTACACATTTTTGGAACGAAGAATGATTTGAAAATATCTTCATTCGGGACAGATTGTACAAATCCGTCAATTCCCCCGTTAGGTGATTCTACCTTTATTGTACCATCATTTTTAATGGTATATTGCTCAACCCATGAACGGAAATAGAATGGTGCTTTTGGTACATTGTTCTCCTGTTTACAGGCATTTGCACATTTTCCGCAACCTATGCACTTATTAATATCAATGCCTATTCCGTACCATTTTTCCTTTCCTTTAGGCGGTTCAATGGCAAACAGCAATCCGTCAAACGGAGTAAAGGTCGAAGCAACTGCTATTCCTCCTACTATGATTGTTCCAGCTTTGAAAAAATCTCTTCTGGAAAGTTTCGATTTTTCTTGTTTCATGGTTGATGAGGATTATGACATTCAATACACTTATATTCTACTTTAGTATCCGCATCGGCGTAGTTGTGTTCCATAGCATTTATCTGCTTAATCATTGAATTATTGATAGTATCGAAAACCATCTTTATACGCGCGGCATTAATCTGATGGCACAAAGCACATTCTTTTCGCTCCGATGGTTTATACATCTTTAGCGAATCCGGTAATTGCCCGTCTTTAAATTTCTCGGCATAAAGAGCATGTTTTAAGCCTGGACCATGACAAACTTCGCACTTAAGTTTTGCGTGCGATCCCTGTGCTTTGTCTGTACGAATTGCTTCATGACATTTTAAACAGTTAACCGAACCGGCGTAATGCAATTCCCTCATCTTGTTTTCTTGAATTGCCTTCGAGCGATAGTGGCCTAATTCACCAAAAGAGTCAGGTTTTAAGACTTGTCGCATTATCAGAAACAGTACTATTAAAATAGCAAACACGCTGATCAGGCGTTTAATCTGTTGTGGCATAATGAAAGATTTAAATATTTATATATGTAAAGATACGAATAATTCAGAATAATGCGGAATTATTCTGAAAACAGAAAAAAAATCTTTTATATATCCGATTTATTTACTGATTTACCGATTTACAAATCTTCTGATTGATCTCATTTACACGGTTTTCTTCGATTTTTATTACTTTTCTGTCGTAGGTCATTAGCCCGTTTACCTCACCTTCTACGTCAGTAGTTTGGGTATATACTGCAGCAGAAAATCCCGTTTTGGCCATTTTCAGGAGTAGCTCACCATATTTCACGTATTCGTCAGTCACTGCTTTTGAGTCTTTAAATTGAATGTAACCCCAGTTTTTATCTGTTGACCACAAATGACCATCAACAGCTAATCCAATTCCGCCATATTCACCAAGAACCGTGGGTCTCTGACCATCATACAGATACATCTTTGGACTTGGATAGTTATGCAAATCAAGCATATCACCAACAGGATAATGGTTGCCGCCACTTGCAGGATTTACAAGACGACTTGGATCGTAAGATTTTGTCCATTCTACAATTTCCTTGGTTTTAAATTGTCCCCAAGATTCATTGAATGGAACCCAGCAGATTATTGAAGGGTTGGAATACAGCAAATTAATGATCTCTTTCCATTCGTTACGATAGTTGGTTTCCGATTCTTCACTGCGTACAAACTCGTTGCCATTGAAGTATTGCTGGCTTTGCCATTGTGGTGATCTGTCGCCGCTTGGCATATCCTGCCAGACCAAAATGCCTAAGCGATCACAATGTGAATACCAGCGGGCAGGTTCAACTTTTACGTGTTTGCGAATCATGTTAAAACCGAAATCTTTAGTTTTCTGAATGTCGTATTTAAGTGCTTCGTCACTTGGTGCTGTATATAGTCCATCAGGCCACCAACCCTGATCAAGCGGACCAAACTGAAAATAATCCTTATTATTAAGTTGAAGCCTTACAATACCGTTATCATCCCGTTTGGTTGAAATTTTGCGCATAGCAAAATAACTTTTTATCTGGTCAGTAACTATCCCATTACTAATCAGACTTATCTGTAAATCATAAAGAAAAGGTGATTCGGGACTCCAAAGTTTTGCATCTGTTACCGATATATCTGCAGCTTCAAAAACTGAAGCTTTTGCCGATGCGATCACTTTCGTCCCATCAAAAACTTTTGCTTCAAAATAATCTGCCTTGGTGCTACCTTCTGTAGAAATACGAATATTTAATTGACTTTTATCTATATTCGGCACTGATTTTATGGCAGTTATGTATTTTTCTGAAACGGCTTCAAGCCAGACAGTTTGCCAGATCCCGGTAACAGCAGTGTAAAAAATCCCACTTGGTTTGCTCGTTTGCTTTCCGCGAGGTTGAAATCCGGCTTCTGTAGGATCCCATACACGAAGAACAAGTCTTTGCTCGGTTGTCTTATTCAGAAATGAGGTGATATCAAAGCTAAAAGGGGTGTAACCACCTTTATGTGAACCAATTTTGATGTCATTCAGCCAAATTTCCGATTTCCAATCCACAGCACCAAAATTTAGCAAAACCTTTTTATTCTTCCATTTTGGAGATACTGTAAAAGTGCGTTTGTACCATAATTCATTTTCCTGGCCAACAGTTTTTTGGACACCTGAAAGACTTGTTTCAACAGCGAAAGGTACCAGAATTGAACCATCGAATTGTGTCGGTTCAGCCATACCCATTTTTCGTATTGCATAATCCCAAAGTCCGTTAAGGTTTTGCCATTCAGTGCGCTCCATAATAGGTCGCGGGTATTCAGGTAAGACATTTTGTACATCTATCTTTTCTGCCCACGCGGTTTTAATCTTTTCTCCGGCAGGTTTCCATTGTGCAAAAACAGGACTTATTCCAATGCAAATCAGTACGATAATTAGTCTTTTCATCTTTGTTTTATTTTTATTTGTGAAATAATTATTTGTTCTTTGTGAGGTTAATAATCAGGTCAACTTCCTCCTGTTTATAAGGTTTGCCATCCGTACGGAAAATTTCGTGAAACCAAAGTTTAGGTTCCGATCCGTCAGCTATAGGTTCATCCCAGGCATATTTAGTATTGCTTTTTCCTGCAACCAACCCCCAGTTAATTGCGGCGACATTATTATTTTTCAGTAAAGGCATAATATTGCTAAAGAGGCTATTATTACGTCTGGCCATATATTCTGTACACAACAAAGGTCTGCCAAACCTTTTCAATGTGTCAATAGCTGACTTATGTTTAATCTCATCAGAATAATTGTGATATGTAATTACATCGGAATTGGCAAGCTGAAAATTACTGAGCTTTTTGAAATCATTTCCAAATACTCCGGAAGATAATGGTTGAGATGGATTAATTGCTCTTCCCCATTCAAAAACCTGAGTTAATAATTTCAGAGATTGATCTTTATAAACACCTGGCTCATTGTATAAATCCCAAAGAAGGATTCGCCGGTCGTTTTTAAATGTAGTAAGAACATCTTTCACATAAGCCTCCAAAACAGCAATTAGGTTGGAATCCTTACCAAGTAAATCTCCGGGATCTTTTACCCAACCGGAATTGTGAACACCCGGTTTAGGAGCTGGCTGTTTTCCGGACGAATACGTTGGATTCCAACAGTCATCAAAAAATACAAAGATGGTTTTTATTCCGTTTTTGTCAGCTATAGAAAGGTATTCCTTCATCCGGTTTTTAAAGCCTGCTTTATCAATCTCCCAGGCTAAATGGTGAAGATAGACACGCATACAATTCATACCAATATTTTTAGCCCATCCTAATTCTCTGTTAATGGTCCCCGGATCAAAGGATTCTGCCTGCCACATTTCTAATTGATTGATCGAAGTGCTTGGGTTAAAATTACATCCACGAGGCCAATCTTGTTGATTGTACCAGGTATTGGCTTTTTCTTGAGTCCAGCGGCCAGGTATTTTATTCCCTTCTCCATGCACTGCTGTTGTGGGTTGACTTATTGCAAAGTCTGAACAGATTAATACTACCAAAGTCAAAAAAATGGTTTTTTTCATCGTCAATAGTGATTTGATGTTTTTTAGTATTGGCGAAAGTAGAAATAATAATCCAAAAGTCTTTAAAATGAATAAATAAAAAAAACGCCGCAATCCTTAGATCGCGGCGTTCCTTGTTTTTGGATTGTAAAATTTTAAACTGTATAAGTTGATGAAGCTGTGTCACCTCCACGACCGGTCCAGTTAGTGTGGAAAAACTCACCACGAGGTTTGTCAATTCTTTCGTAAGTGTGCGCACCAAAATAGTCACGTTGAGCCTGTAACAGATTGGCTGGCAGTCTCTCGCTACGGAATCCATCAAAATATGTTAATGCAGTGGCAAGACATGGTGCCGGAACTCCATTAGTAATAGCAGTCGCAACCACTCGCCGCCACCCTGCTTGAGCCTTTTCAATTGTTGTTTTGAAATATTCATCAAGCAGTAAATGTTCAAGATTAGGATTTTTATCAAAAGCTTCTTTGATCTTACCGAGAAAAACCGAACGAATGATACAACCACCACGCCACATAAGCGCAATCCCACCATTATTCAGATTCCATTTAAACTCTTTGGCAGCTTCACCCATTAAGTCGTAACCCTGCGCATAAGAGATAATCTTTGCACCCAGAAGTGCATCTTTCAAATCGCTAAGAAATTGATCTTTATCACCTTTGAAAAGTTTTTCAGGGCCACTAAGTACTTTAGATGCTTTTACCCTAAGATCTTTTTGTGCCGATAGACACCTAGCAAATACCGATTCACCAATTAGCGTCAGCGGAATACCGAGGTCGAGAGCAGCTACTCCTGTCCATTTACCTGTTCCTTTTTGTCCGGCAGTATCTAAAATCTTTTCAACAAGTGCTTCTCCGTTTTCATCACGGAAACCTAATATATCGCGGGTTATTTCAACAAGATAGCTATCCAGATCGCCTTTGTTCCATTCAGTAAATACTTCGTGCATCTCATCGGCATTCATTCCCAAAAGCTCTTTCATCATTTGATATGCTTCGCAAATAATCTGCATATCGCCATATTCAATGCCATTGTGAACCATTTTTACGAAATGACCAGCGCCGTTTTCACCAACCCAGTCGCAGCAAGGCTCTGTGCCCACTTTTGCAGCAACCGACTGAAATATTTCTTTTACAGCAGGCCAAGCGGCAGGGGAACCTCCCGGCATCATTGATGGGCCTAACAAAGCACCCTCTTCACCACCTGAAACACCTGTTCCAATGTACAATAAGCCTTTGCTTTCGACATATTTCGTACGCCTGATCGTATCGGGAAAATGGGAATTTCCACCGTCAATAATAATATCTCCCGGTTCAAGATGAGGAATGATCTGTTCAATAAAATCGTCAACCGGAGTGCCCGCTTTAACAAGCATCATCACTTTACGCGGACTTTCGAGGTTAGCGCAAAGATCGGCGATAGAGTGACATCCGATAAAATTCTTTTGTGCACCACGTCCCGTCACAAATTTGTCCACCTTGTCAACTGTGCGGTTATAAACTGCAACCGTAAATCCTTTACTTTCCATGTTCAGAACAAGGTTTTCGCCCATTACTGCTAGACCAATTAGTCCAATGTCTGCTTTCTTCATTTTACTTTTAATTGATTTGAATTGTTATTTATTATTTCAAAAAATTTCTACTTATTTCAAAAATTTCTACTTAAAACCTGAATCCCAATTGTTTAAGTTTGTCTATTGTCTTAGTATTATTGATTTTACAAAAAATACAAAAGGTCGGAAACTCTCTTCTTACAGGATAGTCACCACGTTGTTTTTCGAAAGTTTCGACCGAATTTCTCAAGCGTAAGTCATCTTCGCGAATATCGTAAGTAGCAAAGATCGCTTCGGCAAGGATTTGCTGTAATGTTTTCCCTGTTCCGTCAATAATAATATCAGTTGATTTGGGAAGTTCAACATCTTGACATTTCCAATTGTTGATTCCTAATCCGAAGAACTTACTTAAAGCCCTAACGCTCATGCTGGTACCGTTGGCTTTACCATCCTTTGAATAACCGGCAATATGTGGAGTAGCCAAATCAACCAAATCAAGTAATTCTTTGTCCAACTCCGGCTCATTTTCCCAGCAATCAATCACTGATCCTGAAATCTGACCTGATTTTAATGCCGATTTTAACGAGTGGGTGTCAGTTACTTCACCGCGACATGAGTTGATAATAACAGGATGCTTTACCACCCTTGAGAAAAAAGCATCATCCGCGAGATGGAAAGTTTTGTCTGGTCCTTCCAAATTTAACGGAACATGCAGAGTGATAATATCAGCTTTTTTAAGTATTTCATCCAACTCAACAAAACCCTTACCACCTTCAACTCTTGCACGTGGCGGATCGTTGAGCAGCACCTTCATTCCAAATATTTCACAAAGGCGAGCCACTTTCGATCCGACATTTCCAACACCAACAATGCCGATGGTTTTTTCAGAAAGAGAGAAATTCTTTTTTTCGGCAAGAACCATCAAAGCCGATGCGATGTATTGCTCAACAGATTTCGAATTGCACCCTGGCGCATTAGTCCAGTTGATTCTCGATTGTTCACAATAACCGGTATCAATATGATCATAACCAATTGTAGCGGAGGCAATGAACTTCACTTTCGAACCTGCCAATAGTTTTTCATTACAAACAGTTCTTGTTCGTGTGATAATTGCATCTGCATCTTTCACTACCTCAGGAGTTGTCTTATTTCCGGGGAGATAAAGAACATCTGCAAAAGGTTCAAGTGCTCCTTTGATATATGGTATTTTATCGTCTATAATAATCTTCATACAGGTCTGAATTCTCTTTATGAATCTTTTCGGTAATACTTTTTGACCATTTTATCGAGTACCAAATTTGTACGCGCAGCCGTTTTTCCGGTGGAAGGTGATTCACCCTCTCCACGAAGCGAAGCTACAATATTTGCCATCAAATAACTTTGTACATGAAGTGGTTTTTCAAACGGAAATTCCTGATGACCATTAATATTATCGAGCACCACCGGGCTGAACTCAAATGTTGAAAAAATAATTCTTCCTCTTTCTCCAATGATCTCCACCTCATCAACGATGTTATTATCAGAGGTTGTGAAACACCATGATCCTGTTCCTGCAACACCAAATTCGTGTTGCCAGTTGGCGAGAACAATATCTTCGGCAACATAGCAATCAGCCTGATTGAATGCATTGGCTTTGATCTTGCCTATCGGACCAAAAACATAATCAAGAAAATCAAGAGTATGCGAAGCAAGATCGAATAAAAGTCCTCCTCCTGAAATTTCAGGAAGCAATCGCCAGGGTAAATCGCTACCGACAAGATCATTTTTCATTGGACGGTAAAACCTGACATTCACTAATCTGACTGATCCAACAGCACCGGATTCAACCAATTCTTTCACTTTCAAAAAACCGGGCAAAGCACGTCTGTAATAGGCAACAAATACCGGAATCCCAGTTTCCTCAGATACTTTTAGCATCTCAAGGCACTCTGAGTAAGTTCGGCACATCGGTTTTTCGACATAAACAGGCTTACCTGCCAGCATCGCTTTTACCGCGTATTCAAGGTGGGTATCGGGTGGAGTGGCAATATAAACTGCATTTACATCGGGATCATATATCAACTCGTCGGCATTGCTGTACCATTTGGGAACATGATGTCGCTGAGCATAATCCATCGCAAGTGCTGAATTACGGCGCATAACAGCCATAAGACTTGAGTGTGGTGTCAGTTGAAGAGGTGGCCCGCTCTTTACCTCTGTGACATTACCACATCCAATTATTCCCCACCTTATATCATTTAAAATCATCGGTGATTACCCATTAAATCGTTCACGCACAGCCCATAATCCTAATGCAGGATTAGAGATGTAATAAAACTCCTCGCCATCAGAAGTGACATTCCATCCATCCTTTAGTTTGGATGGGGCATACATGTTAGTCATTTCGCCAAGATCAGCATATTTAAAACCTACACTTTCAATCTCTTGCTGTGTTAGATTTTCACTACCGTTACCCGGACAATAAGTTACCGAGAAACGACCTTCAGAAGAGCCATGAATAAGATGCGCTGCAGCACTAAGATTATTTCTCAGATCGTCATTTTCGCGAACAGCATGAAGTGTTTGTGGCGTGCCAAAATAACCATACTTGCGTATAAGTCGGTCTATTTCAGAATCTTCGCCAAACTCTTTGAGTGCTGGAGCGAGAACAATCAGTTCACCATCATCAGCAATAGCCATTCGGGTACGATAAACAGATTTATTTCCAAGCCATGTTGATTTGAATTCGGTTGGATCGAGATAAACAACCACTTTTTTCATTGGCCGGTCAAGCATTGTAAAGTTTACTTCAAGTGAAAGTGCAGCCGCAGCTTTGAAGACTTCTTTATCATCGCCAACATATAATCCACGTACTTTCAGCGTTCCGTCTTCTTTATCCATCCCGACAACGGTTAAAATATAAAGAATGGGAAGATGTTTTGCAAATGCATGACTGGCATAATCGAAAATCCTGCGGACAGGAGTCTTTGAACGCCCCATCATTTTTTCCATTCCAAAAGCCGCGCCAATAAAATGGCTTTTATTGATACCTTCGGCACCACCTGTACCAACAAATATGTTTTTGTTATGATTGGCCATGCCAACAACTTCGTGAGGAACTACCTGACCTATTGAAAGAATAAGGTCAAAACCACCTTCAACAAGTAATTTGTTTACCTGAGCAGGCCACGCAAAATCAACTGCATTTTCTGATACTTCGCGAACGTATTCAGCGGGTACTTCACCCAACGTAACTACATCGTGTCGCCAATCGTGGGCTCGAAACAACTCTTTTGGAACATCGCCAAACATCTCATTGATTTGATGATCTGTCATTGGAGAATGTGTGCCAAGAGCCGGTAAAATATCGGTAAGCTTGTCACCGTAATAGTTCCAAGCATAACGTGTTAACTCACCTGCCCGCGAGGGAAATCGGGTAAAATCGGGTGGAATAGCCAGAATTTTTTTCTTTTTTCCCAGCAGCGTCAAAGCTGTGTATAATCCCTCCTTCAAATCATCGTGTGACAGTGAAGATGTTGGTGAACCAGTTTGAAAATATATCATGTTTTTATCTTTTTACTCGTGCATTTCCACCCCATATACTCCACACCATCTCTTCATCTGCCGGTTGAGCATAATCGGTCAGGAAGGTGGTAGCTAAAGCACCGGTTGCCCAACCGAACTGAGGCCACTTTTCGGGAGACCATCCTTTGAGGATTCCATAAAGCAAACCACCAACAAAACCATCCCCGCCGCCGATTCTGTCAAGGACAGTAATTCTACGTGGTTCAATAATCTGCCAGTTTTCGCCTTCGAGCATGATCGCACCCCACAGATGTTCATTGGCACTAATCACCTGACGGAGTGTTGTTGCGAAAACCGATGCATTTGGGAAAGCCTCTTTTACCCTGTTTATCATTCCTTTAAAGCCATCAATTTCTGCTTCAATTCCTTTACCACCTGCCTCAGGGCCTTCGATACCGAGGCAAAGCTGGAAATCTTCTTCGTTACCGATCAAAATATCTGATAAAGAGGCTATTTCAGTGAATATTTCACGCAACTCTTTTTCACGTCCTTTCCAGAATGAGGCACGATAATTCAGGTCGAAGGAAATACGTGTATCGTATTTCTTTGCAAATCTGGCAAGTTCAAGACAGAAATTACTTGTTTCGGGCGATAATGCACCGATCAATCCTGACAAATGGACAATCTGAACTCCCTCTTTTCCGAATATCCGTTCAAGATCGAAATCTTTTACATTTAATGTTCGGCCTACTTCACCGGCACGGTCATTTTGGACACGCGGTCCACGAGTTCCGCAGCCACTGTCGGCAATATTAAACTGATGACGGTAACCCCACGGATCGCCTTGCGCTACTTCAGGCCCTTCGAAAATTATATTGCGACTTTTCAGGTTACTTTTAATGAAATGAGCTATTGGACTGTCTTTTACGAATGTTGTCAAGACTTTAACGGGAAGTCCCAGATAGGATGATATACTCGCTACATTGGTTTCGGCACTTGATGCAAACATTTGAAACATGTCGCTGCAATGAACAGGCTGTCCGTTTACAGGTGTAATTCTAACTCCCATGCTTGTTGGTACGAGTAATGACCAGGCAAAATCTTTTTTTAATTGAAGGCTCATAAAATACTATTATTTGATAAAATTAAATTATACAATTTTTATTGTATAGACATAACATGTAATTTCTCGACATGTTAAGTCTATACGTGTGAAACAATAATTTAAACGCCACTGTAGGCATTGAAACCTCCGTCAACTGGAATCACAATACCTGTAACGAAAGATGAAAGGTCGGAAAGAAGGTATAAAACCGCTCCCTGAAGATCATCAGGATCGCCAAATTTCCCCATCGGTGTGTTTGTAACGATTTTATTTCCGCGAGCGGAATAATTTCCGGTTTTTTCATCAATCACAAGAAAACGGTTCTGATTTGTAATAAAGAATCCAGGTGCCACAGCATTTACTCTGATTCCTACTTTTGCAAGATGTACAGCGAGCCACTCAGTAAAGTTATTGACTGAAGCTTTGGCTGCTGAATAAGCAGGTATTTTTGTCAAAGGATGGTATGAATTCATAGATGAGATATTCAAAACAACTCCCGATTTTTTTTCAAGCATGTCTTTGGTAAACACCATACTTGGCAGAACAGTACCTTTAAAATTCAGAGCGAATACCTTATCGAAACCTTCCATTTGAAGTCCGTAAAAGGTTCTTTCGAGGTTCGACAAATCAGATTCTTCCATTTGTTCAGACTGAGTTGTAGCTTGTGGTGAATTGCCTCCTGCTCCGTTAATCAGCAAATCTATCTTGCCAAGCTTTTCATTAATCACCAATTTTGCATTTTCAAGCGACTCTTTGTCAAGTACATTGGCTTTAACTCCAATAATTTCGGCATCAAATTCCATCGCAAGTTCTGCAGCAACTTGTTTGGCAAGATCTTCGTTGATGTCAACAATTGCTACTTTTGTACCAACCGAAGCAAGTGCTTTAATAATAGAAATTCCAATTACACCGGCTCCTCCGGTAATTACGCAAACTTTCCCGTTAAGGTCATCAAATGATATTTTTTTCATTTACCTAAAATTATTTGTATTTTATTGATTTATAAATATTTGTTGTTATTATATTGAAGAGTAATACTCAATATTTTCTTTTGTAATAATGTCAATAGAAGTATAATTTGCATTTGTTACCTTTTCCTTTCTTACAATCTGGTCGAATAACAAATTCGTTGCCACATATCCCTGATATTCAGGTTTTTGATTTAGAATAAAGTCTATTTTACCTTTAATCAGTAAATCAATGTTTTTGGGAATCAAGTCGTACCCTATAATTTTGGGACGATCATTGAATTGGTCAAAAAAGCCCGCAACCTGATGCACTTTCGAGTTAGTTACAAATACTGCATCAATAGATTTCACTTCCTGGATACAGGTATTTAGTTTTTCGGCTATTTCGATTTCATCAGATGGAACTTCAATCTTAATGAGTTGATGCGATTTATAGTTGACAGTCTCAAAATAATCAAGAAAGCCTTTCTCTCTTTGCAGCAAATGATTAGCATTTTGAGAATCTTTGGTAATGTGAATCAACAGAATTTTACTTTGGTGCACAATTCCATAATCAAGAAGTTTTGCAGCAAGATAACCGCTTTGCACAGAATTTTGGACTATAAAACTAATCGGATTTGCTTCTTTCAGGTTTGAATCTATAAATACATAAGGAATATTCAACCGATCGAGTTCTTGGGTGAATTTAATGGATTCACGTTTTGCCCACGGAGCCAAAAGAATTCCATCAGGCAATAATTTAAGTATTTTGTCAGCTTCATGGGTAAGTGTTTGAGGATCTTCCATCTTAAAATGAAATTGCTGAAGTCTTATACCATAATGTTGAAGTTTTTTGATTGCTTTTTCTATTCCTTCCTGAGGCTTCGACCAAAAAGCATCTTTGTCAGGAAACCAAGGCATAAGTGAAGCAAAAGTGATCACTTTTTTTGAAGCCAGAGAACTTGCCAGAATATTCGGATGGTAATCGAAATCACTGATTATTTTAAGAATCTTATCCCTTGTTTCATCCGATACCTCACCACGCGAATGGAGCACCCGATCAACTGTCCCTATCGAAACACCTGCTTTCTCGGCAATATCCATTATCCTGATGTTCTTTTTCATTCAACTATATTTATGAAATTGTTTAAGTTTGCGGACAAAAATAATATGTTTTTTTTAAATTCGTGTGCGAACACGGAAAAAATGTTTTAAAACATAAAAGGCATTTTAGTTCAAGTTATTATTGTGGCTTAAATTAAAAGATTTTATCTTCGTGAACGAACACGAAACTATTTTTTTTTCGATATTGTACTGATATATTAATAATTAGATAATCGTAACATGAAAATTGGTAAATATAGTTTAGGTATTGGAGACCGTTTCGGACATCAGGGTGAAGCGCAGTTAAGAGCTATAATGAAAGCTGAGGCAGCGGGTTTTGATGTTGTACCGGTATGGAATAAATCGAACCGTGAACATTCTTACATTCATTCAAAACCCGATGATACAAGAATTGAAGCCGATGCAGCTGTTAAGGCGTTATCCTTTTCAAGAGCCTATTTCGTTGATGCAGACCATATTAATCTCTCAAATGTTAATGGCTTTATTGCAGCATCCGATTTTTTTACTCTTGATGTTGCAAGCAAAATTGGCACATCATCAAACGATGAGCAAATCTCTGAATTTGTATCTTCATGTAAAAAGTACTCAGGGATTTTAAACATTCCAGGCATTGACCATCCTTTTAATGTTTCTGATCAACTTCTTAAAAATATTACCTTAAAATTTTTGGCTGCAATTGCTGAAGCTGGAAAAATATACAATCATATTTTAGAACAAAAGGGTGCAGATCATTTTGTAACAGAGGTTTCGATGGATGAGGTTGAAACACCGCAAACTCCAGTTGAAATGTTTTTTATTTTGAAAATGATTGCAGATCAAGGTATTCCGGTGCAGACCATTGCCCCAAAATTCACAGGACGTTTCAATAAAGGAGTAGATTATGTGGGAGATGTAGCCCAATTCTCTCGCGAATTTGAAGAAGATGTGCTTGTTATTGATTTTGCAGTGAAAGAATTTGGTTTGCCTGAAAACCTGAAGCTTAGCGTTCATTCAGGATCAGATAAATTTTCGATATATCCAGTAATTTCGCAGATTATTAAGAAGTACGACAAAGGTATTCACGTAAAAACTGCAGGTACAACATGGCTTGAAGAGGTAATCGGACTGGCACTTGCAGGAGGTGAGGCTCTCGAATTAGCCAAACAGATTTATAAAAATGCGTTGGAACGGCAGGAAGAATTATGTGCCCCTTATGCTGATGTAATTGATATTAAACAGAATGAATTACCTTCTGCAATTGAAGTGGATCAATGGGGAAGCGAAAAATTTGCGAATACACTCCGACATATCCCAGGTCACCCTGATTATAATCCAAATCTCAGGCAATTAATTCATGTAGGGTATAAAATTGCCTCTGAAAGCGGCACTAAATATACCGGGTTACTCGAAAAACACTACGATCTGATTGGGAGTTGTGTTGAGGAGAATCTGTTCGACCGACACCTGAAAAGACTTTTTGGTTTATAGTCACGAATTGAACCAAAATAGAAATAATGTTGAAATATGTTGAAATATAATATTTTACCTGATAAAATTGAATTATTATGAAACCATTCATGGATGACGATTTCCTGCTTCAAACAGATACTGCTCAACGATTGTATCATGAATACGCTGCCACAATGCCTATCTTCGATTACCACTGCCATATTTCTCCACAAGAGATTGCCGCAGATCGTATATTTAATAACATGAGTGAGATTTGGCTTCATGGTGATCACTACAAATGGAGAGCATTAAGAGCCAATGGCGTTGATGAAAAATTTTGTACCGGTGATGCCAGTGATTGGGAAAAATTCCAAAAATGGGCTGAGACAGCACCTTATACCATGCGCAATCCGCTCTACCATTGGACTCATCTCGAATTACGTCACCCATTCGGGATAAATACTATTTTGAATCCATCCTCTGCACGTCAGATTTGGGATACCTGTAACGCTTTATTACAAACAAAAGATTTTTCGTGCAGGGGAATTATCAGAAAAGCCAATGTAAAAGTAATATGTACTACCGATGACCCGGTTGATACTCTTGAATACCACCGCAGTATAAAGGAAAGTGGTTTTGAGGTAAAGGTGATTCCGGCTTGGAGACCCGATAAAGCAATGGCTATTGAGGATCCAAATACGTTTAACGCATATATTGCTCAATTGGAGGTGGCTTCCGGTATTTCGATTGCGTCATTCGACAGTTTCATGGAGGCAATCGAAAAACGTCACCTCTTTTTTCACGAAAACGGCTGCCGATTATCAGATCATGGTTTGGAAACTATTTATGCTTCAAATTATACTATTTCTGAAATCAAAGCAATTTTTAATAGGATACGCAGCGGTCAAACAGCTTCCGGCGAAGAGATATTAAAGTTCAAATCTGCAATGCTTTATGAGTTTGCGGTAATGGATCACCAACGCAATTGGACTCAACAATACCATCTGGGAGCAATGCGAAACAACAATACCAGAATGTTCGAGTCTGTTGGAGCTGATAAAGGATTTGATTCAATAGGCGATTATCCTGTCGCTACTTCCATGTCCAAGTTTCTCAATCGTCTGGAATACAACAAGAAGCTTACAAGAACAATTCTTTATAACCTGAATCCCGGCGATAATGCTGTGATGGCAACTATGGTGGGTAACTATCAGGATGGATCGGAACCAGGGAAAATCCAATGGGGTTCAGGATGGTGGTTTCTCGACCAAAAAGATGGTATGATCAATCAAATCAATACTTTATCAAATCTTGGATTATTAAGTTGTTTTGTTGGAATGCTT
>CAILKW010000069.1 GCA_903834845.1 uncultured Bacteroidia bacterium | reverse complement strand
GCCTATATGATACCGACACAATTGATCCTTGGTGCAGATATTACTTTCTAATAAATAATTACATTAATACTTTAGAAAAGGATTATGAAAAAGATTAAATACATAATTATTGCGGGACTCTTTGCCTTAGTCTCCTTTTCATGCAAAAAGACGCTTGAACTCGCTCCAATAGACTATTTTGGTGATGGAAATTTCTGGCAAAATGAAGCCCAGGTTACCAATTTTATGGTAGGGATTCATAAACAACTAAGAGACAATCAGTTTATGTTTTTACGATTGGGAGAAATGCGCGGAGGAATTTATAGTAATGTGGACCGTCAGAATACATCGTTGAATGAGTTGCCTATCATTGAGCAAAGGATTGAAGAAAATTCACCTGGGATTTCATCCTGGGCAGGATTATATGGTCCGATTTTGCAGATAAACCTATTTATTCAAAAGGTCGGCGAAGTAACATTTCTTACCGACGCAAAAAAGAATTATTTCCTTGGACAGGCTTATGGATTAAGGGCGTTCTACTATTTCCATCTGCTTCGCACGTATGGCGGAGTTCCACTTCGTCTGGAACCTGAAGTTTTGAACGGGAATACAGACCCTGTACTCCTGCGAAAGGCCAGATCAACAGAAGCTGAAACACTTGCCTCGATAAAAAGTGATGTTTCAAAGTCAGTTGGATTTTTTGGTACTGCTTCAAGTCCTGTCGAAAAAAGCCAGTGGAGTCCCAAAGCAACATTTATGCTTAAAGGTGAAGTCATGTTGTGGTCAGCGAAGGTTTATGGTACCAGTGCCGATTTAGCAGAGGCAAAGTCAGCATTAACCTCAATTTCCGGGAATACTTTGCAGACAAGTTTTGCCAATGCCTTCGCATTTGCACAAAAAAACAACAACGAAATAATTTTTTCTTTACGTTACCTGGTGGGTGAAGCTGAAATGGGAGGTGTGTCCCAATATCTGTACTCAACATTTAACTTCGACAATCTGCACTACAAAGATTCGCTTGCAACCGGCTCCCTTCTTGTTGATCCTTTGGTGATTGCCGCGCCCAACTCACAACAGATCATTCAACGTTACGGATATACTTTCGAGTTGTTCAAAGCTTATGATGTAAAGGATAAAAGGCGTGATGCTACATTCTACGACTATTACAAAGTGACAAAAAGTCCTTATTCTATAATTCTCAGAAATACTGCCCTCGTTAAATTCATTGGAACAATCAATGCCAACAAAAGGTATTTCTCTGACGATTGGCCAATCTATCGGGAAGCCGAAAGACTTCTTATGCTTGCAGAGATAGCTAATGCAGAAGGAAGTGATCCGGCAAGTTATATCAAACCTATCAGGGACCGTGCTTTTGCACCTGCTGCAGATCCAACCCCATTCATCAACTCCACGAAAGATAAAAACGAATTGGCCATCTTCACCGAAAGGATGAAAGAGTTTGTACATGAAGGAAAAACCTGGTATGATTTAAGGAGAATGAAATATGGAACAGATCCTTTAGCATTTAAAAGCACAAGCCATGGTTATGGGGTTTTAAATAAAACTAATCAATCATATATGGTTTTATGGCCGATTGATAAAGCGATTTGGACGAATGATCCTACTGTGAACCAAACACCTGGATATGCGACTTCCAAACCCGCCAATTAGGTGATTACTTAGTTGAAAGAGCAGTACATTGGTTAACACTTTCACTCAATGTACTGCTCTAATTTTCATAAATTTGCATCCTTAAACAAATGGCAAATAGAGCAACTCTTATTGTCCTGTGATCGAAATGGCACTATAATTATCATAAATGAAAACAATTCCTGCACTTTTATTGACCTTACTATTTTGGGTCCAATGCTTTATAAGCTTAACGGCTGAGCCGAATGCCTCAAAAATACCGGATATTCAATTGTCTCCAATCCGGACTCCTGCAATTGTCGGAAAAATGAATACAGGTCTTTATCAGCTGAAAATATTAAATGAAGAGAGTACAGAAAAGACCGATTTAAAAAATATTGCTATCAACTTTACGCCTGATAGTCAACCTGACTGTATTTCATCCCTGAAAGTCGCGAATGTCGGAACAACCAATTCGATTTTTGGAACTTCCCTCAAGGTTGGCATTAAAACCACCATTTCAGGTAGCCGAACAATGACTGCCGGATCTAATATTATCAATTTGGATTTTGTACTTAAACCTGATGCACAGCTTTCAAAGAAGTTTGAAATTCAGAATATTGAACTCACTTTCAGTAATAATCAAACAATTAAAATAAAACCTGATTCGAAATTTGTTTTTCGTCCTACGCTTCTGTTGCGTGCAGCAGGCCAGGACCAGGTAGATACCTATAGGATTCCGGGATTAACCACAACAAAGAAGGGAACCCTTATCGCCGTTTACGATAACAGGTATCTTACGAGCGGTGATCTTCAAGGAGATATTGATGTCGGAATGAGTCGTAGCACCGATGGCGGTCAGACATGGTCGGCCATGAAAAGAGTGATGGATATGGGAGAATATGGCGGTTTGCCACAAGATCAAAATGGAATAGGTGATCCCGCCGTGCTTGTTGACAAGGCAACAAATACTATATGGGTGGCAGGATTATGGGTGAACGGTATTCCAGGCAAATCGGCCTGGGGCGGATCCAAACCTGGATTAAAACCGGGGGAAACGGGTCAACTTGTTCTTACAAAAAGTGATGATGACGGTGTTACCTGGTCACAACCAATCAACATCACAGAGCAATGTAAAAAGGCTGAGTGGAATCTTTTTTTCCAGGGACCCGGAAATGGTATCACCATGAATGATGGGACATTAGTCTTTGCAGCTCAATATAAAGATTCTGATGCAATGCCCTTTTCAACAATTATTTACAGCAGAGATCATGGAAAAACATGGTCGGTAGGAACCGGAGCCAAATCTAATACTACTGAAGCACAGGTAGTTCAACTGAGCGATGGTAGTCTGATGCTTAACATGCGCGACAACCGCAATAGAAAAGAAAAGGGTGATCAGAACGGCAGGGCTGTTTCCATTACTACGGATATGGGTCAAACCTGGACAGTTCATCCCTCTTCCAATTCGGCTTTACCTGAGTCGAATTGCATGGCAAGTCTTATCTCTGCGAAAATCAGGATTAAAGGTGTTGCCAAAGAGGTACTATTCTTTTCGAATCCCAACGATAAGAACACCAGAGCTCATATTACCATTAAAGCCAGTCTGAATCAGGGTGTGTCATGGCCTATTGAGTTCCAGACTGAGCTCAACGGTGCCGATTCTTTTGGCTACTCATGTCTGACGATGGTGAATGAATCTACCATTGGCATCTTGTATGAAGGAACAAAAGATCTTTATTTCCAACAAATATCAGTTTCTGAATTATTGGGTAGCGTGATCAAATAAGAGAATGACAAAGCTAACTGGAAAATATTTGTTAGACATAAGATTGAGTAGGTTCATTTTGCTATGTGCCATGCTTTTTCCACATCTTCTGTTGATTGGTGCGAGGTTGAATAAAATTCCGGCTTTGCTTCCATTTCCTCAAAAAGTTGTTTGGAATGGATTCCAATATAAGCTGCCAACTAATGCAAATTGGCTTGTTCAGAGAATCAGCACAAAACTTCCCGGAATTGAGATGAATGAAGAGGAGGCCTATTCCTTGGTGATCAGTAAAGATTCTGCCGTGCTTACTGCCATTACTCCTAAGGGAATTTTTCGCGGTCTTCAGACAGTCAGGCAATTGACATTTGATGAAAATGGGGAAAAATATGTGGCAGGTTGTTCCATTACTGATTGGCCAGCCTTTACAATCAGGGGTTTTATGCAGGATGTTGGCAGGAATTTTATGCCAATAAGCTTGCTAAAAGAACAGATTGATGTAATGGCAGCCTACAAATTTAATCTCTTTCATTTTCATGTAACCGATAATCCAGGATGGAGACTGGAGAGCAAAATATATCCGCAGCTCGGGAGTGCAGCCTCAATGAGCCGTTGGCCGGGGAAGTTTTATACACAGGAAGAGTTTCAGGATCTGGTACAATATTGCAGTGACAGATACATTACTCTGGTTCCTGAATTCGACATTCCCGGGCATTGTGAAGCCTTCCGCAAGGCTTTTTCGCTCGATTCGATGAGCGATCCACGGGTTCAACCAATCCTGCTTGATCTGATTGATGAATTGTGCAGTCTGGTTTCACCAGAAAAGATGCCATGGCTGCATCTGGGGACCGATGAGGTGTGGCAGAAGCATGAAAAATCCGCACCCGGTCTTCTCTCTGCATTGATTGAAAGAGCCAAGGCAAATGGCCGGAAGGTAGTCGTTTGGCGGCCAGGCCAGCAAACAGCCAACGATTCTTCTACCATAACACAGTTGTGGTCATCCGGCGGAACTCCACGAAAAGGTCATCCATACTTAGACTCCCGATTAAATTACCTGAATCATCTCGATCCGCTTGCTGGTATAGCACAGCTCTATTTTGACAGGATTTGCGGAAAGGCGCATGGTGATTCACTTGCTCTTGGTGGCATCTTATGTTGCTGGAATGACAACAACGTGACCAAAGCATCTGATATATTGGCTCAGAATCCGGTTTATCCTGGAATGTTGACCTATAGCGAGTCTTCATGGAAAGGTCAGCCTGCCAATATTGGAGATAGTTTTCTGGCGCGAATTCCCGAAAAAACAACCCCATTGTACCTCGAATTTCAGGCATTTGAAAATAGACTGATAGCCCACAGAGATCTTTATTTTGGGGGAAAGCCATTTCCTTATGTTAAGCAATCAGATATTGAATGGTGCATGATAGGACCATTTATCAATCAAGGCGATTCAGGGGAGGTCAATCCGGTTGAAAAATCATCAGAGAAAAATTATGTTGTTGAAGGTAAAAATTTCTCATGGACAGGTCCATATTTTGGCGGAACCATCCACATAAAACATTTTTTTGGTTACCCTTCATATTTCTCCGACACGAAGGGAACATATTATGCTGCCACAAATATCTGGTCTCCTGTAAATCAAGATGTTGGTTGTTGGATAGGTTTTCATGACTGGTCGCGCTCTGCAGGCAGGCGAGGTGGGCCATTCCCGGTCCAAGGCCAGTGGCACATTACCAATCCAAGAGTTTGGCTAAATGGGGAGGTTATTTCTCCACCTGTTTGGAACAATCCCGGTCTTGGGTCAAAAACGGATGAGATCCCATTTTCAGACGAAAATTATTTTTTTCGTACACCTACTAAAATATCTCTAAAAAAGGGATGGAACAAGGTTTTACTTAAGGTGCCTCAAAATGGAAAATCATGGAAATGGATGTTTTCCTTCGTTCCTGTCCGTTCTGAGAATGGCAGGATCAGAGAGGTTGCAGGACTTAGATATTCCACAAATCTACAACTCAATTCAGGAATATTTAAGTTAGCGCCTGTCTTTGGCGAGCACATGGTTTTTCAGCAGAAAAAACCAATCGAAATATTTGGCACTGCGGCTTTTGGCGATCAGATACGAATCGAATTGGGACAGCTTTCCGGCAGCTGTTCCGCAGATTTGGAGGGTAAATGGAAATTAATTTTGCCCAATCATCCGGTAGGCGGACCCTACGGTATGAAGATTTATGTCAATGGTAAAATCGTTGTTGACTGGAATGATATTCTGGTTGGAGAAGTTTGGTTTTGCTCCGGGCAATCGAATATGGGGTTCAGGCTTGATCAATCTCAAAATGGGTTGGAAGAGTCCGAAAAGGTGCTTGACGGAAATCTAAGGCTCATGAATTTTCATGGAATTGCGGAAACATCTGATACGAATTGGGACTCCACAACCTTGAGAAAAGTGAACCAACTCCAATATTTTAAAGGTACGTGGGAAAAATGTAGTCCGAAGGAAGCCGGCAGTTTCTCTGCCATTGCCTATCATTTCGGGAAGGAATTGAGGGAACGCCTGCATGTTCCTGTTGGCCTGATACAGGTTGCAGTTGGTGGAGCACCAGCCGAAGCGTTTATTGACAGATATACTCTGGAACATCATCCCCAACTTGTCAATGTCATGTACAATTGGAGCTGCAATGATTTCATCATGGAGTGGTGCAGACAACGGGCAATGGTAAATATTTCATCCGGCAATAATCCCCTGCAAAGACACCCGTATATGCCTGCATATATTTTTGAAGCAGGGATTTCAGCGTTCCAGGGATTTCCGATAAAGGGAGTTCTCTGGTACCAGGGTGAGTCCAATGCTCACAACGTGGAGCATCACGAAGTTGTGTTTCCTGAGTTGATCAGGTCGTGGCGGCAATTTTGGAAAAATGATCAACTGCCTTTTGTATTTGCGCAACTCTCTTCCATTCAGCGTCCTGGCTGGGAATTGTTTCGCGACTCACAGCGCAGAATGGCAGGAACGATATCGAACTGTTACATGGCAGTCACCTCCGATTTGGGTGATTCGCTGAACGTACATCCTGTTCGCAAGAAAGAGGTGGGACATCGCATGGCTTTACAGGCACTTCAAAAAGTTTACGGTCAGGCAGTGAATGCCGATGGACCAATGCCATTGAAAGCAACAAGACTTGGGAAATCTCAAGTAGAGATCTTTTTCGGTACTGATCAGAATCTGCAAACTTCTGAAGGTCAATCATTACTTGAACTCGAAGCCGCAGGATCAAATGACGTTTTCTATCCCGTTTCCGGAGAATTGAAGGACAACAGAATAATAATATTAAATAAAAATGATCAGGTTATAAAACAGGTAAGATATGCATGGAGACCTTTTTCACGCGGAAATCTTATCAACAGATACGGATTGCCCGCGTCAACTTTTAGCCTGATCGTAAATAAATAATTGAATATGAAACGATTTGAAGGTTTGATTGCGGCTCCTTTTGCTCCATTGAATAGCAGAGGTGAGGTAATGTATGATCGGATTGAAAGTTATTATGACTTCCTTGACAAGAATCATGTAGTTGGAGCGTTTATAAATGGCTCAACCGGTGAGGGTGTGTCTTTGTCGCAAAGGGAAAAGATGAAGATCACTGACGAATGGAACAGCCGTGCCAAAGTAAGGAAAACGGTCAAGGTAATAAGCTTGGTGGGAGGCACTTCCTATGTGGAATGTATTGAAAATGCCATTCATGCGAAGGAGAGCGGGGTCTATGCCATCGCATTGTTGGCACCCTATTATTTCAAGCCTGCCTCGGCTCAACAGTTAGCAGAATTTGTGTCGAAAGTAGCAGAGAGAGTACCGGACCTGCCGGTCTATTTCTACCACATTCCGGTGCTTTCAGGATGCAATGTATCAATGTTGGATTTTCTGAAAGAAGCGGCAAGCTACATTCCCAATCTTGCAGGAGTCAAATATACCCATGAAGATTTTATGGATTTCCTGAGTTGCACCCATTTCATGGATGGAAAATATGAAATGATGTGGGGACGTGATGAAAACATGCTTTCGGCTTTGGTTCTTGGTACGCGGTGTGGCGTGGGTAGTACTTTCAATTATGCTGCACCGCTTTATATGCAGATGATTGAAGCTTTCGACAAGGGTGATCTTGTTGCAGCACGTAAACTTCAACAGCAATCCATTGATATGATCAGGCTGCTTGGAAAATATGGTGGTATTGCAACAGGTAAGGCCTATATGCGTTATATTGGATTTGACTGCGGCGAATTCCGGTCGCCGGTGAAAAACATGGGATCGAATAATTACGAAAATTTTAAAGAAGATGTCAGAACACTCAAAATGGAGCATCTTTTCTCCAAATTGTAATATCGTGAAATGGTCAGGCTTGATTCCTGTCTTAGCTTTAGGTATTACTATGCTAATATGTTCTGGCTTCAAACCTAAACCCGATGATAAGGGAAAGGATATCGTTCTGAGACTTGAACCAGGACCTAATAATCCACGAAACAGTGAAGGTGACTTCATTAGCCTGAAAGATAAACGTATCTTGTTTGTTTACAGCCATTATACCGGGGATAACGGTGGAGATCACTCTCCCGCATATCTTGCAGGTAGATTTTCGAATGACGGAGGAAAAACATGGTCACCCGATGATCTGAAAATTATTGAAAATGAAGGGACTATGAATGTTATGTCAGTCTCTCTTCTCAGGATGAAAAATGACGAAATTGCTTTGTTTTATTTGAAGAAAAATTCAACAACAGATTGCATCCCGATGGTGAGGTTTTCAAAAGATGAGGCTAAGACGTGGAGTGATCCTATACCTTGTATTTCAGATAAGTCAGGATATTTTGTGCTAAATAACAGCCGTATAATTCAACTAAAAAATGGCAGAATTTTGATGTCTGTAAATCTGTACAAGACTCCTGAAGGATCACTTTTAAATCAGGGTAGTTTATGGAGCTATTATTCGGATGATAATGGAAAAACATGGAAATCAGGTATTGAGATTGAAAATCCAAATAAATTCCTGACTCAGGAACCAGGCATTGTTGAATTGAAAAACGGGGATATTTTTATGTACATCCGTTCCGATATTGGTTTTCAATGTTCCTCTTTTTCCAGGGACAATGGCTTGACATGGTGGCCTGTAGAACGAAGTAACATTAAATCGCCTGTATCTCCTGCATCTATTAAGAGAATTCCGTCAACCGGTGATCTGCTAATGGTTTGGAACAACAACGGTGGGGAGGTTCCAAATATAAAAGGTAAACGAACACCGTTAACCGTTGCTGTTTCTAAAGATGAAGGTAAAACATGGCAAAAAATTAAGAACATAGAAGTTGACCCTGATGGCTGGTATTGCTATATTGCAATACATTTTACAAAAAAGGAAGTATTACTGGGATATTGCGCCGGTAATCGTTCTAAAGGTACAGGGTTGGCTGTTACCCAGATAACTAAAATAAGCCTTAACTGGATATATCGGTAGAATAAAAACAATGCAAACTCAAAAATTCGTATGAAGCCAAGGTATTATAATAAAATAATGGGCAAATCTCTTATTATAAATGTGTTAATCTGTATTTTGACCGGGTGTTTTTCCTCTGCGGAAATTAAGGCTCAGGGTGTGAAAGGGCAAATTTCTGTAAGTGACCCAAGCATAATAGCTGGTAGCACTCCTGCCCCACTTTTCCGTGACCCGATTTATGATGGTGTGGCCGATCCTGTTCTTGTCTGGAATCCGATTAAGAAGGTTTGGTGTATGTTTTATACTCAGCGGCGCGCAAAACTGGATCTTCCCGGAGTTGAATGGTGCCATGGAACTGAAATAGGGGTCGCCGAATCGGAAGATTTTGGATTCACCTGGACATATAAAGGCACATTGTCGCTTTCGCATCCCGATGAGGGTTATTCATTTTGGGCTCCCGATGTAATACTCGATGATAAAGGTGTATATCATCTGTTCCCGAGCTATGTCCCCGGTGCGCCCGAAACTCATCGTAACTGGGGCGGCGAAAGGTATATCTTTCATTATACATCCAAAGATTTGTTGAATTGGAAATTTCAGCAGAAAATTCCTCTCAGCTCCAACTATTGTATTGACGCGACTTTGTTCAAAAAGGGTGATGGGAAATGGAGGATGTGGTATAAAGATGAAGGAAACGGATCGAAGACTTATGCAGTTGAAAGTAATGATCTGGCAAACTGGAAACCAGTTGAAGATCCGGGCATTTCAAAATTGTATGGCGAAGGACCGAAAACTTTCCGGTTCAAAGATCACTACTGGCTGATCAAGGATCCAAACAGCGGATTTGATGTTTACCGGTCGGATGACTTGGAAACATGGATCTATCAGGGCAAAATTCTGGATAAACCAGGCACAAGAAATAGTGACGGTACAATTGGGAAACATGCTGATGTAGTAGTTTGCGGCGATCATGCATATATCATTTATTTCACTCACCCTTATTCAGAAAGGGCACCTGCACAAAACGGTATTTTTCCCTTTTCAAACCGTCATACCGCATTACAAGCTGCCGAACTGGAAGTCATTGATGGCAAATTATGCTGTAACAGGGATAAACCATTCCGTATCAGACTTGACCCGCCAAATCAAGTGTCTCCTGTAAACGGCAGCCAGATCCGTAAAAAGGTTAATTGAAGGTAATATTCATGATTTATTATTATGACATTCTCAGGTGGTATTGATGAACAGGATTTGCTTCCCAACGGTTCTCCTGAAATGATCAGAGAAGAAGTGACGAGGATGATCCGGATAATGAGCAGTGGAGGAGGTTACTTTCTTGGGTCAACACATAATTTTCAGGATGACATCCCAACTGAAAATATTCTTGCAATGTACGAAGCCGGTAAAGCAAACAAAATCAATCAAAGTTAAAATATTATGAAAATTACAAGATGAAAAAGAAATATCAATCAATCTATCCATGGGTACTGGTTGGCCTGTTGTGGGTAGTGGCCCTACTGAACTATATGGACCGTCAGATGCTGTCAACCATGAAAGTTGCTATGATGGGCGATATTCATGAATTGGAAACTGCCGAAAACTTTGGCCGCTTGATGGCGATTTTCCTTTGGATATACGGGTTTATGAGCCCTATAGCCGGACTGATTGCCGATCGGGTAAACCGCAAATGGTTAATCGTTGTTAGCTTGGGAGTCTGGTCTGGAGTTACGCTAACCATGGGATATGCCACGAATTTCAATCAATTATATCTTTTACGCGCCTTGATGGGAGTCAGTGAGGCACTATACATTCCTGCCGGTCTTGCCTTGATTGCAGACTATCACCGTGGCTCAACCCGTTCTTTGGCGATTGGCATCCACATGACCGGACTCTATTTCGGACAGGCCTTGGGCGGATTTGGCGCAACTGTCGCTCAAGAATGGAGCTGGCAGCAAGCCTTTCACCTTTTTGGGCTTATCGGCCTTATATACAGTGTCATATTAATATTTTTACTGAAAGAACAGAGGGTTCCGGTTGTAAAAAAAACTAATACAAAAGTAATTGGCCTCGCTTCGGTAAAACATAGTCTTGGGATGTTGCTTGGCACAATAAGTTTCTGGGTGATTTTGTTCTATTTTGCAGCACCAAGTTTTCCCGGCTGGGCTGCAAAAAACTGGATGCCAACCCTTTTTGCCGGAAGCCTCGGTATTGAGATGTCAACTGCCGGGCCGTTATCCACAATTACAATCGCATTTTCAGGTTTTGTAGGGGTCATTCTGGGTGGTATCCTCGCAGACAAATGGATTTTGAACAACCTTCGCGGGCGGATTTACACAGGAGCAATTGGCCTCGGACTTACTGTTCCTGCGTTAATGCTCCTTGGTTTTGGCAGTGGAATTATCGGAATTGTTGGTGGAGGAGTACTTTTTGGAATTGGTTTTGGAATGTTCGATGCCAATAACATGCCGATTTTGTGTCAGTTTATATCATCACGGCACAGGGCAGCAGGCTATGGACTTATGAATATGACTGGGGTTTTTGCCGGTGC
>CAILKW010000068.1 GCA_903834845.1 uncultured Bacteroidia bacterium | reverse complement strand
GTGAATCGGCTGTTACGCTATGTGAAAAGCCAAAGTATTCTGAATTTCTTGAATTGCCACATGGTTTGGAGGGTTTTTTCGATTTTGAACAGGGATTATTGTGTGCAAAAGCTCAAAATAAGCCAGTTTTTATTGACTTTACCGGGCATGGCTGTGTGAATTGTCGTGAAATGGAAGCAAATGTGTGGTCAGATCCACGAGTATTGGAAAGACTTAAAAATGAGTTTGTTATTATTGCTTTGTATGTAGATGACAAAACAGAACTTCCACAAAATGAATGGATAACTTCTAAATATGATCAAAAAGTAAAAAAAACAATTGGAAAGAAATTTGCTGATTTGCAGATTTCAAAGTTTGGCGTGAATGCTCAACCTTATTATGTCTTACTCGATCATAATCAGGAACTTCTTACCAAACCCTCTGTTAGGGATTTAAACCCTGACCATTTTATTGAATTTCTTGATAATGGCTTGTCGGTATTTAAGGCCAGGCAAGCGCAAAAATAGTTGATAAAATTATACTAAAAAAGGTTTTATGAGTAATATCAAAACGCTTTTCTGGAATGTCGATACTCAGGAAGATTTTATTGATCAAGCAGGTAAGCTTTATGTGAAAGGGGCAGAAGAGATCAGACCGATTTTAAAGCAGATCACAGATTTTGCTAAAACAGAGGGAATAAAGGTGATAAATACCTGCGATTATCACTATATCAACTCTAATGAACTTTCCTCTGTGCCTGATTTTGAGACGAGTTTTCCCGAGCATTGCATGGCAGGAACTTCTGGTGCAGAGTTTATTAGTGAAACACAACCGGAAGCCCCTGTTTTGATAGACTGGGATCCGGATTTGGCCATTTTTACAGTATTCGATGATCCTGTACGGTTTCGTAATATTGTAATACAGAAAGATGCTTTTGATGTATTCAAAGGTAATCCGCATACCGAAAAAATATTACAACTGCTTAATCCGGATCAGGTATTCGTATATGGTGTTACAACGAATGTTTGTGTTGATAAAGCCGTAATTGGTTTGTCAGAACGAGGAATAAAAGTTTATGTTTTTGAAGATGCCATAAAGGAACTTCCAAGTTTACCGCTTCCTTTCGAAACCTGGAAAACTAAGGGAATTGAAATGATCTCCTTTACAAATATCCTGAAGTACTTATGAACAAATAGTGATGTCTTTATTCCTCTGTATCTTAGGTAATCGGGTATTCATTCGAAACATCGGTCAAAACTTCATATCCTTTTTCTGTTACCAGAATTGTATGTTCAAATTGGGCTGAAAGTTTATTATCGATAGTTCTTGCTGTCCAACCATCTGATTCATCAACTTTTACACGCGGCTTTCCTTCATTAATCATCGGTTCGATTGTGAAAATCATACCTTGCTTTAGCTTTGGGCCGCTGTTTTTTCTTGCCGCGTGATCTACTTGAGGTTCTTCATGGAACTCAATACCAACACCATGCCCGCAATACTCATATACAACCGAATAGCCCTGAGATATGGCATAACGCGATATAACATGCCCAATATTGCCAAGATAGTTTCCAGGTCTTACTTGCTGAATACCAAGATTTAGGCAATGCTTGGTCGCTGCTATGAGCTTATCTGCCTTTTCTGATGTCTGTCCAACAATGTACATTTTACTTGTGTCACCATAGTAGCCGTAAAGAATAGTTGTAATATCAATATTAAGAATATCTCCGTTTTTTAAAATAACATCGTCAGACGGAATACCGTGACAAATAATCTCATTAAGAGAAATGCAACATGACTTTGGAAACCCGTTGTAGTTCATTGTGGCCGGAATCCCACCTCGTTCAACTATATAGTTATGAATTAATTGATCTAAATAGTTAGTACTAACGCCTTCTTTAACAAAACCGTCAATGTAGAGTAATACTTCACCTGCCAGTTTTGAACTTTTGCGGATACCTTCGATTTGTTCTTCGTTTTTAATAATTATATTCATCATATTTTCTTAGATCGCGTAAAATTGTATAAAATATCAGTACAATCAAAATAACCACATCCGAATAGTTTTGTTCAGATTGTGGAAATAATGATAATCACTGGTTAAACCAAAAAAGAATTTTATCTGTTTTTTCATTTGCAGGCATGTTACCATCCAGCCAGTTGATTTGAAACCCTTCGCGTTCCATTTTTCTAAACCATGTCATTTGCCTTTTTGCAAACTGGTGAATTGCAGTGTTCAAACCGGTAAACATCTCATCGTATTTTAATTTACCGATAATATATAGGGTAATGTATTTATATTCAAGACCGTAGTAGATAAGGTCTTCGGCTTTCAACCCCTTGTCCAGCAATCTTTTTACTTCCTCAATCATTCCATCATCAATACGTTGCCTTAATCTTTCGGTAATTCTTTGCCTACGAGAGTCTCTTTCGTATTTTATTCCAACAATCAAACTATTGATAACTGGGAAGGAAAGATCCATTTCAGGATGTACTGAGCAAAACTCTTCAATTTCAATTGCCCTTACTGCCCTTTTTTTGTTTTCAGTATCACTTTTGTTATATAACGTTTTATACTTCATCAGTAATTCAGTAAGGTCTTTAAGCGACGATTGCTGTAGTTCTGCTCTTCGACATTCATTAACCGGAACCTGAATTAGTCGATATCCTTTTAGAATTGCTTCAAGGTACATTCCGCTTCCGCCACACATTATAGGAATAGTCCCTTTTTCCTGTATCCGGTGATAGACATCCAGAAAATCGCGTTGAAATTCGAAAACGTTATATTGGGAGCCAGCCTCAGCAATATCAATCAAATGGTAAGGAATATCGCCACCGGTAATCCGGTACTCTTCAATATCCTTACCTGTTCCGAGATTCATTTCGCGGTAAACCTGTCTTGAATCTGCTGAAATAATTTCACCATCGAGCTTAAATGCCAGATTAACAGCCGCTTCTGTTTTTCCGGAGGCAGTAGGCCCAAGTATTGTTACCATATCGAATTTTGTTCCGCTCATACAGTTTTAATTGTTGGGCAAATTAGCTTATTTTTGCAATACGATAAAGGTATTATATGAATTTTAACCATTTTAGTAAAAACTTATTCTTTCGGTGTATAGGAATTATCATATCGCCAAAGGTGGAGTGGATCAAAATTAAGGATGAAGACGTTTCATTCTTTAAATTGATTACTGATTTTTTGCTTCCACTATTGCTTATTGTGGTTGTTGTATCAATAATTGGAGGTTATATTAAAATAGCTGGAAATGTTTTTTCCTGGAATATGTTGATTGTGTCGGGATTAAAACCGTTTTTAAGTCTGTTGATCTCAATTTTAGTCGGCATTCCGGCAATTAACGCAATGATTAAAACTTTTGGGGGAACTCCTAAGGTAATTCTCGCATCAAAACTTGTAGTTTATTCCTATCTTCCTGGTATATTGGTGGTTTTGGTTATTGGGATTGCGCCTCAGTTTTTTATTACTGGTCTTTTTTTTCTTTACTCATTTTATATCATCTTTCACGGAACACCAGTACTGTTAAATATCCCATTCGAAAGACAATCAAATTTCAGTACTCTCTCTTCCACAACCATTCTGATCATTTTTTTAATAATTAGTTTCGTTATTTCTTCCATGTTTGAAGCAATTCAATAATAATAAGAAGAATAAAGAAACATTAATGGTTTTTGTTAAATTTGCACTTTGTTTTTTCGAGATAATAAACATGACACTTCAGCAGAATATCAATATTAAAAATAAACGTGCAAGCTTCGATTACGAGTTTATTGAGAAGTATGTGGCTGGTCTTGTGTTACTTGGTACAGAGATAAAGTCAATCAGGCTCAGCAAAGTAAGTATGAATGATGCTTATTGCCATTTTATTTCCGGTGAGCTTTTTATCAAGAATCTAAGCATATTTGAGTATGATTTTGGAACCTGCAACAATCATGAAGTGCGGCGAGAACGTAAACTACTGTTGAGCAGACGGGAACTAAACAAACTTGAACGGAAATTGAAGGAATCTGGTCTGACCATTGTTCCTGTTCGGTTATTTCTGAACGATAAGGGATTGGCAAAAATGGAGATTGCTTTGGCTCGTGGAAAAGCAAATTACGATAAACGACAAAGCCTCAAGTCAAAAGATGCTGAAAGAGAAATGGATCGGGTTCGGAAATAAAAAACCGGATTGGAATTTCGTCCTACCCGGTTTTCATTATTTATTTTTCTGTTTGCTTGCGACTAAATTTCTCAAAACTATCCAAATCTTCTACCTTGAAGTTTCCATAGAAGGATACAAGACAACTGAATTGGCTGGTTTTATTGTCCTTAACAATTACGTGACATTCTTTTACCTTCTTTGAATCTTCAGCAATCCAAAATTCAAGATCTTTCGCCTCCTCACTGTTTTTCGATTCTACCATTCTGTAATTCAACTTATTGAATTTTTCAGAGAGAATTTTGGGAAGAGATCCTGAAATATTACTTTTTTCACGATTCAAAATCAAAATTCTGACTTCATTTAAATCCCCTGTTATTTTTTTATTCTCCTCATCAATAATTAAATTAACTGCATCTATCATTGATTTTGAAAATGCAAAATATGTGAAGCCATCGCGATGGGCGAATTCATCAAAGATTTGATAAGATTTGCTTTGCCCTGATCCTGCTAAGGTTGAAATTATTAATGCAACCAAAATTCCAAGTTTGTAAAAAAAGTTCATTTTTTTTGTTTTTCGGAGGTTTCAACTAAAGCCGGTTTTCTTTGTGTAAGTTCCAATCCAACGGGCTTCATAATCCAGTATTTGCCACCCATGTCGCCATCCCACATATCCGAGGTGTTTTCGATATTTTTGATGATCTTTACCATCTTTTCGTCCAGATGAATAATTTTGTTCTCGGGAACTTTCAGAGTAATATCAACTTCCTGTTTATGCCATACAGACTTATCGGGAATCATAAACCACGGCTGGAAAAAAAGTATCGAATCTTGTTGTGTGAACTTATAATTAATCTCACGGGCATTATTCTGTGCTTTGTCCAGATCACTTCCCCTTGATTTCATTTTGATCACAATGCTGAAATCGTTGGTTTCACTTTTTTCAATACCAAGACTTGGTTCATTAAGAAGAAATTGCTTTCCGTTTACTGATGCTATCCGTAAACCATCGAAATCGAAGTTTGAATCAAGATAATCGCTGAATTCATCTGCACCCAATTTAAGATAAAGTGTGTCTGTTTTTGAAGTTAACAACTCTTGTTTTGTGCTTGTGGAGACACTTTTAAAATCACTTAATCCTCGGACAGAAGCAAATATTAATATGATTATACCAAATACCCAAAGACCTAAGGAGGTAAAACCAATTGCCGGATTATTTGATTCGAATCTGAAAATAAGCTTGGTACCAAGATATGTGAGCATAATCAACGGTATTCCAACAGTTAATCCGAGACCAACCCAGAACCATGAAAGTGTATTGCTATTTACAAATAAATCGAGATATCTCGGCAATTCATTGCTAAAAGGAGAATTTCCGATAAACTCATTTGAGACAAATAAAGAGGTAAAGAGAGCTATAATTGAGAAAATCCCAATAACTAATAATAAAATTCCAAATAATACGACAAAAACCTTTAAAATGCTTCTGATAATAGCAAGGATGATATTCCCTGCGTCATCAAGTCGTTCACGGCTACGAATATAGGATTTATTTGCTCTGAATTTCTCATAATTTTCTTTCACATCCTGAAGTTCTTCTTTGATGTTTTTAGAGATATTGTTAATGTTTACCTCCTCACCTTTCATTTCGAGCCTTTGTGCTGTATTGGCCGCTTTGGGAACGACAATCCATAAAATCAGGTAGATAATCAGGCTCGATCCTGCTCCAAGGAATACAAGTAATACAAATACAAGACGAATGATAATCGGATCGACATTAAAAAAGATACCCAGGCCACTGCATACACCACCGAGAACTCGATCATCAGGATCGCGATACAGTTTTCTTCCTTTTGTACGGGTCGTTTTAGGCTTAATTTCTTCGTCATTTGTATTGGCAAAAGCTTCCGGCATTCCCATAATCCTAATAATGTCTTCGACATGAGAAATGGTAATTACTTCGCTGCCATCTTTAACACGTTCCTGAAATAATTCTGAAATCCTTGATTCTATATCCTGAACAATTTCTTTTGCATCATCATCGTTTCCAAAGTGCTTGTTAATACCGAAAATGTAATTATTAAGTCTCTCATAAGCATCGTCATCGATGTGAAAAACTGTTCCACTAATATTGATTGTTAATGTTTTTTTCATTGTGAATTGTTTCTAAAGATTATTAATTTTTAACTGGTTGATAGCGTCAACGAGATCACTCCAGGCCATATTCAGTTCGTTGAGGAACATTTTTCCGTCCTCTGTCAGCTCATAATATTTTCGTGGAGGTCCTTGTAACGATTCTTCCCAGCGATAGCCGAGATAACCATCGTTTTTCAGGCGGGTCAGAAGAGGATATAAAGTCCCTTCAACTACAATCATCTGCGCTGTTTTCATTTCGGCAATGATATCCGAAGCGTAAGATGGTTTTCTGGAAAGGTTTAGAAGTATGCAATACTCCAGAATTCCTTTCCTCATTTGAGCTTTTGTGTTTTCAAGATTCATGACTTTTCATTTTAAAAAAATTTAGTGTTTCAAAAAAATGCTATTTTGATTTTTATCATTCAATTAACGGCCAGATAATCAAACAAGACGGACACTACCGGCAACTCCTATTGAGATTGGCATTGCAACCTTTCTGCTACGACCTGTTTTCTCAACTTTTTTGCCTGATAACCTGTTGTTCTTTTCTGCCGCAGAAGAGTTATTCAAGTATTTTGATATTTTTCCCCATGAATACTTTGTGGCTGTTATCGCCATTGAAGAATTTGTCTTTTCAATTGAATTGATACCTGTTGCTGATACAAAATTAATGACATTACTGCACGAAGCCATCACAACAAACCCAAGCATCAGGAATCCCATTTTCAACTTCTTAATCAATGTTTTCATTTCTATGTTCTAAATTATAATACCATCTTATACCTTGAAGTATGTATTGCAAATATACATCTAAAAGATAGTACTATGCAACACATAGTACTAAAATATTTTCAATATTTGTATAATATTTTTTTAATGCTTAATAATCAATGGTATGGGAAAGGATATTTTTTCATTAAGTCTATTTTATTTAACGAAATATGATATAATAGGTGAATTTTGCAAGGTTTTATTTTGGAAGTATGGTTTTTGGGGACATCCAAAACGCGCGTTTTAGATGTTATTGACTTAAAACAAATCTCAAGTTATTCTGCTTTCGATACAATTTTGTTCGCAATCATTTACTTATTTTGTAAACTCATAACTTTAATTTTTTAACAATGAAGACAAAGGAATTTGGGCGATTTGCTCTTTTTTTTCTGATTGTATTTTTGATTGAGGTCAGTTTAAATGCTCAACCTTCAGAAAAATTGGTGAAGGTAGCTGTTGCACCCGATCATGCTGACTGGATCTACAGTAAAGGTGAAAATGTCAAGTTTAAGGTCACGGTAACGAAAAACTGCGAGCCATTGCAGAATGTGAAAATCAGGTATGAGGTTGGACCGGAAATGATTGGACCTACTATTAAAGATACTGCATTACTGAAAGATGGAAGTATAATTATTGCGGGTGGCACACTCAAGGAGGCCGGATTTTTACGTTGTAAAGTTGTTGCAGAATATGAAGGCAACAAGTATGAAGGATTGGCAACCGCTGCACTTAATCCTGAATTAATTAAACCCACTGTTGAATATCCTGAGGATTTTATTCCGTTTTGGGATAAAGCCAAACGCGATCTGGCGACTGTTCCGTTAGATGTGAAACTTACTTTACTTCCGGACAGATGTACCGAATTGACAAACGTTTATCAGGCTAATATTCAAAATTACAAGATTGGAATGCGGCTTTATGGTATCGTGAGTATTCCAAAAAAAACGGGTAAATATCCGGCATTACTTAGGGTTCCGGGAGCTGGCGTTCGTTCCTATTATGGTGATGTAACTACTGCCGATCTGGGTGTTATTACTTTTGAGATTGGTATTCACGGAATACCTGTCACTATGGATGCCGGTATCTATAATGATTTAGGTAAAACCACTTTGGATGGATATCCATTTTTCAACATTGATGATCGTGACAAATATTACTATAAACGGGTTTATCTCGGTTGTGTCAGGGCAATAGACTTTATTTTCTCTTTACCTGAATTCGATGGTTCTACTCTGGCTGTTTCAGGTGGAAGTCAGGGTGGTGCATTATCTATTGTAACAGCAGGGCTCGATAATAGGGTAAAATTTCTTTCTGCATTTTATCCTGCACTTTGCGATCTTACAGGATATCTTTTTGGTCGGGCAGGTGGTTGGCCTCACATGTTTCGTGACATCAAGGCCGGAAAAGAGAAAATTGAAACTGCAAAATACTATGATGTAGTGAACTTTGCTAAAAATGTCAAAATTCCAGGATTCTATTCATGGGGCTTTAATGATGTAGTTTGTCCTCCGACTTCAACTTTTTCGGCATATAACTGCATAAATGCACCCAAAGAACTTTTATTAATGCAGGAAACAGGTCATTGGACTTATCCTGAGCAAAATGAAAAATCGAAACAGTGGTTGTTAAAGAAGTTGGCACCTAACGTGGGAAAATAAATTCTCATATATGATACCTTAAGAATTAAATAACAAGAGTAAATATAGCAAAACCCCTTAATTTACAACAATCTGTAAATTAAGGGGTTTTTAATTTATAGTCCAAAATTAAACTACTTTTTTTGCTGCTCTTTTACGGTCATTTTCATTGAGCATTATTTTCCTAAGTCGGATTGACTTTGGGGTTACCTCAACATACTCGTCTTTTTGTATATATTCTAGAGCTTCTTCAAGGCTGAATTTGATTGGCGGTGCAAGCCTTACCTTATCGTCAGAACCTGATGCCCGCATGTTGGTAAGCTTCTTCGATTTTGTGAGGTTCATGGCAAGATCACCTTCTCTGCTACTTTCTCCAACAACCTGACCTTCGTAGATTTCATCCTGAGGGTCAATAAAATACTTACCTCTATCCTGAAGTTTGTTCAATGCATAGGCAAAAGCTGTTCCCGTTTCAAGTGCTACAAGAGAACCATTCAACCGAGTTTCGATTGGTCCCCGAAAACGGTCGTATTTAATAAATCGGTGAGCCATTACCGCTTCACCTTGTGTTGAGGTCATCATTGTAGTACGCAAACCTATAATACCACGTGAAGGAATATGAAATTCGAGGTTGATTCTATCTCCTTTACGTTCCATATTTAACATTTCTCCTTTCCTGCGAGTAACTAAGTCTATTGCAGTACCACTTAGTTCTTCCGGAATGTCAATGTGTAACATCTCAATTGGTTCACATTTTTCACCGGCAATTTCTTTAAACAATACCTGCGGTTGTCCAACCTGAAGCTCATAACCTTCGCGACGCATCGTTTCAATGAAAACGGAAAGATGAAGAACACCGCGACCATGAACATTCCAAGCATCTGCTGAATCTGTGGGTTCAACACGTAACGCAAGATTTTTCTCCAATTCACGCATTAGTCTGTCATGAATATGTCTGCTTGTAACAAACTTTCCTTCTTTTCCATAAAATGGCGAGTTGTTGATTGTGAACAACATACTCATTGTTGGCTCATCTATCGAGATTGGATCAAGAGGCTCTGGATTATCGTAATCACAAATAGTATCGCCAATTTCGAATCCATCAATCCCCACCAAAGCGCAAATATCCCCGTTTTTTGCACTTACGACTTTTTCTCTGCCCAATCCGGTGAATACATGAAGTTCTTTGATTCTGGTACGGGAAATACTTCCGTCACGTTTTGCAAGAGAAAGATTCATGCCTTCTTTCAGTTCTCCTCGATGTATCCGGCCAATGGCTATTCTTCCTACATATTGCGAATAGTCAAGTGAAGTAACAAGCATCTGGGGAGTTCCCGGATTTTCAGGCGGTGCAGGAATGTGCTCTATGATAGCATCAAACAATTCAGAAATGTTTTCAGTACGAATTTTCCAATCCTTGCTCATCCAGTTTTGCTTGGCAGAACCGTAAATCGTTGGGAAATCAAGTTGGTCTTCAGTAGCATCAAGACTGTACATTAATTCGAAAACCTGTTCGTGAACTACATCTGGACGACAATTGGGTTTGTCAACTTTATTTATAACTACAATTGGTTTTAATCCGAGTTGGATTGCTTTTTGAAGTACAAATCTGGTTTGTGGCATTGTCCCTTCAAACGCATCAACGAGTAAGAGTACACCATCAGCCATGTTCAATACACGTTCGACCTCGCCACCGAAATCGGCGTGACCGGGGGTATCGATGATATTAATTTTTGTCCCATTATAAACAACCGATACATTTTTGGCAAGAATAGTAATTCCTCTTTCCCGCTCCTGATCATTGCTGTCGAGTATTAATTCTCCAGGATTCTGATTATTCCTAAAGATGTGTGAATCCATGATCATTTTGTCAACCAGCGTTGTTTTTCCATGATCAACGTGAGCTATGATCGCTATGTTTCTGATATTTTGCATCTATAAATTTTGAGCCGCAAAGGTAATCATTTAAAACAAATTTTCGACTTCGTCAAAAAAGCATATTTTAAAATGATATTTGATTGATTTTGAGTTCTTTGATTCAGATTACTGCGGGCATTTTATTGGCAGTATTTCTTTATTGCCTCGTAAGCCTCGGCATAACCTTGTTCACCAGCTTTACTTAAATCCATGCAACCATCAACTTTTTGCCCTAATTCAATTTTTGCAATACCTCTGAAGTAAAATGCTTTTTCATACTTTGGGTTTATTTCTATAGCATTATCAAAGTCAGGAATTGCTCCCATGAAGTCTTGGAGTCCGCTTTTTGCGAATCCTCTATTGTAATAGGCCTTAGCAAATTTGGGGTTAATCTCTATTGCCATTGTAAAATCAGGGATTGATCCAGTGTAGTCTTGTAGTTTATACTTTGCAACACCGCGATCATAAAAGGATTTTTCATCCTTTGGATTAAGCTCTACTGCCTTGGTAAAATCGGCAATAGCACCTTCGTAGTCCTGAAGTTTATACTTTACCATTCCTTGATCGTAAAACTCATGACCTTTTGGAGTGGATTCTGTGCAGGCCATAATAAATGCAAAAAAAACTATGCCAATTAATTCTTTCATTTTATCTTCTTTTATTTTATAAATATTAAGAGTACAAACCTAATAAACTCATTTATGATTACCAAGATAAAAATGTTTATTAATCTAATAATATCACAAAGATTTAATTGTTTTTAAAAAGACACATCTTACAGCATAAAACAATTATTACTTTTGTAGTATGAAAAAGATTAATATCAAGATTGTCCTAAAATTATTGAGTTTTATTTTTCTTATTGAGGCAGGTGCTTTTTCGTTGTGTTTGCCTGTGGCTGTTATTTATAGTGAGCCAATTCAACCGTTTTTGCTTTCAATTTTGGTCTCTTTAATCCCGTTCGTGCTTTTCAGATTATTTGCCGGGCCTAAAACTAAAGATGAGATTCAGAATCATGAAGCCCTGTTTTCTGTTGTTTTTGGTTGGTTCATTATGATTCTATTGGGGATATTTCCTTACATTTTCAGCGGAAGTATTCCACATTTTATTAACGCATTTTTTGAGTCAACATCCGGTTTTACTACTACGGGTTCTTCTATATTAACCGATATTGAAGCACTGCCAAAGTCAATTCTATTTTGGAGAAGTTTGACACACTGGGTTGGTGGTATTGGCATCATATCATTGGTTATTATTATATTGCCTTCTTTAGATGTCGGAGGTTACCGAATATTCTCATTAGAATCATCTCTTCAGGAAAAAATCCATCCGCGCATTAAAACCATTGGTAGGAGTCTGCTTGCTATTTATTTGCTTCTTACTTTTTCTCAGGTAATCATGATGATGCTTGGTGGAATGAATCTTTACGAGAGTCTATGTCATGCTTTCGGGACAGTGGCTACCGGTGGTTTCTCTCCAAAAAACACAAGTATTGCCGGATATTCTCCGTATATTCAGTATGTTGTTACAATTTTTATGTTTCTCGCAGGAGTTAACTTTTTGGTACATTTCCAAATTCTGATGGGAAACTTCAAAAAGGCTTTTTCCAATGAAGAGCTTCGGTTTTACTGCAAGGTAATCGTCTTTTCCGGCTTGTTTATTATGGCCATCCTGATTTTAAAAACCCATAAACCAATCGAGGAAGCTTTCCGAAGCTCATTTTTCTATGTCGTTTCAATAGTAACATGTACAGGATTTGCAACTGAAGATTATTTACTGTGGCCTACTGCAGCATGGATGGCGATTTTTCTACTCCTTTTTGCAGGTGGAAGTACAGGATCTACCGCTGGCGGCATAAAGATGGCTCGCCATTTGCTTGTTATGAAAAATATTAAAGCCTTACTATACAAGACTGTCCATAGAAATGGGGTCTATCCTGTAAAGCTGAATGGATTTGTACTGTCGGAAGAGAATAACCGTTCAATTATCTCATTTGTATTACTCTATTTTGTTGTTTTTGTAGTGATGTCGTTTCTTTTGATTTTAGATGGTTTAGATGTTCCCGGAGCTGCAAGTTCAATCGCTACTGCAATGGCAGGCATCGGTCCGGGTATTGGCTCAGTTGGCCCGGTCGCTAATTTCGCTCATCTTACTGATTTTTCAAAAGCTGTAATGTCACTGGCTATGTTTATCGGGCGACTCGAACTACTCACCTTTTTCGCATTATTCACTCCGGCATTCTGGAAGTATTAGTTTACAAACTCAATTTAAATGGTCAGAAACAGCTGGTTTAATTACCTCATTTTATTTCTTGGGATTCTCTGCATATCGTGGTCTGCAATATTTGTCAAAATGGCAGATGTTTCAGGATTAAGTTCTGCCTTTTATCGTATGTTCATCGGTTTTCTTGGTGTCCTTCCTCTATGGTTTTACAGGCATAAGCCTGTTAAGGACAAAAAATCTTTGCTAATCGCAGTTATATGCGGGGTTATATTTGCTTTTGATATTGCAGTTTGGAATGTCTCGATTCTTCTTACAAAAGCTGCTATTTCGACGCTGTTAGCTAATCTTGCTCCAGTTTGGGTAGGAATAGGTGCTATATTTTTTTTGAAGGAGAAGCCAGGCAGGGTCTTTTGGATCGGAACTTTCATTGCTCTTTTTGGTGTGGCTGTGATTGTTGGCATTGATAAAATCTATTCTTCGCGTCTAAATTTGGGTCATTTTCTGGCAATACTCGCCAGTTTGTTTTATGCATTCTATTTACTTATAATGAGAAAAGGTAGAGTACATCTCGATACAGTTACTTTTACAACTATATCAATGTTGGCAAGTTCTGTGGTTTTGTTTGTAATCTCTGTTATTACCGGGACACAACTTTCAGGCTTTTCAAATCAGTCCTGGGGGTCATTGATTGGATTAGGATTGATTTCTCAGTTAAGTGGTTGGTTGGCGATTAATTACGCAATGGCATTTATACCAGCTACAATCGCTTCAGTAAGCTTATTGAGTCAATCGGTTTTTACTGCAATGATTGCAATTCCCGTTCTGGGTGAAAAACTTAGCCAAATGGAGCTTTTCGGGGTAATTATTGTATTAACAGGAATCTTCTTGGTGAATAAAAAAATGTTTAAAAGAAAGGTTGCATTACAACAGGAATACGATTAAAAAATTTTCATTTTATTCATATCTTAACGCCTCTATAGGATCAAGTTTGGAGGCTTTAATTGCAGGAAGAACTCCTGATGCAAGACTTACGAACAGACATAAAACTACTCCACCCAACATCCATTGCCATGGTATAATAAAGGAGCTGCCAATTAGTGCCGATACTCCGTTACCAGCCAGAATCCCTAAAAAAATCCCGAGTAAACCTCCTAATTGGCCTATTACAATTGATTCGATCAAAAACTGTTGCTTAATTGAATGAGAGTTAGCACCCATAGCTTTATGGATTCCAATTTCCCGGGTTCGTTCGGCCACTGTTACAAGCAAAATATTCATTAATCCAATAGCTGCTCCCATAAGGGTTATAAAACCTATAATTGTTGCTGCAAGAGTAACATATTTGATGTTGTCGAGCAAAACATTCACAAGGTTATCGCTCTTCTCTACAATAAAATCGGAATCGTCTGTAGTATTTAGCCCTCTGATATTCCTAAAAACAGCTTCCGATTCACCTATTGCGGCATCAAGCAACTGAGGAGATTTCGGCATCACACTGATTCGGAAGTTCATCTGGGGGCGTGGGAAATATTGCCGTACATTGGTAAATGGGAGCAATACAATCTGGTCGCCGCCACTGCCGAAACCGCTCCCTTTATCTTTTAGTACACCAACAACCAGATATTTTCCGTTTCCGACAGAAATGAACTTTCCTAGAGGGTCAACATCTTTTGGGAACAGTTTTTTGACTAATGCAGATCCAACAAGTGCCACATTATTCCCATCGAAAGATTCCTGAAAAGATAGACCACGACCATATTCAACTTCATAACCGGCAGTTTGCAGAAAATTATCATCGATCCCGCGAACTGTAATATTTGGATTGCTCTTTTTTGATTCATATTTTACAGTAGCAGTCTGAGTTGCAAATACCGAAATAGAAACAACTGCCGGAAAATTATATCGATCGCGGAAAGCACGTGCCTGAAAATAACTTATATAACTGTAATTCTTTGATCTGTAACGCTTATTTCCAATGTGAACCTGCATACTCCTGCTTTGCAGGCTGAAGGTATTGGCTCCTAATCTTGTGAACTCCGCAGTAATGGAGTTTTTAATTGAATCAATGGCGGTTAAAATCCCAACCAAAGCCGAAATGCCTACCGCAATTATTAAAATGGTAAGAACAGATCTGACAAGGTTTCCACGTATTGACTGAAAAGCAATCTTAATATTTTCGAGTACCAAAGGTTTTATCCATATCATGGCAAATCTGGGATTAATAAGTGAAAATTTTTCTGCTAATTTAAAACTAACTTTTAATTAATGTGTTAACATTGCATTAAATTCATAATCTTAAAATGTATTCGTATGGCTTATGACATTGAGATGATACGCAAGGTGTATTCGCTAATGCCTGAACGAGTTAATAAATTGCGGAAACTGCTACGCAGACCGGTTACCTTAACCGAAAAAATACTTTATTCCCATCTTTCGGGCGATTTTCCTGATTTACCATTTGAAAAGGGGCTTTCTTATGTGAATTTTGATCCCGATCGCGTTGCAATGCAGGATGCAACCGCTCAAATGGCATTGCTCCAGTTTATGCAGGCCGGAAAAAATGTGGTTTCAGTCCCTTCATCGGTTCACTGCGATCATCTGATCCTTGCTCAAACAGGTGCTAAAGAAGATCTTATTGAAGCAGAAGAAACCAATAGAGAGGTTTATAATTTCCTTGCTTCTGTTTCAAAAAAATACGGAATTGGTTTCTGGAAACCTGGTGCTGGTATTATACATCAGGTTGTACTCGAAAATTATGCATTTCCCGGCGGTATGATGATCGGAACAGATTCTCATACCGTCAATGCAGGCGGATTGGGTATGATAGCAATAGGAGTGGGAGGTGCAGATGCTGTTGATGTAATGACCGGAATTCCCTGGGAATTGAAATTTCCCAAATTAATAGGTATTCATCTTACCGGAACACTCAGTGGATGGACATCCCCAAAAGATGTGATACTTAAAGTTGCCGGAATTTTGACAGTAAAGGGAGGAACAGGCTGCATTATTGAATATTTCGGTGAGGGAGCTTCAAGCATTTCGTGTACTGGTAAAGGTACTATCTGCAATATGGGTGCCGAAGTGGGTGCAACCACCTCAACCTTTGCCTTCGATGAGAGCATGGCTGATTATCTGAAAGCGACAGGTCGGTCAGATGTTGCAGGAATGGCTCAGGAAATTGCTTCATTTCTGAAGGCAGATGATGAGATTTATGCTAATCCTGAGAATTATTTTGATCAGGTAATAGAAATAAATCTATCAGAATTGCAACCACACATAAACGGACCTTTTACCCCCGATTTGGCTACTTCACTTTCGGAATTTAAAACTGTTGCCCATGAAAAAGGTTGGCCAATGGAAATGAAAGTTGGTTTAATCGGTTCATGTACAAATTCATCATACGAAGACATTAGCAGAGCAGCATCTGTTGCACGTCAGGCAAGACTTAAAAACCTTAAAGTTAAAGCAGGTTTTACCGTTACTCCAGGTTCTGAGCTTGTTCGTTATACAGTTGCGCGCGATGGATTTCTTGAAGCTTTCGAGGAGATTGGAGGCATTGTGCTTGCGAATGCCTGTGGTCCATGTATTGGACAATGGGCACGACAGAATGCTGCAAATCTTCCTGAAAACTCGATTATGACATCATTCAACAGAAATTTTGCCAAACGTACCGATGGTAATCCAAAAACACATGGATTTGTTGCATCACCTGAAATTGTTACTGCTTTTGCTATTGCCGGAACCCTCGACTTTAATCCTGAAACAGACTTCCTTACAAATGAAAACGGCGAAAAAGTTAGGCTTGATCCTCCTTCCGGGTACAATTTGCCAGAACGGGGTTTTGCAGTGGAAGATCAGGGATTGATTCCTCCATCAACTGATCATCAGGGAATTGAAATTACTGTTGATCCAGAGTCTGACAGATTGCAGTTGTTGACTCCTTTCTCACCTTGGGAAGGAAAAGATTTGTATAATCTGAAACTACTGATAAAAGCTCGTGGTAAATGCACAACCGACCATATTTCGATGGCAGGCCCGTGGCTAACATATCGTGGACATCTTGATAATATCTCAGAAAATCTTCTGATTGGAGCGGTAAATGACTTCAACGGGAAAACAAATTCAGTCAAAAATCAGCTAACAAGTGAATACGACACAGTTCCTAAAACAGCCAGAAACTATAAAAAAATTGGAATTGGCTCTGTAATTGTAGGTGACGAAAACTACGGTGAAGGTTCGTCGCGTGAACACGCAGCCATGGAGCCGAGACATCTGGGAGTTAGAGTTGTACTGACCCGTTCTTTTGCCCGCATTCACGAAACAAATCTCAAAAAGCAAGGCATGCTTGCACTTACTTTTGTGAATCCAGAAGATTACTTCCGGATTTGTGAGGATGATTTGATTGATGTTATCGGACTAGAGACTTTTGCTCCTGATAAATTTTTGTATCTTACTTTAAACCACGCAAATGGAATATCTGAAGTAATCTCAGTAAAACATACTTATAATGAAGCCCAAATTGATTGGTTTAAAGCAGGTTCATGTCTGAATTTTATTAAAACAAATCAATAATATCAAAAAAATTGTAAAAAGGTCGGGTTTAAACCCAACCTTTTTTGTGTTATTGCAGAACATATTATTTTCATAATTTTGCAGGACTCATTAAATCAATTCTTACATTTTAAACAATAAATTTTGTAATATTTTCTTACAGTTCGCGCATTATTTTAATGCCAATCAGTTAGTATTTTAAAGTTAACATTTTTTAATACTAATTAGGAATCATTTCACGCAACACGGTTATATCTTTAGATTTAATTTCACTAAGTTTTTTTTGTAAGAAAACATAGCATGTTATTAAAATTTAGGGTCATATCAGACAAAATTGAAAATTTCGTTTTGCACATTGATGCAGATGCAAATAACACTTTTTTCGAACTTCACGAAGCTATTCAGGACGTGTGCAGGTACGATCCATCGGAGCTTGCCACTTTTTACACAGCTGACGAAGAATGGGACAAAGAGCGCGAAATTGCCATGTTCGGAAGTCACTTAACCAAAAGAAAATCAGTACTCACAATGAAGAATACATTACTTTGTGAATACCTAAAGGAGAAAGAGGATAAATTAATTTATATATTTGATGTTATAAATCAAAAATCCTTGTATATTGAATTAAATGAAATAGTTATGGAAAAGAAGTTAATCTCACCTGTTGTAACATTCAACAGAGGAATCGCTCCCTTGCAGAGTACATCGGATCGTTACGATACTGATCTTTTGGTTGATGAGGATTCCGAACTTCAGAAAATTTTTACTGACTTTGGTGAACTTGAAGATCTCAACATGATTTATGGTGAGATAGGCGAAGTCATGTAAGTTCAGCCTTAAGTAGCTGGTTAAAAAGGCTTTGTGTACAAAAGTGAACAATTAAAGAATTCACAGTTATTTTCTTTTCATTTTCAAATTTTCAAATTTTCAACTATAAAAATTGAATTTTCTCTCACTTTCCTTTTTTCCAAATAATACTATTACATGTTATTAGCCACCGATAACTAATAATAATCCTTTTCAAAGCAAAATAGAAAGTAATGTCGAAAACTCTTTTGATTCTTCTTGGACCTACCGGTGTTGGCAAAACAGATCTTAGTGTTGAAATCGCCAAATATTATCAAACCGAAATTATTTCGTGTGATTCGAGACAGATGTACAAGGAGATGAAAATTGGTACAGCCGTGCCTGACCCACAAACTCTTAAAGCCATTCCACACCATTTTATCGGGTCTCACTCCATTCATGATTACTACAATGCCAGCAAATTTGAGATTGAAGTTATTGAAAAACTTCAATTCCTTTTTAAAGATAAGGATGTTGTTTTGATGACAGGGGGTTCAATGATGTATATTGATGCCATTTGCAAAGGAATCGATGACCTGCCAGAAGTGGACTCTGAACTGCGTATTTCACTTACAGAGCGTTATAAATCTGAAGGAATAGAAAGTTTACGAAATGAGCTAAGGTATTACGATCCTGAATATTACAAAATAGTTGATTTGAAAAATCCAAAACGGATAATTCATGCTCTTGAAATATGTATCATGACTGGTAGCCCATATTCAAAATTCAGAACAAACCAACTTAAAAAACGACCATTTAATATTATTAAAATTGGACTTAATCTCGAACGTGAAGTTTTATACTACCGTATCAATCAACGTGTCGAAAATATGTTCGAGGCAGGTGTAGAAAAAGAGGCATTTGATTTGTATCAATTTCGACATCTCAACTCGCTGAACACTGTCGGCTATCGTGAATTATTTGATTATTTTGATGGAAAAACTAAAATTGAAGAGGCAAAAGAAAAGATAAAAGCCAACTCAAGGAAGTATGCCCGTAAACAACTTACCTGGTTCAGACACGACATCGAAATATCATGGTTTACACCAGAAATGAAAAATGAAATTATTGCTTATATCAACCGTCAACTTAGAGATGATAACCTTTAATGAAAACAAAAGCCGGAACAATACCGGCTAATAATTATTGCGATTTAGACAGAAAAGGTAGTTTTACAAATCCTCTTCATCTTGTTCGTCATCGGTTTCATCAGGAATATCATTGACATCCTCATCAACATCATCATGCCCTTCGAATTCCTGCAATGCAAAATCGTCTCGTAAAATTCCGTCATCACCAAAATCATCATCATTTTCAATAATGTTGTTAGCCTCTTCAAACGTCATTCGTACGAGATAATAATGATCCTCTGTTTCGTAAGGTAATGCTGAAACTACTTTCCCTTTTGCATTAATGTAAGTAATCAGATTTCCTGAAAAACCCTGAGGATAGTTAATCTTTATTTGCCCCTGAACATCAAGTGGAAGCTTGTCGTAGTCCTTTACTATTCGTGGTTTGTTCACTTTTGCCATAATATATTTAGATTAAAGTTATCATTAAAAAATTGAAAATTAATTAATTAACATTAAAAACCGACATTAAATAACCTTTCGTTTACGTGTTGCAAAATAATAATTCATTAAATGAAAAAAATACTTTTGGGAAAAATATCTAAAAAAAATCAATTTATTAATATTGGAGTACTTCTAACACTAAAAATATAACATATAATTAACCAGTTTGTAATATATTCGTTTGTCAAATAATTCAATCCTTTAAGATTTGGGCATTGGTCCTAAATTGCATACATTTGCACCTCTTAATTATAAAGCAGAAGTTTTAAAATGAATATTTCTTACAGCTGGCTTAAAGATTATATCAATCTTGAACTCTCTCCCGCCGAAGTAGCGGCTACACTTACACAGCTCGGACTTGAAACTGGTAGTGTAGAGGAGATCGAACCAATTAAAGGAGGCTTGAAAGGATTATTTGTGGGAGAAGTAATTTCTTGCCACAAACATCCAAATTCTGACCATTTAAGCGTTACAACAGTAAATATTGGGGGTGGCGAAAACCTTCCTATTGTTTGTGGTGCACCCAACGTTGAAACAGGGCAAAAGGTAATTGTTGCTAAGGTGGGAACTGTTCTTTATAAAGGTGATGAACCATTTACAATCCAAAAATCCAAAATCAGAGGGGAAGTTTCGATGGGAATGATTTGCGCTGAGGACGAAATCGGGCTTGGTAATGATCATACCGGGATCATGGTATTACATCCCGATTCAAAGCCGGGAACTTGTGCAAGTGATTTTTTTAATATTAAAAGTGATTTCGTCTTTGAGGTTGATCTTACTCCAAACAGAATTGATAGTGCATCTCATATAGGCATAGCTCGTGATCTTGCTGCATATCTATCCCAAAAAGAAAGTATTTGTTACACACGCCCTAATGTTGATACTTTTTGTGTTGATAATCAAAATCATACAATTTCTGTTTCGATTGAAAATCCTGAAGCATGCCCCAGATACTGTGGATTAACTATTTCGGATGTTACTGTAAAGGAATCACCCGAATGGCTGAAAAACAGGCTTAAAGCAATTGGCCAGAATCCAATAAATAACATCGTTGATGTTACTAATTATATTCTTTATGAAACAGGTCAGCCGCTACATGCTTTTGATGCTGAAGCTGTAAAAGGTGGTAAAGTAATTGTGAAAACTCTATCCGCCCAAACCCGATTTGTTACTCTCGATGGTCTCGAAAGAGAGTTGTCAAATAGTGACTTGATGATTTGCAATTCGGATGAAGCAATGTGCATCGGAGGTGTTTTTGGAGGTCTTCAATCGGGAGTAAAGGAGAGTACCACCAGCATTTTTCTTGAAAGTGCCTATTTTAACCCTATCTATATTCGTAAAACAGCTCGCCGTCATGGCTTAAATACTGATGCGTCATTTCGTTTCGAGCGTGGTGTTGATCCCAATGGAATTCAGTATGCATTGAAACGTGCTGCTTTGATGATAAAAGAGGTAGCCGGAGGAACTATTTCATCTGAGATTATTGACATAATTGCTGATCCGGCAATCCTTGAATTCTTCACTGTTGAGGTTACTTATTCGAATATTAACCGACTTATTGGCAAGGTGATTCCAAGGGAGACTATTAAAAGCATATTACTATCGCTCGAAATAGTAATCAATGAGGAGACATCGGAAGGATTAAAGCTTGCCATTCCGCCTTTCAGGGTAGATGTAAAAAGAGAGGCAGATATTATTGAGGAAATTCTACGAATATATGGTTACAATAATGTTGAGCCCTGTAAATCAACAAAAGCAACTATTCAACATGCTCCCCACCCCGATAAAATGAAATTGCAGAACCTGATTTCTGAAATGTTTACCGCAAGGGGCTTTAACGAGATAATGTCAAATTCATTAACCAAATTGGCCTATTACGATCATCTCGAATCGTTCAAACCTGAAAATACTGTTCAGCTTTTCAATCCACTTAGTTCAGATCTTAATGGTATGAGACAAACACTACTTTTTGGTGGACTTGAAGCAATAAATCGGAATACTAATTTCCGGAACTCTGATTTGCGCTTATACGAATTCGGTAATGTTTATCATTTCACCGATTTGCCGAAATACGATAATCCGGTGAAAAATTACAGTGAGGAGGAACACTTAGGGATTTGGATCACCGGTAGCAGGGAGGTTAAAAACTGGCAGATTAAAGAGGAATCCACATCATTTTTTACCTTGAAAGCTAATGTCGAAAACATCCTCTCAAGGCTTGGTATTGGAATTGAGAATTGCATTATTGAATCAATCTCAAACGACATTTTTTCTGAAGCTCTTGAATACCGTTTCAATAAAGTTAAAATTGGTCAAATCGGCTTTATCAGCAAGAAAATCCTTAAAAGCATGAATATTGGTGCAGATGTTTTTTATGGAGATCTTAGATGGACTGGTATTTTAAAGGCAATAAAAAATCACAAGGCCAATTATACTCCACTTCTTAAATACCCTGAAGTAAGACGCGATTTGGCCCTGCTTATTGATAAGGAAATACAATTCAGTACTATCAAAGCACTGGCCTTTAAGGCCGAAAGACAAATACTGCGTAAAGTGAATATATTCGATGTTTATGAGGGCACTAATATTCCTGAAGGGAAAAAATCTTATGCAATTAGCTTCATCCTTCAGGATGAAGAAAAAACATTGAACGATAAACAGATAGAAAAAACGATGAATCGTCTGATTAGCGTTTACGAACGTGAAGCAGGTGCAAAAATAAGATAACCCGAAATTTCAGATGGGTAATAAATTAACTTGCAATATCAAAATTTGAATACTATGAAAAAGTCAAACGAATCAGATAAAGCAATTCTGCTAAATAAAGCTGAAGAGTTATTAGATTTAACCCTCATCAGTGTATCCACGAATCGACTTTTCAATCCATCAAAGGTTCCACTATTGAACTTATCAACTCGCCAATGAAAAATTTGCCAAATCTTCTCATTGTTGACGACTCAAAGATCAATCTGTTCTTACTTGAAACAGTCATTAAAAAAATTGCTGTGAATCTTATTCAGGCTCTTTCCGGCGTCGAAGCTTTAGAGAAGACGCATGGAATCGAACTCGCTCTTGCAATAATTGATGTTCAAATGCCCGGAATGAACGGCTATGAACTGGCATTGAAAATAAATGCAGAAAGAACAGGAGATAAAGTGCCGGTTATTTTTCTGACCGCCAGTCATAACCATGAAATGGACATATTCAAGGGATATAGTTCTGGAGCTGTTGATTATATATATAAGCCAGTTCATAATCATATCCTGCAAAGTAAAATCAATGTGTTTCTTGACATTTTCAATCAGAAACAGAAAATAATTGCTGATGCAGCACTGCTAAAAGATTCTGCCGATAAATTAACCAGAGTAAATACTGACCTAAAAAAAAGTGAAAGGAGACTGATAGATATTACTTTCAGCATGGCTGACTGGGTATGGGAGGTTGACGAAAAAGGTGTATATACCTTCAGTTCCGAGAATGGTTCCAACCTTTTAGGAGTTCCTCAAGAAGAGATTATCGGGAAAACACCATTTGACTTTATGCCACCCGATGAAGCAAAAAGAGTAGCTCCCATATTCGAAGACATCATGGCAAAAAGAATTCCCATGAAAAATATAGAGAATTGGAATTTACGGAATAATGGAGAAAGAATATGTCTCCTGACTAATGGCGTTCCAATATTTGACGATGAAGGTGATCTAAAAGGATATCGCGGTGTAGATAAAAATATCACCGTACAAAAGCTGACAGAACAGATGTTGGAAAACAAGGTTAACGTTCTTAATGAGACTGGCAAAATGGCAAAAGTCGGTGGATGGGAGCTTGATATTAATTCAGGCGTTCAAACATGGACAGATGAGATCTACCGGATATTAGAAATAGACTTTCAAAGAGATGAGCCAATACTGTCTGATAGTTTGAATTTCTATACACCTACATCCAGACCAATAATTGAGCAGGCAAGAAAAAATGCTATTGATTACCGACAATCGTATGATTTAGAATTAGAGATCATTACTGCAAAAGGTAACAAACGATGGGTACATACTGCCGGAAAGCCGAATCAGGTAAATGGTCAAACGAATAAAATTTCCGGGGTAATTCAGGATATTACTGATCGCAAACTTGCTGAGTTGGCAATGAAAGAAAGTGAAGAAAAATATCGAACATTGTTGAACGCTTCTCCTGATGGTATTTTGTTAGTCGATTTAAAAGGAATTATTACCGAAGTTTCCGAAATTGGGCTTGAATTATTTGGTGGTGATACTAAAAAAGATCTTGTTGGTAAAGCTTTTACGCAGGTTGTGCCTTACGATGAAAAAAATACTGCCAGAGAATTAATTGAAAAAACAATGTATGAAGGTTTTACTCAAAATATCGGGTTAAAATTCAAAAAGAAAAACCAAACAATATTTGCGGGTGAAACCAGTTCAACTTTAATTCAAGGTTCTGATGGCACACCTTTATCATTTATGATAACGGTACGCGACATTTCGCAACGAAAAAAATTGGAGACCAAGCAAATACATGCAGACAGGATGGCAAATATCGGACAAATGGCTGCAGGTATTGCTCATGAAATCAACCAACCATTAAATATTATTTCTCTCGTAATGGATAAAATTTTATTCGAGTCGGCCAAAAATAATACAATAGACATCGAATTCTTTAAAAACAAATCAGACAAAATTTTCGAAAACATAATCCGGATCAGAAATATAATCGACCATATCAGAGCTTTTTCGAGAAGTCATGACGACTATATATTAACAGCTTTCAACATTAATACAAGCATAGAAAATGCAACTTCGATGATAATGGAACAATTCAAGCACCTTGGAATAAGTCTTAATCTTCAACTCGAAAAGCATATTCCACCAATTGTAGGAAACACCTTTAAATTTGAACAGGTTATCATTAATTTGGTTTCCAATGCCAAAGATGCTGTAATGGAAAAGAAAAGCCGACAGAAGGATTATTTTGAAATGATTGTTGGAATCAGAACTTTTAGCCTGAATCAATCTCTGATAATTGAAGTTACTGATAACGGAATAGGCATTGGTGATGATGATATCCATAATATAATACTCCCATTTTATACCACAAAGGAAGAAGGAAAGGGTACAGGACTTGGTTTATCTATTTGTTATCAGATAATTAAGGAGATGAGCGGAATGATCGAAATATCAAGCGACTGTATAAAAGGGACAAAAATCAGAATAGTTTTAGAAATTCAAAAGAAAAAGTAAAACTTTTAATGCACGATGAAAAATACATATAGTAAGTCAATCCATCAATCCATAAACACTTAAACTCATCAACCCTATGGATTATCAGCCAAACATACTCATTGTTGACGACATCGTCGAAAATCTGGTTATATTAAAGCTCGTCACTGACAGAATGAACGTGAACTTGATTCAGGCTCTTTCTGGTTCCGAAGCACTGGAGAAAACCCATGGAATTGAACTTACGCTTGCGATTATTGATGTTAATATGCCTGGAATGAACGGCTATGAACTGGCCTTTAAGATGAATGAAGAAAGAACAGGGGAAAAAGTACCGGTTATTTTTATTACTGCGAGTCTTATAAATGAAATTGACATGTTTGATGGATATAATGTAGGTGCAGTAGATTATATCCTAAAACCAGTAAATCGTCAAATTCTGAAAAGCAAAATAAAGATATTTCTTGACCTTTTTAATCAGAAACAGACCATTATCAGGGAGGCAGCATTATTAAAAGAATCCGCCGAAGAATTAACTAAAGTAAATGCTAAACTTGTCAGAAGTGAGGGAAAATATCGTAGCCTTATTGAGCAATCAATTGATGGAATTGCTATTGCAGATGAAAATGGTGTTATTTCAGAATGGAATAAGGCATTGGAAGTTATAACAGGATTGAACAGTTGTGATATAGTTGGAAAACAATTGGTTGAAGTACAGACAATGTTCAATCCAAAAGAATTAAAGGATGTTGGATTTTTTGAGCACCTTCAGAGAGGAATTGAGGATATTCTAAAGGAAGACGGAAACAGGCAGGGTCAAACAATTGAACAACAGATTGTTCGCACTGATGGTAGCAGCAGGTTTGTTCAAAAGTCTTCTTTTAAAATACAAAATGGTGCTACCAAGATGATTGGCATGATAATGCGTGATATCACAGACAGAAAGCTGGACGAGGTTGAACTTCGACTACGTAGCGAAGTTCTCGAAAATATGGAAGAAGGTGTTTTTCTCATTCGTGCCTCAGACGGGATAATTGTTTATACGAATCCTAAAGTTGATCGTATCTTCGGTTATGATGTTGGGGAACTTGTTGGAAAGCATATTAGCATTATTTACGCTCACACCGAGAAAAGCCCTGAAGAAACTGCTACTGAAATCATCAAATATCTCCAAGTTAACAGGTTCTGGCAAGGTGAAACACCGAATATAAGAAAAGATGGAACAAAATCTTGGGGTCAAGTGATTATTTCCACGTTTGAACATCCGCAATATGGAAATGTCTGGATTTCTATACACCAAGACATAACAGGACGCAAAATGGCGGAGCAATCCATGGAAATAAGTGAGGAAAAATACAGAACAATGTTAAATGCATCCCCCGATGGAATTTTATTAATCAATCTTAAAGGTATAATTACCGAAGTTTCTGAAATTGGAGTTGAGTTATTTGGTTCAGACACCAAAAACGATCTGGTTGGAAAAGAATTTTCCCAATTGGTACCGGCAGATGAAAAAAATACGGCGATTGAAATAATTGAAAAAACAATGAATGAAGGGTTTACACAAAATATTGGACTAAAATTTAAAAAGAAAAACCAGTCTATTTTTGCCGGTGAAACCAGTTCAACGTTAATACAGAGTCCTGATGGAACGCCTTTATCATTTATGATTACAATCCGTGATATTTCGCAACGAAAAAAAATGGAGACAAAGCAGGCTCACGCCGACCGTATGGCTAATCTGGGACAAATGGCTGCTGGTATAGCCCACGAAATCAACCAGCCTTTGAATATCATTTCCTTGGTAATGGACAAAATTTTGTTTGAATCTGCCAAAACAGAAACAATCAACATTGAATTCTTAAAAAACAAATCTGATAAGATTTTTGATAATATAACACGTATAAGGAATATTATTGACCATATCCGCGCATTCTCAAGAAGTCACGATGATTATGTACTCACTGCTTTTGATATCAATTTGAGTATCGAAAATGCCACTTCAATGATTATGGAACAGTTCAAACATCTTGGAATCAGATTGGATCTTCAACTTGAAAAAAATATCCCCCAGATAATAGGTAATACCTTTAAATTCGAGCAGGTAATTATAAATTTATTGGCCAATTCCAAGGATGCAGTTATTGAAAAAAAGAGCAAGTATGACCGTTATTTTGAAATGACTGTTGGAATAAAAACCTATCGAATGAATCAATTTCTGATGGTTGAAATCACAGACAATGGTATTGGAATTAGTGATGACGATATTCACAATATTATACTTCCATTTTATACTACCAAGGATGAAGGAAAGGGTACAGGCCTCGGATTATCTATTTGTTATCAGATAATTAAAGAAATGAATGGAACTATAGACATAACAAGTAACAGAGTGAACGGGACAAAAATAAAATTGTTTTTAGATATTCAAAAGAAAAAATAATAATGGCAAAACAAGATAAGATCAAAATTTTGATCCTTGATGACGAGAAGCAATTCACAGAGGAATTGAGTGGTTTTTTTCTGGATTCTGACTTTGAGCCTTTCGAGGCTAACACTGTTGAGAATGGAAGAAAGATCTTGAACAAGTATGAAATAGATTTATTGATTCTTGATGTACGTTTACCGGGGGCTAATGGTCTCGATATTTTAAAAGAGGTTCGGGTACAATATCCTTATATGGAAGTTATCATTGTGTCTGCGCATGGTGATATGGACACAGTAATAAAGGCTATGCGGCTCGGTGCTTTCGATTATCTGCGTAAACCTTTCAGATATATTGATATTCAGATAGCTATAGAGCGAACCCAGAAATATCTTCAGATGCAACGCAGATTAAGACAGATGGAAGAAAAAAATTCATTAATTTCCAAAGCACTCGAAGAAAAAATAGATCGGCAGTTTATCGGTATCAGTCCTCAGATTCTGGAGGTTTTTGAACAAGCTGTTACTGCTGCAAAATACCCTGATGCCAATGTGTTGATTACGGGTGAAAGTGGTACCGGAAAAGAGAACATTGCCAGAATAATCCACTATTTGAGCGCAAGGAAAGACTTTATTTTATGTGCTGTTAACAGCAGTGCAATTACAGAATCACTTTTGGAAAGCGAATTTTTTGGTCATAAAAAAGGTTCGTTTACAGGTGCCATTGCAGATAAAATGGGTTTTTTTGAAGTCTGTAACAAAGGAACCTTGTTTTTGGATGAAATTGCAGATATGCCTTTTAATCTACAAGCCAAAATTCTGCGTGCTACCGAAGAAAAAGTTATCACTAGAGTTGGAGATACAAATCAGATTCGTACCGACTTTCGCATTATTTCAGCTACAAATCATGATTTAGAGAAACAGGTTGAGAAAAAAAAATTCAGACTCGATCTTCTTCACAGACTTAATACCTTGCATTTACATATACCTGCACTAAGAGAAAGAACTGAAGATATAAAACCACTGCTGATTTATTTTGTTGAAGTCTATACAACGAAATTTAATAAACCGAATATTAATATCTCAAGAGAGGTTTTTGATGGCCTTTTAAAATACGATTTTCCGGGAAATGTAAGGGAATTAAGAAACATGACCGAAAGGGCCGTTATACTCTGCAAAACCAATACACTGGGTATTTCAGATTTCCCGGTTAAACCTCAAAAAGCAGAAATCCCAGAGTTGGACGATTCAATAGATTTAAAAACCAATGAGATTAAGATGATCCGAAAAGCTTTGCAAACCTGTAAATACAATCAACAGGCAGCATCCGATATTTTGGGAATAACCCGTGATGCCCTAATCCGGAAAATGAAAAAATACGAAATATCAGTTAGTAAGAGCGAGGAATAAAAAGATGTAAATTATAATTAGTTTACAAATTTAGGAGTAGATATAATTAGGATCTTTTTAAATTAATTGAACATCAACAACATATTGCAATATTCAACATTTTTAGGGAATTGTGATGGTTATAGTCCACTTTCCCCCGGTTGCGCAAGTACACTGGGGATTATTTAAATCTAACCACTGTATGTCTCAAAAATAGTTTTTCGGCAGACCAGGATTTACTATCAATAAACTTTCAAAAAGGTCTCACGTAACTTGATTTTGTAATCATAGTTGCTTGTCGGTAGCCCCAAAAGTTGTACCTCATTTCCGAACACGTGTGCGATTATTTAATTATTATTCGCTCCACTTACCTTAACTTTCCTAACAAGTTTAAGTTGGTCAAAAATATTTTTCTTTTTTTTGAAGCTATTGTTGAGGTTTTTAGCTTACTCTTTTCGACTATTCTAGAGACTTTGATATTTCTTGGCACACACATTGCAATGTATGTCGGAGAAGAGGTAAACCGTCCCTCTAATGTAAAGCACGGTATTTAATAAATTAATTATAGGAGATTAAAAAAATGGCAGTAGAAAAAACCATCGGTTCATCAAGCTTAGTAGAAGTTATTGACCGTATTCTTGACAAAGGTGTTGT
>CAILKW010000067.1 GCA_903834845.1 uncultured Bacteroidia bacterium | reverse complement strand
ATATCTTCCAAAAATAATCTTTATTCATACAAATCAACCACAATTTAATATAGAAGACCTAACTTTGTTCTGAACGCGGATGTAAACGTTTCAATTTGTTTATCTTTGTAAATTAACAAATTAATCTGTTCATGAGATATAGTCTGCTCATAATTAGTCTGTTTATATTATTTATTGTGGCCTGCAGTGAAGGAGATCGATGTTATGAATCTGTGGATACTTTAATGGTAACTTCAATATCAATAAATGGGTTCAAACCAATTAAAACATTGGTAATTAATGGTATAGATCGTATGGATGTTGGTGATACACTGATCAATGATTTGGAATCAACATTAACCAAACGATACACTTTACCGCTTGCTTTGTCAGCTGATTCAACAGGTTTTGTCATAAAAGCCAATGGTATTAAAGATACTTTGTTTATCAGGCACACCATGATCATCAGTTTTATTTCTGAGAATTGCGGCTTTGCACCCGACTATGTTATTTCAGGTTTCAGATATACCAAGGGTATCGATTCAGTAAAAATTACCGATGAAAAGGTAAATCCAAAATCAATAGAGAAAATTACGAATGACCAAAATATTAGTATCTACTTTAATTCTGCTTCTCATTAGCAGCTTTTCAGCACTTCCACAGGGAAAAACTCCTGTTTGGCGATACGAGGGGCCTCGTGTGGGGCTTGACATGTCAAGGTTTCTTGTTCCTTATTTGCAGAAAGGTAAAAGGAATGGATGGGAGGTTCAGGCTGACGTTCCTTACAAAGGCAACTGGTTTCCAACCCTCGAATTGGGCATGCAATGGTTCGACGATCAAAGAGATAGATTTCATTACAAAAATAATGGCACTTACGCCAGAATAGGTCTTGACATGAATATTGTAAAATTTGAATCATTAAAAGACCATGATTTTGTCTTTGTCGGTATGCGTTACGGTTATTCACTTTTCAATCAGGAAACCACTGAAATCAGCAATTCAAATTACTGGGGATCAATTACTTCAACTGTTCCTCGCCGAACAATGAATGCTCATTGGACAGAGCTTGTTTTTGGAATGAAAGGTGAACTATTTACCAATTTCTTCCTTGGCTGGTCACTTCGTGCCAAATTTCCTCTCTTAATAACCAATGACCCAAATATAAAACCATATATTATTCCTGGAATTGGTAAAACCTCAGCTGGTACTCCCTTTGATTTTTCGATCGGTATTTATTACCGCTTCCCGATATTTAAAACCAAAACAATACCAAAGCCAATAAAGATGGGTGGAACAACCCATCCGGGTGAGGATGACCCAAATAATCAATACAATCAAGGTGGCTCAGGGTCAGGAACCGGAGTATTACGTAATTTGAAGGGAGGCGGATAACAATAACATTTTAAAAGAAGCCGGTAAAGATCCGGCTATTATACCGGATCTATTCCTTTTTCTTTTAAAAGCTGTAAGCTCAATTCTCTTAATTTGTATTTCTGAATTTTCCCGCTTGCGGTCATAGGGAAATCATCTACAAAGAAAATATACTTTGGTATTTTGTGTCTGGAAATTTTCCCACGACAAAAATCAATAACATCTTCCTCGTTAATATCGGTTGCCTGACGTTTCTTAATGAAAGCACCAACCTCTTCACCATATTTATGACTTGCCACTCCAACAACTTCAATAGCTTGTATTTGAGGCATGGTGTATAAGAAATTCTCTATTTCTCGCGGATAAATATTTTCACCGCCTCGAATAATCATATCCTTTATCCGTCCTGTTACCTTGAAATAACCATCTGCATCCATTACACCCAAGTCTCCTGAATGAAGCCAACCCTCACTGTCTATAGTTTTTGCAGTGGCTTCGGGGTTTTTATAATAGCCCTTCATTACGTTGTATCCCCGGCAGCACAATTCGCCTTGTTCTCCGGGTTTTAGCTCCTCACCAGTTTCAGGGTTTGCTACCTTTACTTCAACAGCAGGGTAAGCTCTTCCAACAGTAGTACAACGAATGTCGGGCGAATCGTTAGTCCGTGTTGCAGTCATACCCGGTGAAGATTCAGTAAGCCCATAAACTATAATGAGTTCTGACATATTCATCTTCTTCATAACTTCATTCATAGTTTCGATAGGACACGGGGCACCTGCCATAATACCGGTTCGGAGCGATGATAAATCGAACATACTGAACATAGGATGGTTCAATTCAGAAATAAACATTGTCGGAACTCCATAAAGTGCAGTACATTTCTCCTTTTGTACCGAAGCCAGTACTACCAACGGATCGAAATTTTCGACAATAACCATTGTCGCTCCATGTGTAATAATGGCGCATAGTGCCAGAACACAACCAAAACAGTGAAAGAGAGGAACGCAAACACATAGCCGTTCCTCGGCTGTAAAGTTCATGCACTCACCTGTTGCAAAACCGTTATTCAAAATATTATAATGAGTAAGCATAACACCTTTCGGAAAACCGGTTGTTCCTGAGGTATATTGCATATTGACAACATCGTAGCAAGATACAATTGATTTTGTATCATTAAATAATTTATCGCCCAACTGGCTGCCAAGCAAAATCAACTCAGCAGTATTAAACATTCCACGATGCTTTTCTTGTCCTATGAAGATAACATTCTTGAGAAACGGAAATTTCTCACTTTCAAGATATCCACGTTGACTATTTTTTAATTCAGGAACAAGCTCATAAACCATTTGAACATAATCGCTATCGCGCCACCCGTTTACAAGACAAAGAGCTTTCAAATCGGAGTTTTTGACAAGGTACTCTAATTCATGAGTTTTGTAATTTGTATTTACTGTTACGAGCACTACACCTATTTTAGCACATGCAAACATAAAAGTAAGCCAATCAGGTACATTGTTTGCAAAAATCCCTAATTTGTCATTAGGTCGCATACCAATGTGTAACAGTGCTTTGGCGAGATGATCAACTCTGATGTTAAACTCTGAGTATGAAAATCGGAGATTCCTATCGGGGTAAATAATAAAATCTCTGTCAGGTGTTTCTGTTGCCCACTGCTCTATAAACTGTCCAAATGTTTTTTCAATTAATTCCATTCAATATTTTTTCTTAAAGTATCAAAGCAGACTGTCAAAACTAAAATGAAGCATAAACCACTGCCAGGATTTTTGCAGGTGAATCATTAGCACCGTGAACGTTATGATCTACAACCGAATCATAGTAGATACTGTCACCTTCTGAAAGTGTGTAAGTGGTTATTCCGTAACTAATTTCAACAGTTCCTGAAAGAACATAAATGAACTCTTCGCCTTCGTGTGATGACTGAGTAAACTCGGTAGCTGTCGAAGGGTTAATTTCAACAATAAAAGGTTCCATGTGACGACCCGACTTATCACTCGCAAGAGGAAAAAAATCAAGATTCAGCTTGGTTATGTGCTCCTTACCCGAGAAATCGGTCCCTTTTTTAATTTCTCCACGACGGGTTACAACAGGACCGAGCTGATCCATATCGTCGAGAAAAGTACCAAGTCTTACTCCCAAAGCCCGGGCAACCTTAATCAGGTGACCCAGAGATGGGATAGTTTCGTTCTGCTCAATATGCTCCATTATTGTAGTCGAAAATCCACATCGCTCGGCAAGTTCGCTTATCTGGATATTTTTTTGATTACGAATTAACGTAATTTTATGGCCAACATTTTTGATTTCGTTCATAATAATCAATAATTAATTCAAATAGTCGCAAAAATAATTCTTTTTATATTAGAAGATCAATTTTGATTAACCTTATGGAAATAATAATTGCAAAAATATTTTTCCTCATTTTTTAAGTTCAATTTTCACAACAGTGTCATACTTCACCGGTTTTTCTGGGGATGAACTCGCAGTGAAGAAAAAATTCCCTGTTTCAGTATTTCCCTACCATGTTTTTTGGTATGATAATTCGGCACCGGATTTAAGCAAATAAACATTTTTCACAGTTTCTCCAACTACCCCTTTTGCATTTAGTTGTCCAAGATTTGGGTATAACCAATGTGCATAAATCGCATTTCCTTTTTGAGTATATCGTCCCCAGTCTGGTTTCGCCAAATTGGAAGAGCCACAACCATAAATACTTTCACCGTTTTTACCCAGCCATTTGCCTACCTCTTTTAGGATTTCAACACTTTCTTCAGGAATAATTCCTCTGGCATCAGGCCCAACGTTCAACAACAGATTACCATTTTTACTCACACAGTTAACTAAAGTATGTACAATTAGTTCGGGTGATTTCCAGTTGTGATCCAACTCGGTATAGCCCCATCCTCCATTTAGAGTCAGGCAGGTTTCCCACGGAACAGGATTGCCATATTTATCAGAAATCGCCACATCTGGAATCCCCTGTTCAGGTGTTTCAAAATCACCTAAGGTGTTCACCATACGCTGTTTAGATGAAGAACCTTCGTGGGTTGAAAGACGATTATCCAAAATTATTTCCGGTTGATATTTGCGAACCATGTCAACAAGTTCTTTCGCTTTCCATTTCTCTCCGCTGTACTCATCAAAGGAATAATCAAACCACATAATGTCAAGTTTCCCATAATTTTTCACAAGTTCTTCTACCTGTCCGTGCATGTATTTCAGGTAGTTATCCCAAGTGAAAAGTCTTTTGGCATATTCTTTATCATTGCGTTGTGGATGATTACCCACATTTGGATAGTCAGGGTGGTGCCAGTCTATGATTGAATAATAAAGTCCTACTTTAATCCCTTCAGCACGAAAAGCTCCAAGAAACTCTCTTACCAAATCACGACCTCCAAATCGCGTACTTAGTTTATAATCTGTAAGTTTACTATCAAACATACAGAAGCCGTCATGATGTTTGGCCGTAAGAACAGCGTATTTCATACCGGCAGCCTTTGCAGTTTTGGCCCAAACTTTCGCATCGAAGTCAGCTGGATTAAAAGTATCTATGTATTTTTGATATTGTTCCGTTGTCAATCGCTCGTTGGATTTCACCCATTCGCCACGAGCCGGAACTGAGTACGCCCCAAAATGGATGAACATCCCAAAACGTGCTTCACGCCACCATTGAGTACGGTTCATCACCTGCTCATAATTTGAGGTATAATCTTTCAATGCAGCCTCCTGCCCTACCAGCACAAAAGCATTACACATCAACCCTACCAAAAGAATCAGTACATTTTTCATTTTACTACAGTTTTAAATTTACTATAAATAATATAATAGTTTCAACTACTCAATTTCAGATAAATAATGACATGGTGGTATCAATCTATTCCTACCGCCAGCAACCCCGGATGGCTGCCAGTGATATTCTGTCCTCCTTGTGGAGTTACAATAAAAGTGTTCTCAATACCAACCATCCCAATATGAGGAATTCCTTTTTTAGGTTCAACGGCAAAGACCATTCCTTCTTGAATTGGCTCATCAAAACCGTTGGCTATAACCGGCAATTCATCTATTGTCAACCCGATTCCATGTCCCAAAAACTTTACTTTCCGAGTACCAAAACCCATAAAATTTTCGAGAAATTCGGGACTTAATCCGCTTAAAATCTCGTCATAAATTACTGAAGGTAAAGCTCCAGGTTTTAACATTGAGGCAATATTATTTTGTATATCAACACATTGTAAATGTATCTTAATCACCTCCTCAGGCAGCGATTTACCAAAAACATAAGTCATGGTTTTATCGGTATGATAACCTTCGACACCGCAACCAGTATCAACAAAAACAAGATCACCTTTTCGTAGCTTCCGGCTTCGGCTTCCATGTATCGGGACAGCAGGACTCATTCCATAATTGCCACCCGGCCCATTAAAAGAAGTTGGATAAATTGAGCTTTCACCAAAAGCAATCTGACCAAGGATAGATTCCGTATCGAACATACCGAAACGTGCTACACCATGATGCCCTCCATTCATCATGGCCGTATAGACCTCGCAAAAGAACTCCAATTCGCTCATCCCTTCGCGTAACAATGACGGCACGATTTCTTCGGTAACCCGTTGGTGAATTTTCCCCGCCTCCTTCATCAATTCCAGCTCGTACCTACTTTTAATTGCCCGCACCGTCCCAATCTGAAGGTCAACAGATTCGATTACCGAAAATGGGAAGTATTTCTGAAACCGCTGTAACATAGCAACGGGAACTATCTCTTTCTCAAGATAAACTGTGCGAGGAAGATTTTTCATCGTCACAGAGGCATCGCGAAAGCTTTCCATCGGTTTAATAATAGGAAAAAGCGACTCATTAACAGCCCGTTCGTAACTGCGTCTCACCCAAAATACTGCTTCGTCTGACTTGGGAATAAACAAAACTCCTTCCTGCATAGTGCCGGTAAAGTAATATATATTGATCTTACTAAAAACAGCGGCAATCTCCCACTCGGGAACACTTTGATTCATAAGCTTCCTGAAACGCTCAATGCGTGAGTTCAACTCTTTTAAAGGTACTTTTATTTGCATCGTTAACTGATTGAGGTACAAAAGTAGAAAGTTTATCGAAAGGATTAAAAAAAATTGCTCATATTGAGTTAGTCAGAAAGCTATTCGTATAACTGAAAAGAAATAAATTTTACCAGTGATAAGTGTTACGCCAATAGATAATTACAAGATCCTGTTGATTTTTAAGAATGGAGAGAAGCGGCAATTCGATATGAAACCATTTTGGGACAAAGGTATTTTTCAAGAATTGAGATATTTCAAATATGCTTTTTTGTCCTTTCCATCGCATAGTTTTAAAACACTTAATAACTATCTCTTCATATTCAAGATGTTAATCAGTATAAGTGGGTTTTGTAATTCGATTTAATATGCAAATTTAATAATTCTTTACTGAGTGATAAACACGTTAATCCTTAAATTTTATTTCTTGTTTTTAAGCATACTTAGTTCCAATAATTCGGTCGTATTAACGATCTTTTCAAAGTTTATCTTCTTTAGTCCGTTATAAAGCATTTTGTCACCTGTCCACAAAGTAGCATATAAAAACTTAGTTAAAGCCACAAAATCCACATCGTCTATATCAATATCTTTTGTCAGCTGTTCCGCTTCTAACCATGTTTCCGCAGGAATTATTTCTTCATTAATGAATTTCAGTTTTGAAATGATATGTGCAAAAGAAACGTCAAGTTGTCCATCCGATAACTTTGATATCGTTTTCAATCGTTCCCAGTGCTTTTGAATTTCATAACGCATATAATTACAGCTGTAAAATTCAAACGACAAGTCAGGGCTTAATAAAATATCTCAGATAGTACGATTTGAATTTAGCAACGCACTGAAAATAATATTGGTATCAACTACGATTTTCATTTAATCAGACGGCTTCGATTTTTTTCCCACCAACCCGATTTCACTTCTTTAACAAAAATATCAACATCAGATTGTACTGCTTCTGATAATGCTGTTGCCTCTTTGTAACTCAAAAAGTCAACAAAACGTTGCAAATCGCTAGTATCCACATAAGGTGGAAGTCTAATAATAACTTCTTTGCTTGTTCTTTCAATTATCATGTCTTTTTTTGTCAAAGTTACAAAATCATTTTTGATTCCAACACT
>CAILKW010000066.1 GCA_903834845.1 uncultured Bacteroidia bacterium | reverse complement strand
CATTGGTTTTGTAATAATTTTAAAAAATACAACAACAAAGAAGAATTATTGCCTGTTGATCAGCATGAACTGCTTGCTCTTATTGCTCCCCGACCTGTTTATGTTGCCAGTGCAGCAGAGGATTTATGGGCAGATCCGAAAGGAGAGTTTTTGTCATGTGTTTTTGCTTCACCAGTTTACGAACTTCTCGGTTTAAAGGGTTTTCCCACAAAAGAAATGCCTGCACTAAGTGAACCCATTTTGGGAACTATTTCTTACCATATTCGTCCGGGTAAACATGATGTTACACTATATGACTGGCAATGCTATATGAATTTCGCTTCCCAATATTTCAAGTTTAAAAAGTAATTTCATCAAAATATCGTTCAGGAATAAATCCATTATCAGTCATTTTGCTGAATATTCATCAAATAAAGCAAATAATAAAAAGGAAAAACTAATTTTAACCAAAATTTGAGAATTTAATGATTTTGCGATACTTATTGGTTATAGCGTTTATATCAGTGCTGGCATTGAACAGCTCCGGTCAGTTGTCTTATGTAGGAATTCCAGCATCTTTTAACCTCTTAAAAAAAGCTTCATATATAATTCCAGTCGTTGAAATGGAGCCTGTTGACAACAATCAATTACTTATTGAAGAGCAATCAGGCCCTAATTATCTGAAATCTTTTTACTTTGCGAAAAGTTTCAACGTAGATATCTCGCCTGAATCATCAGGTATATGGGAGATAAGTGGTGACATGAAAATTTGGCAGGTTGGCTTGCGATCAAAGGGTGCCTGGTCCTTAAACCTGATCTTCGATAAAATGATTATTCCTCGAGGTGCCTCATTGTTCGTTTATTCAAAGGATCATTCAAAAATTTTGGGTGCATTTACTTCCGACAATGAGCAATCATCAGGCTATTTTTCAATCAGTCCAATTGCGGGTGACGAAATAGTAGTTGAGTATAACGAACCGATTTCGGTAGCCTACCCTGGTATTCTTCATATTAGTTCTGTGAATCACGATTATAAAAACATTTTCGGAACACGACCTCTCGGTGAGTCAGGTTTATGTAATATGGATGTACTATGTCCGGACGCCGCATCTTATGCAAATGAAAAACAGTCTGTTGTTAGTCTTATAATTGCCGGTCGAGAAATTTGTACAGGCACTTTAGTCAATAACACTAATCAAGATAAAACACCATACCTTTTGACAGCCGGACATTGTATAGAAAATAATATTGATGCACAAAAAACAATTTTTTTCTTTAATTACGAAAGTCCTGCTTGTGGTAATGGAGATAATAGCCTCAACGGATATGCAGATCAAACGCTTACAGGTGCTATACTAAAAGCCAGATCCGATTCTTTAGACTTTGCTCTGGTGCAACTCGAAACACCACCTCCAGCTGAATTTCGACCTTATTTTGCTGGATGGAACAAATTAGCAACCATACCAACATCAACTGTTTCAATTCATCACCCCAAGGGGGATGTTAAAAAAGTGTGCAAAGATAACGACCCTCCAACCATAGGTAGCTATGACCGGACTTTTGTAAGCAATAGTTTTTGGATTATTGGAAAATGGGAAATCGGAACAACAGAAACCGGATCCTCGGGATGTGGATTATTCAATCAAAACAAACTTTTAATAGGGACGCTGACGGGTGGTACTGCAACATGTTCGACACCAACTAACGACCTGTTCTCAATGTTTAGCAAACAATGGGATTTTTACAAAACGAATAGCAAACAATTGAAGATATGGCTTGATCCAAAAGGCACCGGCGTTTCAGAAATTGCAGGGCTAAATCCATTCAGCAGTAGTAATTCCTGTTCTCTTTTCACAAATGCAGTGATTGGTGAAAAGTACACTACACAAAAGATTGACCGTCAATCGGGTGGGTATAAATCTGGTCATAATATATTGCAAATAAATGGATACGCTGAGCGATTCAGAAAAACTGAACAAACACTTCTTTCTTCTGTTTCGATTGGAGTTGCCAAAGTTTATTCAAAGTTTTTAAATCAGAATAGCAAGATAATAGTGAAGGTTTATGCGGAAGATTTGAAAACCGGACTTCCAGGAAATGAATTAGTTTCAATGAATTTGCCTTTTAGTTTGTTGACTGAGAAAAAAATGAATCATATTGAACTTGAAAATCCTATTGTTATTCGCAACAACTACTTTATAGGATTTGAAATCAACTATTCAAATGCAACCGATACTTTCACCGTTTATCACACTCCCGACCGTCTTTTGATTAGCAAAAATAAAGCGTTCTATAAATCGGACGGACACTGGAAACCATTCTATTGGAATTCTGAATTGGGTATTTCGACTTCACTTTTAATTAATGCCAACGGCTGCCAGAATACTTTAGCGATAGATAATAATCCAACAGTTGATGAAGAAGCAAAATTTGAGGTTTTATATCCGCAGTCAATTTCAGATAGTTACATAATGCTTCGCAATAAAGGATCTGAAGAATATGGTATAATATGTTTATATGATATGCTTGGGCATAAAGTGTTTACAGAGGAGCGAATGCTTTCGATCAGTCCAAAAGCCATTTCAGTTGAACAATTCCCTTCAGGTATTTATTTCCTTACCATTGAAACTACGAATGCCAGGCAGGTAATCAAAATAAAAATAAACAAATCCAGATAATAGTTCTTAATCAATTACATCAAGCATATTTAATTTATATCGAAATTTTATGGGTAAAAAACTTACCTTTTTCTTTGTATATATTCTATTCTTGATACTTGGAGTATTGTGTTGTACCAATGGTAAAAAAAAATCACCTCATCCTTTTGTCGAAGGGCAAATTTTACCTCTGAGTTATGCGAAGGGTTTTTCAATCAGCAGTTATGAGCAATACCGGAAGATAACAGTTTTAAATCCTTGGCAGCAGTCGCAAGGGATAAGTTTCGAATATTATCTTGTTGATTGCAACAAGCCTATTCCTGTTGAATTGGAAGGTAAACAAATAGTCAGAACTCCGGTAAATTGTGTAATCTGTTTGTCAACATCACATATCGGTTTTTTAAGTGCCCTGAATGAAATCTCATCACTTAAAGCGTTATCGGGTGCCGGATTTGTTTCAGAACCTCAGGTTCGGGAAGCCTTAAAACTGAAAAAGGTTTTTGATGTTGGATACGACCAGGGGATTAACTATGAACTTATTCTTAGTTTAAAACCTGATATGATAATGGCTTACGGTGTAGGTGGAGAAGTCACCGGATTTGTCAATAAGCTTCGCGATCTTGGGCTTAACGTGATATTAAATGGAGAATACCTCGAAGATAGTCCTTTGGCCAAAACAGAATGGATAAAATTTGTAGGAGCCTTTTTCAACAAAAATCAAGAAGCTGAAGCTTTTTTTACTCAGGTTGAGAAAAATTATAATGAAATTAAACAAAAAGTAGCTGCAGTTAATTATCATCCGTTCGTTTTGACTGGTTTACCGTATAAGGATGCCTGGTGGATGGCAGGTGGTAATTCCAATTTGGCAAAATTAATCAGCGATGCCGGTGGCGATTTTTTATGGCATGAAAACACTTCACGCGAATCTTTTGTCGTTTCTCTTGAGGAGGTTGTGATCAGGTCGTCAAAAGCTGATTTTTGGATTAACTGCGGAACTGTTAACACAATTAACGAACTTATTTCGACCGATAGCCGTTTTACTGATTTTCCTCTGGTGAAAAAAAAGTCTGTTTTTAATAACAATTTACTGGTAAGTTCCTCAGGGGGAAACGATTACTGGGAAAGGGGTGTTGTAAGACCTGATTTGATTCTTGCAGATTTAGTGAAAATCTTTCATCCTGAATGTGACAGCGGAATAGTTTTTAATTTCTATAAGAAAATCGAATAACAGTGAGGTTATACTTGGCAAATAAAAAAAATAATTTCAATAGCAGAGGTATTCGGGTAGTGGGTTTTTTGTCACTACTTGTGCCAATTTTTTTTCTTGCAGATCTGTTGATAGGCTCCCATTATATATCCATAACTGATGTAACTAATGCACTTTTTCATTCTAAAAATGCAGATAGTCAGATAGTTTTGATTATTTTTCAATTTCGAATTCCTAAAGCGATTACAGCAGTTTTAGCTGGAGCCGCCTTATCGGTCGCAGGGTTGCAAATGCAGACAATCTTTCGCAATCCTCTGGCAGGGCCTGACATTTTGGGTGTTAGTTCCGGAGCAAGTCTTGGCGTCGCTTTATTAGTACTTGGTACAGGAGGTTTAATTGGAGGAGGAATTGTTTCGATAATTGGTTCATGGGGTATAGTAGCAGCGGCATGGATAGGATCCGGATTAATATTGTTTGTAATAGTTTTGATCTCATCAAGAATAAAGGATATTATGACCATTCTTATTCTTGGTATCCTGTTATCAAGTGCAATTTCAGCAATAGTGAATATTCTTCAGTATTTTAGTAATGAATCAATGTTAAAGTCGTTTGTAGTCTGGACAATGGGAAGTCTTGGAAGTGTTACAAATGTACAATTGTATGTTTTATTACCATCCGTTCTGTTGGGAATTGTTATCGCCTTTCTCTCTTCAAAGTTTCTTGATGCATTTTTATTAGGTGAAAATTACGCCCGTAGTATGGGGATGAATATCCGTTTTGCCCGTTTTACCGTTTTTCTTTCTACAAGTATTCTTGCCGGTAGCATCACCGCTTTTTGTGGGCCTATTGGTTTTATCGGAATTGCTGTACCTCATCTTGCCAGAATATTCATGCAGACAGCTAAACATAGTCTGCTTGTCCCCGGTACTATTTTAATGGGTTCTTTGATGATGCTTGTAAGCGATATTATCTCGCAACTTCCAGGTTCTGAAAGGACGATACCAGTAAATTCTGTTACGGCTTTATTAGGGATACCGATTGTAATCTGGATCATTATGCACAAAAAAAATAGCCTCTTAATATGACAATTCAAGATGAGAAAATTATTGTATTAAATGGTGCTGCAATTGGTTACAAAGGAATAACCAATTCAGTCAATATAGTGAAATCAGAAATCTCAGTTTTTGCCCTCAAAGGAGAACTTGTTGCATTGATTGGTGGCAACGGCATAGGTAAAAGTACCCTTCTAAGAACAATAGCCGGATTTCAACCTCCTGTTGGCGGAGAAATTCTTATAGTTGACAAACAGATCACTGCTTATCGCGAAAAGGAGCTCGCATTGATAATGAGCTATGTTTCTCCCGAAGTTGTCCGTGTTCAGAATCTTTCAGTTTTTGATCTTGTTTCATTGGGACGTTTTCCGCACACCAATTGGTTCGGTAAATTGCTTAGCGAAGATCTCCAAATTGTTGAGGATGCCATTAAATCTGTTGGATTACAAGGATTCGAGAATCGTATGGTTAACTGTATTTCAGATGGAGAGCGTCAAAAAGCCATGATTGCCAGAACATTAGCTCAGGATACAAATATAATTATTCTTGACGAACCAACAGCATTCCTTGATCTATCGAATAAATATGAGATTGTAAATATATTACATCAATTAGCCTGCGAAAAGGGAAAGACAATTCTATTTTCTACCCATGATCTCACTACAGCCATTGCCGAGTCAGACCGAATATGGTTAATGTTAAATGATTCTGTAAAGCAAGGTGCACCGGAAGACTTAATTATTAATGGAAATTTTGAAGCTTTGTTCACGAATGAACATCTTTTTTTCGATCAGGTGAAAGGAGATTTTCGTATCAGAAAACATTCAAAAAAACGAGCTTACATAACAGGAAATGGAATTGCAGCCGATTGGACCATTAAAGCACTCGAAAGAAATGGGTTTGAAATTATTGATTCACTGAGAGTTAGTGACAATTATGCTTCGGTATTAATTGATGTAAATTATCCCATTTGGACGTTTAGACAGGAAGAACATACATATATGTTTAGTTCGCTCCTTTCACTTTGCCAGTATCTTAAAAAGTTGTAAAACTTATGTATATTTTTTTCAAAACGTTTTTAATTTAAAAATATTTTGTACTTTTACCGCATATCTAATTGCAAATCACAATGAGAATTCTATTAACGATTTTTGTAGCCGTATTGATAGCGGCAACGGTTTGTGCTCAAAGTCCTGAAAAGTTGAGCTATCGGGCAGTAATTCGAAACAGTAGTAATGCCTTAGTCAAAAATGCTACTATTGGCATGAGAATTAGTATTTTACACGGTTCTGCAAGTGGCACGGTGATTTATTCTGAAAACCAAACCACAACTACCAATGCTGAGGGAGTGGCAAGTATTGATATTGGAGGAGCAGCATTTAAAGCTATTACATGGACTGAGGATCCATATTTCATTAAAGCCGAAACGGATCCCAAAGGTGGTACTAACTATACCATCATTATCACAAGCCAATTGTTGAATGTGCCGAATTCTTCGTCTGCCAAGTCATCCGAAAACAACAATTCTGGCTTTGTTTTTAGTGCTCCGGCAAATCAACCCTCAATTCCAACCAATGCAAGCATTGGTGATATACTTTTCTGGAACGGGACAGCATGGACCAAACTACCTGTTGGAACACCTGGCCAATTCTTACGTGTTTCAAATTCAAACATTCCTGAGTGGTTTGGAAGTTCTTTTCCCACCATTACCACCTCGTCTGTTTCAAATATTACAGGTACCTCTGTTACTATTGGAGGAAATGTAACCAGTGATGGTGGAGTAAAAGTCGCAGCACGAGGTATATGTTGGAATACAACTGATAATTCGGCAACTGCCATTGATAAAACGATTGATGGTAACGGAATGGGGAGTTTTACAAGTTCCGTTACCGGATTAACTCCCGGCGTGACTTATTATTTTTGGGCTTATGCTACAAATAGTGTCGGAACAGTTTATGGAAATAAAGTTACAACCACTACCAAGGCAATTCTTCCGGTGATAACTACATCTGCCCTTTCTGAAATCAAATCAACTTCTGCAACAAGCGGTGGCAACATATCCAGAATTAGCGGAGCAGCAGTGACATCCCGCGGCGTTTGTTGGAGTGCATCACAAAATCCTACAACCTCCAATTCGAAAACTACAGATGGTGTTGGCTCAGGTAGTTTTACAAGTACAATTTCAGGTTTAAATCCAGGTAATGTTTATTATTTTAGAGCTTACGCAACAAATAGTATTGGTACAGCTTATGGAAATCAGATAACTTTATCAACACCTATTGCTTTACCGGTAATCACCACTGCTGAAATTACCTCTGTTTCTTCAAAAACAGCCTCATCAGGTGGTTCCGTTATCAGTGACGGAGGTACTACCATAACAGCTCGTGGTATTTGTTGGAGTACATCCCAAAATCCTACCACAGCCAATTCGAAAACAACTGATGGTACAGGCTCAGGCAGTTTTAAAAGCGTAATTAACGGACTAAATCCGGGTGTAACATATTATTATAGAGCCTATGCCACAAATAAAATCGGAACATCCTATGGAGATCAGGTTACATTAAACATGAAAATTGTTCCGCCTGAGATTACAACAACTGCTATTTCTGAAAAGACAGCCACAAGTCTTATTAGCGGTGGTAACATCACAAGTGATGGTGGTTCAGCAGTAATTGCTCGCGGTTTATGCTGGAGTACATCACAAAATCCAACAACAGCCAATGCCGGGCCAAACGAGAGTTCTGGGTCAGGTAGTTTTGTGTACGCTATTACAGATTTATCTCCTGGTGTAACCTATTACATAAGGGCTTATGCCACCAATAGTGTCGGAACTGCTTATGGAAATCAGATAACTACTTCTACATCAGCTGTTTTACCGATTCTTAATACTACTCCTCTTTCAGCGATTACAGCAACAATAGCAATGGGAGGTGGTTTTATAACCAGTGATGGCGGGTCACCAGTATCGGCCAGAGGTGTTTGTTGGAGCAAGGGCCAGAATCCAACAATCAGTGACTTTAAAACAAGTAATGGAACAGGATTCGGTAGTTTCAGTAGTACAATAAAAGGATTATCGCCCGGTGCAGTTTATTATATTCGTGCTTACGCAACAAATAGTATTGGAACTGCTTATGGAAATCTGGTATCAACCACAACTTCTGCTGTTTTGCCGGTAATCACTACTAGCTCTCTTTCCGAGGTATCATCAACTTCAGCAACAGGCGGAGGCAATATTACTGATGATGGAAGTTCTGCCGTAATTTCACGTGGTTTATGCTGGAGTCCATCACAAAACCCTACAACAGCAGATTCTAAAACAAACGATGGTGCAGGAACCGGCAGTTTTAAAAGTTCAATAAATGGTTTAAAACCAGGTATAACATATTATTTCAGAGCTTTTGCAACAAATAAAATTGGGACAGCTTATGGAAATCAGATAAGTGTTACAACAGCCGCAGTTATACCCGTTTTAACTACTAATGCACTTTCTCAGGTATCAACAACAGTAGTATCGGCAGGTGGTAATATTACAAACGATGGTGGTGCCTCAATAACAACAAGAGGTATTTGTTGGAGTACAACCCAAAATCCGACAACAGCCAACTCAAAGTCAGCATCAGGATCTGGCTCCGGTAGTTTTACAAGTTCCGTTACCGGATTAAATCCTGGTGTAAATTATTATTTCAGAGCTTATGCAACTAATAGTGTTGGAACGGCTTATGGAAATCAGGTAAGCTTGACCACTTCATTTGTTGCACCTTCTATCAATACCATTAATGTTTCAGCAGTAACTACAACAACAGTCATGAGCGGAGGTGATATTTCTAATGATGGCGGCACAGCAGTAACAGAGCGTGGTGTATGCTGGAGTATTACCCCAAATCCTATTGTTTCCAATTCAAAAACTGTTGATGGTACAGGTAATGGCAGTTTTAAAAGCTCCATCACCGGATTAAATCCTGGTACATTCTATTATTTCAGGGCTTATGCTACTAATAGTATTGGAACAGCTTATGGTAATCAGTTAACCGCAACAACAACCGCTGTTATTCCGGAAATAATAACAACTCAGGTTTCAGCAATGACAGCTACAACATTAACATCCGGTGGTAATATTTCCAGTGATGGCGGAGCTGCAATTACAGAGCGAGGTGTATGTTGGAGTACATCACAAAATCCTACTACTGCCAATACTAAACCTACCGATAGTTCAGGATCTGGAAGTTTTGAGTATTTTATAACTGATTTAACCCCTGGAGTAACTTATTATCTGAGGGCTTACGCTACAAACAGCGTCGGAACGGCTTATGGAAATCAGATAACAGCTACAACAACAGCTGTTCTGCCTGTTCTGACTACTAATTCAGTTTCTGCCATTAAAGCTACAACTGCAGTAAGTGGCGGATTTATTACAAGTGATGGCGGATCACCTGTTACAGCCCGTGGTGTTTGTTGGAGCAAGAATCAGAATCCAACTATCTCTGACAAATTAACAAGTAATGGTACAGGCTTCGGTAGTTTTTCGAGTTCAATCACAGGATTAACTTCCGGCGAAATCTATTATATCCGAGCCTACGCTACGAATAGTATAGGTACAGCATATGGAAATCAGGTTACAACAGCTGCTGCAGCCGCTGTTCCGGCGGTTACTACCCGTGTAGTGGAGGCTATAACAGAAATAGCTGCAACAAGCGGAGGTAATATCACAGGTGATGGTGGATCAGGAGTTACAGCACGTGGCGTATGCTGGAGTACAACTCAAAATCCAACCATTTCAAATTCGAAAACAGTTGATGGAACAGGAGGTGGAAGTTTCGCAAGCAGCCTTATAGGACTTGCGGAAAACACAACATACTATGTGCGTGCTTATGCAACTAATATAGCCGGTACTGGGTATGGAACCGAAGTTACATTTAAATCAAAACAATCTTCTAATGGTACAATAACCGATATTGATGGAAATGTATATCATACAGTCGCAATCGACAAACAGGTATGGCTCGTCGAAAACCTGAAGACTGCAAAGTACCGTAATGGTGATGTAATAGGTACAACTAATCCTGCTACTTTGGATATATTGACTCAAACTGCTCCAAAATATCAATGGCCTTATGATGGGAAAGAAAGTAATGTTTCCACTTATGGCAGGTTATATACATGGTATGCTGTCACTGATAGCAGGGGTGTATGTCCTTTAGGCTACCATATACCCACTGATAGCGAATTGACAGTTTTAACAACTTTTCTTGGTGGCGAGAGTGTTGCCGGAGGTAAACTAAAAGCAACTGGTACTGGTCATTGGGCAAGTTCAAATGCAGGCGCAACCAACATTACCGGTTTTACTGCTCTCCCAGGTGGTTTGCGTGGCGGGATAGGGAAATTTTACTACCTTGGCAGTTACGGTTTCTGGTGGTCATCTACCGAGAATCTGGCTTCAAATGCCTGGGGTCGGCGTTTAACTTACTATTACAGTGATGTTACAAGAAATCTTGATAGCAAGAGCAATGGATTCTCCGTTAGATGTATAATGGATTAGTTTGGTAAACGAATTACTTTCAAAAAATAAACCCGATGGACTTTAAAGTCCATCGGGTTTATTTTTGTGCTAATTTGAAGATATTAAGATTATTAGATAAATCGGAATAGTATTCAGAAAATACTTTGAAACAGAGGATCTCTATTGAAAGATATTATTCAACACTCCGCCACCTCCTTCTTTTCGGCTGTTGGTACCGAAACTACTCAACTGGTGTATAAGCTTACGAATTGGCATTGATTGTAACCAAACTCTGCCTGTTCCGCGTAAAGTTGCAAGAAACAAACCTTCACCACCAAAGACCATCGAACGTAAATTGCCTGCCTGTTGTATATCGAAGTCAATAGATTGTTCAAAACCAACCACACAGCCGGTATCAACGCGCAAAATTTCGTTATTCAGCCTGCGTTCGATAACTGTTCCTCCGGCATGAATAAACGCCTTGCCATCGCCACTCAATTGCTGAAGAATAAAACCTTCGCCACCAAATAAGCCTGAACCGATTTTTTTATTGAATCGCATGGTTATTTTAGTTCCAAGGGCAGCGCATAAAAATGCATCCTTCTGTACAATAATCGTTCCGCCCATCTGACGCAAATCAACCGGGATAATAGTTCCGGGATAAGGAGCCGAAAAAGCAACATGTTTTTTACCATAACCCTGATTTGTGAAATGGGTAAGAAACAACGATTCTCCGGTTATCAACCGCGAGCCAGCCGATAATAATTTGTCAAAAAATCCGGCACCAGGGTTTGATCCGTCACCCATTTTCGATTCAAAACCAATTCCATCCTCCATATATAACATGGCACCGGCTTCGGCAATAACTGTTTCCTTAGGATCAAGTTCGACTTCAACTAACTGGACATCACGTCCGATAATTTTGTAATCAATTTCGTGCGATTGCATAGTATGTATTTATTAATCCAAATTTTCTGTACCACTCAAGTCACTTTATCAGTTGAAATTCGGAAAGTGATCTTTTCTGTAAACTTCCCATCTTGTTGGCCATTTTTACTGTTGTTTCAAAACTTATTCTTACAAGAACAAAGTAAAGAATAAAAAACTGAATAACAAGATTTTTTATGGAAATAAGGGAGGTTCATGGGCAAAATTTTTTGCGGCAGAAAAATTACAGGTTATTGGTTTGGCAAAAATATATGAAAAGAACAGGAGGAAAGGTTTTTGATTTTGAGAATCCGTGACAAAAGGAAAGGTTTACTAATTTCATTTATTTTTGTGACATTATATGTTATTTTCAGGTTGTCATTTTATAAATACCGTTGAGTGATTTTTCATCGAATCAATGCCATACTTCAAATCTGTATGCACCTTTTTCCCACCAATAGAAATCTTCTTCAATTTCGTCATCACTGTTAATTGAAATATTGGAAAATTCCGTCCACATTTTTTCTAATTCTGCTAAAGTCATTTTCTCTTATTGGAATTTAATTATTTTACTCGTTGCTCAGCTACTTTCAATGCTTTTTCCCCAAGTTCTTCGTTTTGAATTTTATACATTATTTTTTCACTTAAAAATAATACTAATAGCTCGTCAGCATCGTATTTGTAAATGTCAGCAAGTTTCAAAACCACATCTTTGGTTACTCCTTAGGAAAGCATACAGCATGATTTTTTTTCTCGTATTCAAGGTTTCCAATCCGAATGTATTCGATTATCTGTTCTGGTGTCATATTAGCAATTTCAGCACTAATTTTTTCCCTAATATCACGCAATCATCTTTACACAGTCGAAATTTTTTGAATTATTTTTAGTCTTCATATATTAAGTCTTTTGGAGAACGTATTTCTATTGTTTGATATCCATTTTTAATGTTAACCAAATTATAACCCATAACCTTTTAATATTACGATATGTCTAAAATTCCAACTTACGATTATGTCAACAATGAATTCTATTTAGATAATTTTATTAAAAAGTAATTTAGTCTCTTTTGAAAACAATTTGTCAAAGTATCAACCTAAAACTGAGGTATCAATGTATATTCGCAATGGTCTCATTTGTATTTTTTCACAAAGGTACAAATTTACTGACTGCTTGTCGGCAATGTAGAGTTTTTAATAAATGCTTTCCCAAAAGTAGGGTATTAAAAGATGAAATGAAACTAACTTTATTTTTTTCTGATTATCAGTGTACCTAGATATTCCATGTTAAGGTTCCACCCTGTTGCCAATTTTTATTGTTGTTTCAAAATTTATTCTTCCAAATTCATTATGTAACCAAACTATAAACAATCTGTTAATAAGGTTCGACAGGAAATAATTCCAAAACTCAATTTGGTAAGCTTGTCTTATTAACTTTGTATGCAAAATAAAACATCAAAGATCTGACATGACACCAAGAGAAAGAATACTTTGCATCCTCAGAGGAGAGAAACCAGACTATATTCCCTGGTTCGGTGATTTGGATTACTGGGCTAATTCGCTGATTAAACGTGGTTTAAAACCTGCCGGATTTATTGCCTCTGATGATTATATCCGGTGGCATCGCGACTTAGGCGTTGGCTTTTATTTGCAGGGATACTTTCCATACAAACAGTTTTTTATTAATTGTGATGTAAATGAATGGGATGAGGGACACAGACATTATAAAGAAATTACTACCCCAATAGGTTCTGTTCGTGAATGTTGGGAATATATACCAACATCATTTTCAGATGGCCCGATTGAGCATTTCATGAAAACAGTGAATGACATTCCTATCATGAAATATATTTATGAAAATACCTTTTTCGAACCCGATTATGACTTTGCCCATCAGCGAAAACTTCAGGTAGGCGACCAGGGTGTTGTGTTGTGCTATCTGCCCAAAAGTCCTTTTATGCACTTGATGGCACTTGAAGCAGGTGTTATGGCAGTCACGATGGCTGCATTGACCATGCCTGACGAATTTCAGGAGCTGCTCGACACAATGAAAAAAGCCTTCGATAAGGCGGCACAAATTGCTGTGGATAGTCCTGCTGAAGTGTTGATGATTCCTGAAAAT
>CAILKW010000065.1 GCA_903834845.1 uncultured Bacteroidia bacterium | reverse complement strand
TATGGCTTTTTATCAGTTCATTATATATTAATAATCCGTACCTATCCCCAACACCATCAAATTGTTCGTTAGAGATATTAAAAAAATCTATTTGTCTGTCGTTTTTGAAGATTTTAATGTTGGCCATACACATTGGGTCGCTATGGGTTAGCGATTTATTTTGGGAAACAATAACTTTAACATTATCAATTGTTTTTATTGTCTGAGTTATTTTGAATCCACCTTTGTTGAAAGATTCAGTCTGTCCAATTGTTGTTAACCCAGAAAAGAGAATAAGACTTACAATAACAGTGAGTTTTATTAGCTTTTTTTTCATGATGTTTCTATTTTAAAATGGTGTTAACGGTTGACACTAAAGCAAGTGCGGGATTAAATTGTTCTGCTCTTTTCAAGCCAACGTTGGCAGCTACACGTAGGCAGGGATTTTTAGCCCTGAACTTCCTACGACGAACTGAACTTCAAATTTAACACTCCCCTGTCCTACGAAGCACGAAACCCCTGCTTGCGTGTAGGTGCTGTTGGTGGCTGCCCTTTTGCCTCTATGACGCTGTTGTTTTTCATTTCTGTCTGTTGTAGTGCGTTGTCAAGGTTTATTATAGTTCATTTTCTTCAACTTCATCTTCATAATTTTTAATTTCATTCATCCATTCATCAAGAGTTCTCTCTTGATATTTCCACATATTCACTCCCCAATAAGCTCCTGAACGATTTCTGCGATTTTTCCTTGTTTCAATTTCACGAGTGAGTGGCGATAATCTCCACACTTTATCTTCAAATTTTACTTCTTTGTTACCAACAACTTCCGCAGTAATATTCACATCATCAAAATACACAATTGTTTTACCGATTAATTCTAAAGTTTCAAAAGATAATCTATTTCCGACACTTCTTTTTTCTGTTGAATAGTTATTGCTGGTTTTTAAGCTGTCGTCTATCGGCAAAATATTTTCAATTATAATTCTAATTAAATATTCTGCACGATTTTTAATTTGTTCCTCGCCCCAATTTTGCTGGTCGGTGATTTTATTTTTGGCAATTTGCATACCTGCATTATTTTCATAAATCTCTTTTTTGCCGATGAAAGAATGGTTGCTCAATTCTTGATTATGACGAATCAAAGTTAAGTTTCCGATATTATTCAAATAATTATCGTGAATTTTTTGATAATTTTCACCAAGTTCGCTTTCCCAAGTTTCATTCAAGGTTTGTGGCATAATATGTTCAACTTGCAAAAGTTTGTCGTTTAAAGCAGGACGATTTCTTGTTAATTTCTCTTCAATCAAACTCTGGAAAAACTTACTACTTCTCAAATTGTAAAAATTTGATTCTGGACTTGATAAATAAGTTATAATATCGTTGTCGTTCGGTAATCTCAAAGCATATTGTTGATTTGATAGAATTTCTAACATTTTTGCCTTTTTATCTTTCGCTTCAATCAAATTATCAAAATATTTTACAAGAAGCGGAGCATTCTTGTTTTCCCCTTGTGTAACTCTCAAAATTCTTCTACGTGCAATGTAAATGAAAATCGCATCTAAAATTGCCAAAGTATCATTATCATCTAATTTTTTTCCAGTTCTTAAATGTAAAATACCCAAAATAAACGAATAATATCCAGATGATTCAACGACTTTTAAATCTGTAATTTTCAAGTCAATTTTATCATTTCTACTTGATTTATAACTTGCCAAAATTGCATATTCATTAGAATATTCCGCTAAATTTTTAATTAGTTGCTCGAGATTGTCATCCCCAAACAAATCCTTAAAATCACGATAAAGTTCTTTATGGTTTGTATCGGTTGCCTTTTTATAACTCGCAATATCAATCAACTGCATATAATCACGAATAAAAGCCGAAACAGAAAAGGCATTATTATTACCTGATAAATTTTGTTCAATTTTTAACCAAAAATTGTGATATAAATTATTTTGTTGAGAGGAAGATTTTCCGAGCAATAAATAGTTTCTCACTAAATCCGCTAGTGATAAAGGTTTTCCTAGCGAGTTCATACTCTCAAATATTTCTTGAGGTTTTTCCCAATGATTTCTCTCTGGCTCTAACTGAATTGTTACAATACTGAAATTCACTAAACCTTTTTCAATCAAATCCCTGACGATATTCTGTTCTAATTTTTCCAATTTTGATTTGAAAAATTTGTAATTTTTAAAAACAGATGATTTTTTATCATTATCATCTAATTGTTCACCCAAAATAATATTTTTGTATGCTTTCCAGTCAGTTTCAACTTGTTTTAATTTGATTTTATATTCCACATCGCCACTGACATTATTGTTTTTTAAATATTTTGAGTCGATAGTGTTTCTTAATAAATCATCAGTCATGCAATCACGAGCGGCAATTAAAAACAACATTGTTGTTGTCAATCTTTGCTGACCGTCAACCAAAATGTATTTATCGGGTTGCCCTAAAATTGTGCTTTCCGCATAATAAATAACTGTGCCGAAGAAGTGTTGAGTGTTCCTGCTTTTCGCCACCTTCTCAATATCTTTATACAAGATTTCGCACATGTCTTCGCCCCATTCATAATTTCTCTGATAAGGCGGAATAAAGAAAGTTACATCATTGTTTGATAATAATTTTAAGATTTGATTGTCTAAACTTCTCATATTGTCGCTTTTGTTAATATTGTTAATAAAATTGCGTTGTCGCTGTGTCGTCCGTATGGTTGCCACCAACACCTGTATATACCTAAAGTTGTGGATATATCGGCTTTATACGTAGCGTGTAAAATATGTTATTTCGTTGATATTGTGTTACATAAAAAATATCTGCCTTATTTGGGTTTTTTCCCGTATCGGTCATTACTGTTACGTCTTTCATATTTAAACTTTTTTTACTATGCAAATATACAAAATTTTATAAAAAGGAACTGTTCATAAAAATAATATCAAATATTTTCATGCCTTAAAAATCCAGCCTATTCAATGGATTTTGTATGTGATCGAATCCTCTATCGGTAATAGGTGTTTAAGGTGTGTAATATTACAAACTAAAGTTCAATGGTTTCGATGCTTTCGTGTCCTTTTAGGTTTTGAATATAATACAAGTTGGTTGTGGACAATTTTTATTGACCTCATAAGTTGAAAGTTTTGAATCAACGAACTGATGAATAGTTTGTAAGCTTTCGATTTTTTGGTACCTGCTTCGCAATATTTTTTATATCTTTGCATGACAATAATTCAAAGGAAATGAAAAAGATACCTTACGGGATAAGTAGTTTTGAAATAATAAAAACGGAAAATTACTATTTTGTTGATAAAACTAAGTACATCGAAAAAATGGAAAATATGGGAGGCAGGTATTTGTTTTTCCTGCGTCCGCGCCGTTTTGGAAAAAGCCTGCTCATCTCAATGCTTGAACATTATTATGATATAAATGGCGCAGATCAGTTTGAAAAATTATTTGGCGATACCTATATTGGTCAAAATCCAACTCCTTTAAGAAATTCATATCCGGTATTGCGGTTCAATTTTTCGATGGTTAAGACACAAGGAACTATCGAACAACTTAAACATGGTTTTTGCCTGAATGTCTGGGCCGAAATGAACGCTTTTATTTTGAAGTATAAAACCAGATACAATCTGGATGAAGAAGTTTTAAAAAAAATTGAAAGTCAAGTAGATCCGGGTGATATGTTGCTTGTATTTCACAGCGAAATGAGGGCGAAACATGTTTCATTTTATTTGATCATTGATGAATACGATAATTTCGCAAATAATGTTTTGATGGAACATAATGAAGAAATGTATCAAAAAATCAC
>CAILKW010000064.1 GCA_903834845.1 uncultured Bacteroidia bacterium | reverse complement strand
GTGATTTTTTGATACATTTCTTCATTATGTTCCATCAAAACATTATTTGCGAAATTATCGTATTCATCAATGATCAAATAAAATGAAACATGTTTCGCCCTCATTTCGCTGTGAAATACAAGCAACATATCACCCGGATCTGATTGACTTTCAATTTTTTTTAAAACCTCTTCATCCAGATTGTATCGGGTTTTATACTTCAAAATAAAAGTCTTCATTTCGGCCCAGACATTAAGGCAAAAACCATGTTTAAGTTGTTCGATTGTGCCCTGTGTCTTAACCATCGAAAAATTAAATCGTAACACCGGGTACGTATTTCTTAAAGGAGTTGGATTTTGACCAATATAAGTATCTCCAAATAATTTTTCAAACTGATCGGCACTATTTATGTCATAATAATGTTCAAGCATTGAAATAAACAGGCTTTTCCCAAAACGGCGAGGACGGAGGAAAAATAAGTATGGTGAACCATTTTCCTCAATAACTTCGATATACTTTGTTTTATCAACAAAGTAGTAATTTCCAGATTTAATTTTTTCAAAACTACTTATCCCGTAAGGTATCTTTTTCATTTCCTTTGAATTATTGTCATGCAAAGATATAAAAGAATTGGCGAAGCAGAGACAAAAAAAGTTATTAATCAATAATACTTCCCGTTTAAAAATTGTATTTTTGTACAATTCATAAATTTATAAATATAAGAACCGCTCTGAAAAGCAATTAAATTAAAATATGATAACAGGAGATTTAAAATCGCAAATTGATAAAGTATGGGAAGCCTTTTGGACCGGTGGCTTATCGAACCCCATAACAGTGATTGAGCAAATGACTTACTTGCTTTTTATACGCAGGTTGGACGAATTGCAAACCCAAAAAGAATCGAAAGCCAATTTGCTGAAAAAGCCTATTGAAGATCCGCTTTACAAAACAGAGGAAAATGAACTGCGTTGGAGTCATTTTAAAAATATGGATCCCGAAGTGATGCACCGCATGTTTACCAAAAACGAAGGAGTATTTGATTTTCTTCGTAATGTGGGCAACCGTAGCGCAGCCTTCAGTAAGTTTATGAAAGGCGCAACCTTTATGATTCCTACCCCCCGACTATTGGCGCAGGTGGTAGAAATGATTTCGAATATCCCAATGGCAGACAGAGATACCAAAGGCGATGTGTATGAATATCTTTTAGGGAAAATAGCAACTGCCGGACAAAACGGACAGTTCCGCACTCCTCGGCATATCATTCGTATGATGGTGGATATGGTTGAACCTTCTCTTGAAGATATTATTTGTGATCCAAGTTGCGGTACAGCCGGATTTTTAACTGTGGCAGGAGAATATATTCGTGAACATTTTGAAACAGATTTATACACCGATACCGTAAAAAAACATTTTCAGGAAAAGATGTTTATGGGTATGGAATTCGACCCAACCATGATTCGCATTGGTGGCATGAACCTTATGTTGCACGGTATTGAAAATCCGCAATTGCTCGATGTAGATGCCTTGAGCGAAGCCAACAGCTCCTTTACCGAAAAAGCAACTTTAGTGCTCGCAAATCCACCTTTTAAAGGCAGTTTAGACAGAGAAGCAGTTGATGGTAAAATACTGAGTGTGGTTGACAGCAAAAAAACAGAATTGTTGTTTTTAGCATTGATTTTAAAGGGATTAAAACTGGGAGGTCGTGCAGCAGTGATTGTTCCCGATGGCGTATTATTTGGCAGCAGTAACGCCCACCTGCAAATACGAAAAGAACTTATTGACCGGCAAAAACTGCAAGCGGTTATCTCAATGCCAAGTGGCGTGTTTAAACCTTATGCCGGAGTAAGCACTGCCGTGTTGGTTTTTACTAAAACAAACAGCGGCGGAACTGATAATATTTGGTTTTACGACATGCAAGCCGATGGTTTAAGCTTGGACGACAAACGCCAGCCTATCGAAGCCAATGATATTGGCGATATTGTAAACCGCTACCACAACTTGAAAGCAGAAAGCGCACGCAGCCGAACAGATAAAAGCTTTATTGTGCCGGTAAAGGAGATACAGGATAACAAATACGATCTAAGCATTAACCGCTACAAAGAAGTAGTTTATGAGGATAAATCATACGAAAAACCAATAGTGATTATTGGCCAGATTGAAGCCTTGGATAAAGAACGTGCCGCATTGCTGAACCAACTTAAACTTATGCTTTTATGAAATTCGAAATCTTAGTCAATACAATTAATCAAACCCATCAGCACTTTCAGCAGCAGGCTTCGAAGGCTGTTAATGTTTCGCTAACTTTGCGCAATTGGCTGATTGGCTACTATATTGTTGAATTTGAGCAAAATGGAGAAGACCGGGCAAAATATGGCGATAGGTTATTTAAAAATTTGGCTGAGAGGATTTCGATTAAAGGACTGGGTGAAACAATCTTGAAAATATCCAGACAATTTTATAACACTTATCCCGAAATTAAAGAAATTCTTTTCTCAAAAACTAACAATTTGCTCCCCCTTGCAATTCGTCAGTCATTGACTGATGAATTGCACTTACTTGATAATGAAAGTTCTATAATTCGTCAGTCACCGACTGACGAATTGAAGTTGTCTCCAAAAAAGAAACCAGACAATGATTTTGTAAACAACAGTTACTTTATTCTTACATTAATTCAACAGACATCGTTTACACATTTTACCGAATTGATCAAGATTGAGAACCCGACTAAACGAAAATTCTTCGAGCTGCTAATTTTGAAAACAACACCCAATGTAAGGGAACTACAACGCCAAATTAATACACTGGCTTTTGAACGCGTTGGATTGTCGGAAAATAGCGGATTAGCATTTGAGCAATTGCAACGTAAGATAGAAAAAATAGATGAGTTTAAACACGAACACCTGTCCCTATGTTTCGTATTACCGCGAAGAAGTAAAACGCCCCGATGATAACCCACCTGTTGGTATTTTGCTTTGCACGCAAAAAGGCAAGAAACTTCAAGCATTTATCCAAAACGAAATGAAAAAGTGGAGCAGAAATTAAAAATGAAAATTCTGGTTTTGATACAAATAAAACTATGTTGGTATGAACTTCGAAATTCTGGTAAATACAATTAATCAAACTCATCAGCACTTTCAGCAGCAGGCTTCGAAGGCTGTTAACGTTTCGTTGACCCTGAGAAATTGGTTGATTGGATTTTATATTGTGGAGTTTGAGCAAAAAGGCGATGACAGGGCAAAATATGGAGAAAGGATGATAGATGAACTTGCCAAAAGTCTTCTATTTATGAAAGGAGTTGACCGCAGGTCATTGTATCGGTTTCGTGATTTTTATCTTATATACCCTCAAATTGCTAAGTACATTACTTCCGAAAAAATACCTTTACCTCTATCTGTTTTCGAGAGTTTTCCAATTGTGGGGACGGCATCCCCACAATCTCTAACTCTACAAAAAGTGGGGACGGCATCCCCACAATCTCAAAAGAATCACCAAGTGCCTGCTGAAAAGATACTTAACAATCTTTCGTATTCGCATATAGAACAACTTCTACAGATACAAGACAGCCTAAAACGGACTTTTTATGAAGTGAATTGTATAATAGGAACTTGGTCAGTAAAAGAACTGAAACGCCAAATAAACAGCCTCTATTTCGAACGCAGTGGCTTAAGTGCTAAACCTGAACTACTAAGCGAAATAACCAACCGGAAAGCCGAAACGACAAGCCCTACGGATATTGTAAAATCGGTGTATGCGTTTGAGTTTTTGGGGTTGAAAAACAAAGATGCCGTTGAAGAAAGTGACCTCGAAACCGCACTTCTCGACCATTTGCAAGATTTCATGATGGAAATGGGAAATGGATTTAAAAAACAGTGCCCTGGTAGAGTTTGCAACCGCCAGCATGGACAACCAACTCTTTGTTTCAAAATACCTTCTGGAACTTCCCAAAAAAGAACAACTGCAAGCATTTATTATCAATGAATTACAAAAATGGAACAGCTGAATAAACAAAATAATATAAAGAAAATAAATATATGAACACACAATTATTCAATTCCGTAAAGGAGATTATTCAAAAGGCAAGGCAGCGGGTTTACCGGATGGTAAATATCACCCTGCTCGAAACATACTGGCAAATTGGGCGGCAGATTGTTGAAGACGAGCAGGAAGGAAAGTCACCTGCCGATTATGGAAAAAACCTCATGCAAAATCTTGCAAACCAGCTTACTATCGAGTTTGGCAAAGGATTCGACTATACAAATCTTACCAATATGCGTAAGTTTTATCAGGCATTTCCAATTCTTGACACATTGCGTCAAGAATTGAGCTGGTCGCATTACCGCCTTCTTTGTCGCCTCGATTCGGAAAAGAAAATTATGGCTATAAAACAATTAAAAACGATGCTGGTATGAGTTGGGAAATGGTTAATCTTGGAGATGTTCTATATTATGAACAACCAACAAATTACATTGTGTCAAGTGATATTTATAGTGATGATTTCACAATGCCGGTACTAACGGCTGGTAAGTCATTTCTTCTTGGTTATACAAATGAAACTCATGGGGTTTATTCAAATCTGCCTGCGATAATTTTCGATGACTTTACTACTGATTCAAAATATGTTGACTTTCCATTTAAAGTAAAATCATCAGCAATGAAAATTTTGAAGGCAAAGGAAGATGCTGCTGATATTAGGTTTATGTTTTATTTACTTCAAACACTAAATGTAGATAGAGAACAGCATAAAAGATATTGGATTTCAAAGTTTGCGCCCCTCCAAATCCCGCTCCCTCCCCTACCCGTCCAAAAGCGCATTGCCGAAATATTGGATGCTGCCGATGCCTTAAAACGCAAAGACTATGAACTGCTCAAAAAATACGACCAACTGGCCCAAGCCATTTTTATTGATATGTTTGGCGACCCGGTGAAAAATGAAAAGGGGTGGGAAGTGAAGAAGTTGGGGGACCTTCAAGTAACAAAGTCCCAAAATGGACTTTACGTTACTCAAGAAAATTATACTAAATCTGGTGGTGTAGAAATGGTTCATATGTCCGATGCTTTTTATGGTGTTGTTAAACAAGGAAGTTTAAAAAGGGTACTTATTTCAGAATCGGAAATTGAGAAATATAAACTTACAGAAGATTCAATTTTAGTGGCAAGAAGATCACTCAATTATGAAGGTGCTGTGAAGCCTTGTTTAATTCAAGCAAATAATAATTCATTAGTTTATGAATCCTCTTTAATTAGAATTGTTGTTGATAAATCAAAATTACTTCCTTTATATTTATTTTACTTTTTAGGTAATGAACGAGCAAGAAAACAATACATTTTAAAGTACATTACAAAATCTACAATTAGTGGCATAAATAACGATAATTTAAATAAAATTGAAATAGTTGTTCCACCATTAAATATGCAAGAAACCTTCAAAATTATTATAGAAGTATTAAACAAATTAAGTGAATTAAAAATTATTAGTGATAGTACGTCCCTTTTCAATTCCCTTATTCAAAAGGCCTTTAAAGGCGAGCTGGTGCAATAAGCGAAAAATGGAAAATTTAATTGTTTTTAATTATGCGAAAAAATAAAATATTTATTAGCAGTGTTCAGGCAGAGTTTGCCGAAGTGCGTGCGGCTTTGGCAGAGTATATTTATTCCGATGCTTTGCTAGGTAAATTTTTCGAGCCTTTTTTATTTGAACAACTTCCGGCTGTTGACAATAGTATGCAAAATGTTTATCTCGAAGAAGTTGAGCGTTGCGACATTTATTTGGGCCTGCTCGGGCAACATTATGGTTACGAAGACGAAGAGGGAATTTCGCCAACCGAACGGGAATTTGACCGCGCCACCATACTGCATAAAACACGGTTTATTTTTTTAGCCGAAACCAATCAACTTAATCAACATCCTAAAGAAAAAGCTTTTGTCGCTAAAGTGCAACACATACTTGTTCGCAAACAGTTTTCATCAAAGGACACGCTTAAAGTCGGTGTTTATTCAACGTTGATTAAGTATTTGGAAGAAAAAGAGATTATCCGCACCCGCCCGTTTGATGCAACCATAATGCAATCGGCAACATTAAACGATATTGATGCAGAAAAATTAACCGATTTTGTTAAGTTGGCTAAAACGAAGCGTGGTTTTCCCATATCGGAAACAGCTTCTTTAGAGAAAATTCTCACTCATTTGGATTTGTTTTCGGATGGAAGCATTTCGAATGCCGCCTTACTGCTTTTTGGAAAAAAACCCCAACGTTTTTTTATCAATTCTGAAATTCGTTGTGCCTACTTTCTTGGCACCGAAGTAGTGAAACCTATTGCATCGTATAAAGTTTACAAAGGAACTGTATTTGAATTGGTTGACCAGGCTGTTGAATTTGTTTTGTCGAAATTGGATTATTCGGTTGAAACACGTTCAGAACACACTTCAATTCCCGGCGCTTATGAAATTCCAAAAGAGATCGTAGCCGAAGCAATTGTAAATGCAGTTGCACATCGTGATTATACGAGCAATGGCAGCGTTCAGGTAATGTTGTTTAAAGACCGTTTGGAAATATGGAATCCCGGCTCTTTGCCCTTTGGATGGACTACCCAGAAATTAAAAAAACTTCATAGCTCTGTCCCGGCAAATCCTTTGTTAGCAGAACCTTTGTATTTGGCGGGTTACATTGAAAGACTGGGTACCGGTACGGCAGATATTATTAGAATTGCCAAAGAATGCGGCTTGAAAGAACCGGAGTTTGTGCAAAATGATGATTTTAAGATTATTATCTATAGGAAACAAGCTACTGGGGAAGTTACTGGGGAAGCTACTGGGGAAGCTACTGGGGAAGTTACTGGGGAAGTTCTGAAAGTAATTTTGGTATTAGAAGGAGAAATGAAGCGAAGTGAGATGCAACAGATATTACAACTGAAGCATGATGATTATTTTAGAATTGAATATATTCTCCCTGCACTTGAATCAGGTGTAATAGAACAGACATATCCTGAAATTCCAAATCATCCGCAACAGCGATACAAACTCACCGAAAAAGGATTGCAGATGAAATTGAAAGTAAAAACTAAAGCTTGAAAGCAATGAAAGAGGAAAAATTAATACCGGCAAATTACAAAGCGATACTCGAACAGATAAAGCAAAACATTGCGCAGTCGCAGGTAAAAGCTGCTATGGCTGCCAATAACGAAATGCTTTGGCTGTACTGGCAGATTGGAAACGAAATTCTGGCACAGCAGCAAACACAAGGCTGGGGCACCAAAATAATCGAGCGTTTATCGAAAGATATCAGCAACGAATTTCCCAAACTCAAAGGATTTTCACCTCGGAATTTGTTGTACATGAAACAATTCGCTTCCATTTTTCCTCCTCATATTATTACAGTTTTCGCCAAAACCTATCTTAAAATTACGTATCCTGAATTTTCGCAACCGCCTGTTGCGCTTTTGCAAGATATTGAAAACGTGATACATGAAATTTCGCAACCGCCTGTTGCGAAATTGTCCAAAGCAGATTTTGACTTGTCGCCAATTTCGCGAATTACAGGTAAGCTATGCTATTCTTAAAAAACTTACTGTTAAAACTTACTACCATCGAAGAAATTGAAAACGAACTTTTTAATAGTTAAAGAAGAAAACTGAATACCTATGATAGACAAGAGCTACAAAACATGGTTAACCGATCTGAAAGGCAAAATCCGTTCGGCGCAAATTAAGGCTGCGGTGTCGGTCAATACTGAGCTTATTGCTTTGTATTGGGATATGGGCAAAATGATTACCGAAAAACAAACCGCCTGGGGCACAGGCTTTTTGGAACAGCTATCGAAAGATTTAAAAACAGAGTTTCCTGGTATGCAGGGATTTTCACGGAGGAATTTATCAAATACGGTAAATTTCTATCAATTTTACATTGCATCAATTGTCCAACAGCCTGTTGGTCTAATTTGGCAACAGCCTGTTGCCAAATTGCCGGTGTTGGAAAATGATGTAAAAAATCAGCAGCCTGTTGACCAATTACAAACTAATTCCGAAATAGTCAAACAACCTGATGGATCAATTGTGCAACATGCCGTTGCACAAATTCCCTGGGGGCACAACATTCTGATTTTCAGCAAATCGAAAGATGTTTATGAAGCCAATTTTTACGTGCATCAAACTATCGAAAACAACTGGAGTAGAGATGTTTTAGGATTGCAGATAAAATCAGGCTTGTACCAGAGAAAGGGGAAAGCCATCACAAATTTTAGCCACACCTTGCCCAAGCCATTATCTGATTTGGCTGAACAAACGCTCAAAGACCCTTATGTTTTCGACTTTATGACCCTGTCAAAACCTTATCAGGAAAAAGATATTGAAAATCAACTCATCAAACATATTGCTAAATTCTTGTTGGAGTTAGGCAAAGGATTCGCATTTGTAGGGCAACAATACCATTTGGAAATTGCAGGTAACGACTATTATATTGACTTGCTTTTTTATCACATAAAGTTAAAATGCTATTTAGTTATCGAACTTAAAAACACTAAATTTATACCGGAATATGCCGGAAAACTAAATTTCTATTTATCGGCTGTTGACTCTTTATTGAAACAATCGGATGACAAGTCAACCATTGGTTTAATTTTGTGTCGGGATAAAAACAATATCGAAGCGGAGTTTGCGCTCAGAGATATGAACAAACCAATGGGTGTGAGTGAATTTAATTTAACAGAAATACTACCGGAGGAATTAAAAAGCAGTTTGCCTACTATAGAAGAAATCGAAAACGAACTAAAATATGAGTAACTTTTCCTTTATACCAAGCCAATGGGCAAGAATAGCCCACACCCCGCAGGAAGCGGAGCAGCACGTTTTTGGTGCACCCTTGTATGCCGCAATGCTTTGCCGCAAAAGCCTCGAAGAATGGGTGCGCTGGATGTACGAACACGATTCCGATTTAGTATTGCCTTACGATACCTCGCTAAGTTCGTTATTGTACGATCAGGGGTTTAAAAACGTTGTAGCCCCAATACAGTTCAACCAAATAAACCTTATCCGAAAATTAGGGAACAACGCAGTACATTCGAATGCGAGAATAAAACCACAGGAAGCTTTGCAATCTCTCCAATTGTTACATGGCTTTATTTGTTGGGTTACACAAGTTTATGGTGAAGAAAAAATAACTGTTGCCAATTTTGATGTAACTCTTTTGCCAAAAGAAAAAGGCGATATCATCAGCATATCGAAAGAAAAAGACAAAACCAAGGAGGAACTTCAACAATTAGAAAAATCGTTTCACGAGCAACAAACAAAGCTTCAAAAGTTAGAGGCAGAGCTTGCAGGTATAAAAGCCATCAAAGAACAAAATATTGCCATTGTTCCGCCACCTATTGACCCTAACGAAGAGCTTACCCGTAAAATATACATTGATACGCTAATGCGTGAATCGGGCTGGAATCTTTACGATTCTAATGTAATTGAATTTCCGGTAAAAGGGATGCCTCAGGGAAATGGCGATTCAAATGGCGATGGTTATGTAGATTACGTACTTTGGGGCGATGATAGTAAACCATTAGCGGTTGTTGAAGCCAAACGCACTAAAAGAGATCCGAGAGTTGGTCAGCATCAGGCTAAATGTTACGCCGATTGTTTAGAAAAAGAATTTGGCCAACGTCCTGTTATCTTTTATTCAAACGGTTTCAGAACCTGGATGTGGGACGATGTAAATTACGCGCCTCGAGAAGTTTTTGGGTTTTACACTAAAGATGAGTTGCTTATGTTGATACAAAGGCGAACTTCGCAAAAACCACTGGCACTGCAAACTATAAACAACGACATTACCGACCGACCATATCAACACGAGGCAGTACGATCTGTTACCGAAGCTTTTGACAAAAAGCACCGCGAAGCCTTGTTGATTATGGCAACAGGCACCGGCAAAACAAGGGTTTCGGCTTCGATAGTTGATTTGTTGAGTAAAGCCAACTGGGTAAAGCGTGTGCTGTTTCTGGCCGACAGAAACGCCTTGATACATCAGGCCAAAACTAACCTTAACGACTATTTGCCCAACTTACCGGCGGTTGACTTAACTAAAGAAAAAGAAGATGAAAGCAGTAGGATTGTTTTTTCGACATACCAAACCATTATCAATATGATAGATGGCGAAACCGATGGTGAAAATCGGTTTTATGGAGTGGGGCATTTCGATTTAATCATCTTTGACGAAATACACCGTTCGGTTTACAATCGTTACAAGCATATTTTCAAATACTTCGATGGATTTCGCATAGGTTTGACAGCCACACCAAAAACAGAAGCCGACAGAGATACCTACTCACTGTTTGGTATGGAGCCTAACAACCCCACATTTGCTTATGAATTGGAACAGGCCGTAAACGATAAATGGCTCGTTCCTCCGAAAGCTATTTCAGTTCCGGTTAAATTTCAGCGGCATGGAATTAAATATGCCGAACTAAGCTATGATGAAAAGCTAAAATACGAAGAGCAATTTACTGATCCCGTTACGGGCGAGTTTCCCGAAGAGATAGATGCCTCAGCTTTAAACAAATGGCTATTCAATAACGATACAGTGGACAAAGTAATCGGTTATTTGATGGAACACGGAATTAAAGTTGAAGGAGGCGATAAATTAGCCAAAACAATTGTTTTTGCCCGGTCGCATTTACATGCAAAGTTTATTGAAGAACGGTTTAACAAACAATATCCGGGATACAAAGGTGAGTTTTTAAGAGTAATTGATTATCACGAAGAATACCGCTACTCATTACTTAACCAGTTTAAAGAAAAGACAAAAATGCCACAGATTGCGGCATCGGTTGACATGCTCGATACCGGTATTGATGTGCCGGAAGTATGTAACTTAGTGTTTTTTAAGCCTGTGCGAAGCAGCGTTAAATTTTGGCAAATGATAGGGAGAGGTACTCGATTATGTAAAAATCTATTTGCCATTGACGAAGACAAAAAAGAATTTGTGATTTTCGATTTCTGCGAAAACTTTGAGTTTTTCAATGTACAACCAAAAGGTAAAGAAGGCGAAAGCGGAAAGCCGTTGAGTCAGCGACTATTTGAGTTACGATTAAGGTTGGCTTATGCTTTGCTCGGTCAGGACGAAACCGAATTAAAAGTGTATGGGCAATCCATTATAAACCAACTTGTAAAGCAAACACAAGCCTTAAACGGTGAAAGCTTTATTGTTCGTCAACATTGGGAAGTTGTAGAAAAATACCGGGATGCCAATGCCTGGAACGCTCTCAGCGATTTGGATATTAAAGAATTGCATGTTCATATTGCACCGTTAATGATGGAAATAGATCAGGATGAAATGGCTAAATGGTTTGATACTTTAATGTTAGACCTACAGTTTAACGTATTGAACGGCGAAAAAAAGCAGGTAGTGCAGATCAAGCAAGTAGTTACTACGGCGGGCAAGTTGAGCAAAAAAGCATCAATTCCGTCAGTTGCACAAAAGATGGATACTATAAAAGAAGTCCAACAAAAAATATTTTGGGAAGATGCCACCATTCCCGGCATTGAAAAAGTCCGCATAGAATTAAGAGACATTATTAAATTTTTGGATGCAGAAACCAAGCCAGTTTACTTCACTATGTTTGAAGATGAGTTTTCGGGTAATGTAGAAGAACATCAATTGGTTTTTGGTTTCAATGATTTAGCGGCTTACAGACGGAAGGTAGAGAAATATTTAAAGCAACAAAGCAACAACATAACTATACACAAACTGCGCAATAATGTTCCTATCACCAAAGGCGAATTGAATGATCTTGAGCGTATGTTATTTGAGCAGGGAAGTATCGGAACAAAAGCAGAGTTTACAAAAGTGTATGGGCAACAACCTTTTGGTAAATTTATCAGAAGCATAGTTGGTTTAGATACCCGTGCAGCTAAATTAGCATTTGGTGAGATATTGAATAATCAAACTCTAAATGCGGGGCAAATCAGGTTTATGGATGAGATTATCAATTTTCTTAATGTGAAAGGTATAATTGAGCCTTCGATGTTGTTTGAATCACCGTTTACTGATATTGATTCTAATAGTGTTTCAGGATTATTTGATTACACGGTTGCAACAAGAATTATTTCATTAATAGAAACGCTAAATAGAAATGCAGAAGTAGCATAAATCATAATAGCTACTGAAAGTCAAATAAAAATTGAAGATTCTATTCCGGTAAACAATCCATAAACAACAATTTCTTTGCAGAAGCGACAATGATAATTTTAGTGGTTTTGAATTTGCTATTTGCGGCGTATTGCATCAACTGAGCGGTTGCAGTTTTGACTACTTGATTTACAGAAACTTCTTCCTTTGCAGGAGTTTCAATTTCTTCGGATTTTAGGTATTTAAGCTCAATGATATAATCAAATTTTACATAAGCTGTAAACCTCCGGTCGGTTTCGAGGCAAATATCTGCATAACCTTTGTTTTTTTCTTTTTCGCTGATTACATCATATAGATTTGAAAGATTAAGCCAAGCCAACAGGAAGGTTTTCAAACCTTCTTCGTGGAAAGTAAAATCCCGAATAGAGACGGCTTCATAAAATTTATCAAGAATGTATTGAAAGACTGGTTTCCAAGTTCCCTCTAAAGCCATATCAGTGAAAATCTGCTCCAAAAAATCTTTATCAATTTTTAATTTATATACCTCATCTAATGATTTTTGGATATACTCCCACAATAAAGTGTTTATCAACTTATTTGGAATAGTAAAAGTATATCTTCCTGCCGGTGAAATTTCTTTAAGAGTGATAAAACCTAAGTAAAACAAAAGAGAGCGAAATTTCTCTGCGTTTATTAATTCGTTAACGGCAAAACTGCGAACTAAACGACCTGTAGTTTCTTTAGTTTGAACTAAGTCTTTCAGAATTGTAAAATTCCCGTTAAGTTTTTTTTCTTCCAAAATTAAATAACGAAGCTTTCCGTAATCGGTGCGCAAATTTTCATCAATCAATTCAATAGGAATTTCGCTTACCTGCAAATATTCTTTAAGGAAATATAAAATCGAAATCGAATTAAATATGTTTTTGGTTTTTAGTTTATTGTCGAAACAGTAATTGTTGTACCACTCTGATAATAATGGGAAAAGTGTTTCGTATTGTCCTGGTATATAATGTTCAACGAGTTCATTAAGTTCTTCCTTGTTGAATCCAACCATAGCAGCAAAATCGGGCCATAGCGAAATATTATCACCTATATTAAAACCGCTGGTAACATCGGCCATGACAAGAGGTGATACTCCTGAAATAAAGAGCCGGTCTATTTCCCTATTGTCAGTAAAACCTTTGATAAGTGTGAAAAAATTGCGTAAAAATCCACCGGAATGAGTGATTTTTTGATACATTTCTTCATTATGCTCCATCAAAACATTATTTGCAAAATTATCGTATTCATCAATGATCAAATAAAACGAAACATGTTTAGCCCTCATTTCGCTGTGAAATACAAGCAACATATCACCCGGATCTGATTGACTTTTTATTTCTTTTAAAACCTCTTCATCCAGATTGTATCTGGTTTTATACTTCAAAATGAAAGCGTTCATTTCGGCCCAGACATTCAGACAAAAACCATGTTTAAGTTGTTCGATTGTTCCCTGTGTCTTAACCATAGAAAAATTAAACCGTAACACCGGGTACGTATTTCTTAAAGGAGTTGGATTTTGACCAATGTAAGTATCGCCAAATAATCGTTCAAATTGATCGGCACTATTTATATCATAATAATGTTCAAGCATTGAGATAAACAGACTTTTACCGAAACGGCGCGGACGGAGGAAAAACAAGTACCTGCCTCCCATATTTTCCATTTTTTCGATGTACTTAGTTTTATCAACAAAATAGTAATTTTCCGTTTTTATTATTTCAAAACTACTTATCCCATAAGGTATCTTTTTCATTTTCTTTGAATTATTGTCATGCAAAGATATAAAAGATATTGCGAAGCAAGTACAAAAAAACTGCTCACAACAATCAAAATTTGGACATTTGAAAATAACGGATTGAATCAGGCATTTAGATAATAGTGAATAAAATGAGTAATATTACAGAAGTCAAATTACACTTTATGGAGCAAAAGTACATGAGCCTTACAATATTCGAATTTCCGTTATTAAAAGCCTTCTACATCACCTTGCTGAATATTTGCAATAGTATATTGATGAATATACTTATCCCTTTTATCGTAACTTTATGAAAGGAAAAAATATTTGACAATCTAATCAAATGAATGATTACCAGCTTACAATGCACCCATAAAAATCTTATTGCCTAAGTGCATAATTCAATTAAATATTCTGCTTTAATACACTAACTATCTGATTTTTACTAACCACTCCTGAGTGTTTCCACAACATATTGCCATTTTTAAAAATCATAAGCGTTGGAACGCTCTGAATCTGATATCGGTTTGCGATTTCATTGTTTTGATCCACATCAATTTTGATCACCCTTACACGATCTCCGAGTTCAGATGCCACCTCTTTTAAAATTGGTGACTGTGCTTTACATGGTCCGCACCATAATGCATGAAAATCAACAACAACCTGCTTGTTATCATTAATTATAGAATCAAAATTTGCTTTCATTTTAAAATTTTTATCATCTTTGAAATTATAATCCTGGTAATCTGGGGAATTTCCCAACTTTGGTCAATTTTGAATAAACACCCCACCCTTTTTTCATCCAATGGCCAACTATTAATTTTTGAGAGCGGCGGGACCTGTTCCTGCTGCAATAAACATGGTAAAATCGGAATCCAATTTTGATCCATCTTCAAAGATTACACCATCGGCCACAAACTCTGTGATCTTTTTACCAAATTGTTTTTTGATATTGTATTTGGCAAACATTTTATCGAGCATGGCCAAAGCACCTTTTCCCATCCTTGCGCCCGGCTCATCCATCGGTGCGAAAAATGTCAGTTCAAAGGCGGGTCTAAGTTTTTTGGTTCTCAGATAGTTGTGAATGTTGAACATCAACTCAAAGGCGGGCCCGCCACGAACAGCTGATTTGTCCTTGGGGTTTCCACCAAATCCAATGGCAATTTTACCCATTCCTTTTTTTACCAATTCGTCAATCCGATCACGAATCTCGACAGCCATATCTGGCTTTGCACAAATGGATAAGGTGTGATTGATCCCTTTATGCTGCATTTTCTCAGCCCCGAAAGCAACCACCAAATAATCGTAAGTCAAGGTTTGGTTCTCACAAACCACTTAATTTTCAACTGCTTGAATTTGGGCAACTTTATCAATAACCAGGTTAAAGGGGTATTTTTTTTGAATATTAAACAAAGGGACTTTTACGTCATCAAATTTCTTGAGATGTACAGGAACCCAAATTGAAATTGGGTACAGGTATAAATAGTCGCGATCTGAAACCAGCGTTACTTCAAAAATCCCTTTTTTTGCAATTCAATCGCGGTTTGTACCCCTGCAAAACCACCACCTAAAATCAATACTTTCTTCATTGATATTTCCTAATTAAACTTGTTTATCTCCTTTAAAAGGAAATCTTTCGATTTTACACCCACAAACCGGTTAACCTCTTTCCCATCTTTAAAAAGGATCATGGTTGGTATTCCCCTGACTTTGTAAGTAGCTGCAACAGATTGGAATTCCTGTACATCAAGTTTGCCAATAGATTTATTCGAATCAAGATTTTCAGAAAGATCGTTTAATACAGGGGCCATCATTTTGCATGGACCGCACCATTCAGCCCAAAAATCAACCAATATGATCCCTTTTTTAATCTGCTGATTAAAATTTTTTTCGGTCAAAACTTTAATTTTTGGGTGGTTGGCTACTGCCGGAATATTTTTCATCTTCAATTTTGCCACATAAACCATAACAACAAATGTTGTCAGCAGAACCCCTAATAAAATCAATGTTATTTTCATATACTTCAAGTTTTAATTATTTTCTATTCATTTAATTGATATATTTATATAACAAAAGTACTTGTTAAAGTTCGGGGATGCGATATTTTTGTATTAAAGTGCCACAATACAAAGATTGAATTGCGACAACTTTTTTGTTGATTTAAAACTACATCAAGTATTTTAAACAATTAGTATATATCGTATTTAATTAATATCCAATGATATAATAAATCTGTATTTTAGTAATATAAATATGTGTGCATTTGTATAATAAATTAATGTGCTTTAGTAATGTACACCATTTCATTTTTAAAATATAAATTAGTACATTTGCAATTCAAATATTAGTGATGGTACTTTTTTCTGAAATAGAATTGGCTTATAACGATCAACAAGAATACCTTATATCAAATGATAAGGGGATAGAAAGGTATTTGTATAACAGACCCGGTCAAACTGGACACATTGACATTATTACTGGCATAAGGCGTTGCGGTAAAAGTACTTACATGAACCAGCTTTCGGTTTCAATAAAGGGCGATTTTTCGTTTTTTACATTTGAAGATTCGCGTGTATTTGGTTTCGATGTAGGAGACTTCCCAAAATTGCTTCAGATAATGGGTACTAATAAAAATGCTTATTTTTTTGATGAGATACAAAACGTAGAAGGTTGGGAGGTCTTTATACGGAATCTGCACGATCAAGGGAAAAAGGTCTATATAACCGGTTCAAATGCATCGCTTCTCAGCTTCGAGTTAGGTACAAGGCTTACCGGCAGACATCTACGCTTCGAGCTTTTCCCATTCTCGTACAAGGAGTTCCTTAACTTTTTCAAAATCGAACCTTCTGCTTTAACATTTCAGCAATTTGTTGAAAAAGGCGGGTTTCCTGAATATTTGAAATACGGTTCAATTGAAACATTGCAACAATTATTCAGGGATATTCTTTATCGAGATATCGCGGTTCGCTATGGTGTTCGTAATGTTAAGGCACTAATAGATATAGCTTTGTTTTTAATATCCAATGTCGGAAAGGAATACACACTTAACAGGCTAAAAAACAGCTTTAACCTGGGATCTGCCAATTCAGTAAGCGAGTATGTTGGCTGGTTCGAGGATAGTTATCTTATTTTTTCGGTACCTCAATTCAGTTGGTCGGCAAAAAGTATGGCAGTAAATCCCAAAAAAGTATATACAATAGACACTGGTTTTGCCATGGCTAATTCGTTAAGTTATATGAATGATCGCGGACGATTGCTTGAAAATGCTGTCTTTTTGGCATTCAAACGCAATGGCTTCTCAGTTAATTACTTCAAGAAGAAACGTGAATGTGATTTTGTCGTTTTCAAATCGAAACAAATAGAAGGTGCTTATCAGGTTTGTGCTGAATTGAACTTTGATAATAAAAGCCGTGAGATAGAAGGATTATTGGAAGCACTTGAATTTTTCGACTTGCAATCCGGCACAATCCTCACCCTGAATCAGCAAGATTATTTTAATATTTCAGGAAAAGAAATTAAAGTAGTGCCAGTATGGAAATGGCTTATACCATAATTTAGTAAAATAATGATGACAATTCTCGAATCTGATCAGGATTATTTTTGCAACATTCAGTCACCCTGTTTTCAATTACTCTCCCCTGAGGAAATTGGGCTGGTAAGGATCGGCAAAACGCAGATACTATTTCGCAAAGGTGACAATTTAACCAAGCAAGGTGCGTTCGCTTCTTATGTTTTGTTCATTATTAAAGGATTAGCCCGCCAATATGTTGAAGGGGAGATCAATAAAAGTTATAATCTTCGGATCATTCAACCAGGGGAGTTCGTTGGCTTGTCATCGGTTTTCTCGAAAAATATTTTTAACTACTCTTCGGTTGCACTGACCGATTGCCAGGTGTATCTTGTTGAAAAAGAAGCGATCATTCAGATTATACGTCAAAACGGGACTTTTGGACTTAGTATCATCAAACGTTATTGTGAACAGAATACCAATCTATTTGATACTTTACGGACAGTGATGTATAAACAGATGAACGGGCGCATGGCTGATACACTTTTGCATATTGGTAATTTTAAAGCAAAAAACCCGGAAATTTTCCAGCTTCTTTCGCGTAAAGACCTGGCTGACTTTGCCGGTATTTCGACCGAGAGTGCCGTCAAGTTATTGAAAAGTTTTGAGAAAGATGGATTAATCGAATTGAATGAAAAAGATATCACGATTGTTAATCCGAATGGTTTGCTCGAAATAAGTAAGAAAGGATAGATTAAGCCTTTATACTGAAATTTACAGATTGACCGACACCAAAATCATACTTCATATTGTGCAAGGTTACCGGGATTTGTACCGGACATTGCAGAACGATACCAACCGATGGTTTTTCGCACCTGAATGGGATCTTTGCTTCCTAAAGATGATGTTGACTACCTTACCCATGATATTTTTATCCAGGTTTACCAAATTTTATCAGGTTTTTAGGGCGATGCCTCGTTTCGACATGGATTTACCGGATTGCCGTCAATGCTTCGCTCGGTAAAATCAGGAAATCTTCAAAATACTTGTTTATCCAAAGATTGGAGACAGTGTTTGGAGTTGATAAAAGCCAGGAGGTCGCCTTCCAGATACCCGATAATTAAAATTCTGAAGATATTTTAATCCAAAACCAACACCGGGATTGGGTACAAAAGGTACTAAACAGCTTGCCCGAAAACCAGCGCACAGCCATCCCAATCAGTAAATATGACGAATTGTGGCATAAAGAAATTGCAGCAATCATGAATACAACCGAAAGGGCTGTTGAGGCCATGATACAGAGGGCAAAAGAAAATTTTTAGGAAAAAATATAGTCTCTTCAGGAAAAAATAAAAAATAAACCGTAGGAAAAAAACAGGTTTTGTTTCTAACCATTAAAATCAATCATTTAAAATTTTTAAAACATGAAAACAAAACTTTTTTTAGCTGGATTGGCCTTAATGGCAATAACAGTATTTGCAAACGCACAAGATCCTATTGCAAAGCAAGGACGGGGAAATGGCCCGTGTAACGGAACAGGTAAAGGCGCAGCATTTGTTGATAAAAACAACGACGGAGTTTGCGACAACTTTGAAACCCGCACTGCAAATGCAACAGTAAAAAGCGGTAAAGGAAATGGCAACTGCAATGGTACCGGCAAAGGACAAGGTCAGGGTACGGGGAAAGGTAGGAACTTTATTGATGCCAATGGAAATGGAGTTTGCGACACTTTTGAAGCCAGAACAAAAAAATAATTCTTTTAGTAATTCAATAAATTTATCAATAAAAATTTAGTATCATGAAAACAAAGATTTTTTTATCAGTAGTAGTAGTAATGGGTGCTTTTTTATTAACAAGTTCATGTTCAAAGGACACCTCAGTGATTGATGAAGCAGCGGCTTCAATTCAAACATTAGCATCAACAGCTCAAATTGATGCAGAATTAAAAAGTGCAAACCTGGCAGTACCATGCCTACTAACAGGTACGATTCCAGATGCTCCTGTTCCTGTCTGTGTAATTTCCGGGACTGTAACTGAATCAGAGGGAGCAGGTCTGCTTTTTATGCGTGAAGAGGAAAAAATGGCCCGTGATGTATATGCCTACCTGTATGCCAAATACAATTCATTCGTCTTTGGAAATATTACCAAAAGTGAGAATGCACACATGTTGGCAACATTGAGACTTATTACAGCATTTAAGGTTACAGACAACAGCAACAACAATCAGGGAGAATTTACCAATACGCATATTAAGGATCTGTATCAGCAATTGATCACAATGGGAAATATTTCTTTAATAGATGCTTTAAAAGTTGGCGTACTGATTGAACAGACCGACATCAGTGATCTTGATAAAGAGATATTGGCAGTACAAAACGCCTCTATTAAAACGGTATATACCAATTTGAAGGCAGGTTCAAATGCCCATCTAAAAGCATTTTCTTGGAACTTAAAGATCTTAGGTGTAGTCTATCCATGATAAAATAGCTAAAAAGGCCAGACAAGGCTCAATTAGTGGATCATTGCAAATCAATAATAAAGCATATTAATAACTATACACAATGAAGAAGAAATTTTTTTGGAAAAGTTTTGTGAGCTTTTCACTTGTTTGGTCTTTTTTAATCATTCTCATTTCGGGAATCGTACTTTACATCGCTCCTCCAGGACGTGTCTCAAACTGGACAAACTGGATGTTGTTTGGATTTACAAAAGGGCAATGGCAGGCTATGCACACCCTTTTTTCCCTCTCCTTCGTTATCCTTTCGGTTTTTCACCTGATTGTATTCAACTGGAAAGTGTTTTGGTTCTATATCATGACCAAAACATCAAGCCAATTAAATAAAAAGAAGGAACTCCTGATCTCCCTGGCACTGATTGTAGTCGTTTTTGCGGGAACCTACTTTAACATCCAGCCATTTAAAGCAGTGATGGATTATAGTGAATATACAACAGAGAGCTGGGAAGTAAAAGAGGATATAGCACCGATCCCTCATGCTGAACTATTAACAATCAAAGAATTATCAGGAAGGTATATTCCTATGTCAGCCGACAGCATTTTATTGATGATCAAGGCAAAAGGTCTAAAAGCTGACAGCACAGGTCAAACGATTCAGAAGATTAGCGAGTTGAACAACATTACACCTGTCAAACTCTATTCGATTTTTACTCCCCAAAATAAAACCGGGGAAAACAACGCCACTCATACGCCTCCGATCCAGGGATTAGGGAGAAAAACACTACAGGCGATAGCAACCGAACGGGGACAGGACGTAAATGTTTTGATTGAAATCCTAAGAAAAAACAATATTCAAGCCATCCCGGATGATGTGATAAAGGTAATCGCAGATCGTGAAGGTAAAACGCCACTTGAGGTTTGGAAATTTATCGAATAGGGAACCTATGTATTTGGGAAAAAATGTGAAATGGAATTCAATCAATTTATCAATAAAATAAAACAAAATGAAAACAAGTTTATTTCTATTATCGATGTTAGTTTTTGGGGCACTTTCACTGACCAGTTCATGCACGAAATCAGATATTCTGGTAAGCCCAACAGTTACATCGCAAATTATTGATTTGCCAAAAGAGACGTTGAGCAGCGACGAGTTGACCAGTTTACAACTCATGAGGGAGGAGGAGAAATTGGCAAGGGATGTTTACACCACTTTATTTGCGAAATGGAGAATCAATGTCTTTATAAATATCTCATCCAGTGAGCAGCAACATACCGATGCTGTCCTGACATTGCTCAACAAATATGGTCTTATAGATCCGGTCGGCAATAATGCTGTCGGAACATTCACCAACCCCGATTTACAGGCTTTATATACACAGTTGGTAACACAAGGCAATGTATCAGTTCTTGAGGCTTATAAAGTTGGTGCAAAAATCGAGGATCTGGATATTTATGACCTGAAACAGGCATTGTTAAAATCGGACAACCAGGATATTAAATATGCTTATGATCTTCTTTCGTTAGGTAGCAGAAACCACATGCGGTCGTTTTACGGACAAATACTCAGTTTGGGCGGCACCTATTCGGCTATTTTTATTACACAGGCGGAAATAAATGCTATTGTTGCAAGTCCTAGGGAAACAGGCGGTTCGTGGTAAAACACTGAAAAATAGTTCAAATTCTATAAAAACAAATTTTGTGAAACGAGCCATGGGAGCCAATCAAACACAGAAGCATGATTATCTCATGGCGAGTTCCACTTTACCATTAAAAAATAAAATATAAATAGATGAAAATCACAAACGAAGTACGGATCAGTGACAATGGGTTTGTTTTCAATTCGAAAACAGGTGACTCGTTCAATGTGAACCCAACTGGCCTGGAGCTGACAAAACTAATCGCCCAGGGGCATGATTTTGATTCGATCAAAAACATCTTTCTCGAAAAGTATGATCTGGACGACTTGACATTTGAAAAAGACTTTTATGAGTTTTGTGCCCTGATCAAACACCATCAGATCACTTCCCAGGAAGATCCACTTGATTTTAAATAAGATACGGTCATGTCAAAAACAAAAATAACAATTGCTGTTACCGGTCTCAACAACACCGACAATCCTGGTCCTGGAGTTCCTGTCATCAGGTCGTTAAAAGAATCAATAGAATTCGAAGTCAGGATTATTGGTTTGGTTTATGAAACACTGGAACCGGGTATTTACATGGAAGGGTTATGTGATAAAATTTTCCAGATCCCTTATCCATCGGCAGGATCGGACGAACTGATCGACCGGATCGAGCAAATCCACAACCAGGAAAAAATCGATGTTTTGATCCCCAATTTCGATGCAGAGCTATTCTCCTTTATGAAAAATGAAGAGAGGCTACTCAGAAGCGGTATCCATACTTTTCTTCCAACAATGAAGCAGTTCCAGGAAAGGGACAAAGATAAGCTTGTAGAGTATGGTGAAAAATATGGGATAAAAGTACCTGCAAGCATCAATCTCGGTAGTCTGGGCCAGATTTCGGAAATCAAGGAAAAGCTTAAATTTCCGGTGATGGTCAAGGGGCAGTTTTATGATGCCTACGTAGCCAATAATCTTGAACAAGTGAAACAGACCTTTCACAAAATATCCTCCAAATGGGGCTTGCCTGTTATCATCCAGGAGTTTGTGAAAGGAACCGAGGTAAATGTGATTGCGCTTGGCGATGGGCTGGGAAATACAATTGCAGCAGTTCCCATGCGAAAGCAATACATCACAGATAAAGGAAAAGCCTGGGGTGGGATTACCCTTTCGGATTATAAAATGCTTGAGATCACCCGAAGTCTTATCCGTCAGACGAAGTGGAAAGGTGGGATGGAACTCGAACTGATCAAGACAGTTAGCGGTGAATATTACCTTATCGAAATCAATCCCCGTATTCCGGCATGGGTTTACCTCGCTGTGGGGGCAGGACAAAATATTCCTGAAGCGCTGGTAAAACTCGCTTTAGGTCAGGAGGTGGCTCCTATGGGAGAATACAAGGCAGGAAAAATGTTTGTGCGCTATTCTTACGACATCCTGGTTGACATCGAAAAATTCGAAAAAATTGCAATGAACGGTGAAATTTAAAATAATTCAAGAGATGGAAAAAATTAAATATGTTAAGCCAGGGATGAGCAAGATCAACGCTGGTATGCCAAGCAAATTCGGAATGCCTGTAAAACAAAAAATTATATCAGCGATCGATGGGATCGCGGTTTCTTCTTTAATCGAAGAATTCGGTTCCCCTCTTTTCGTAATTTCCGAAAAGACAATCCGGGATGTGTATGGTGAGGCCAAAAGGGCTTTTGCTACCCGCTATCCCAAAGTTCAGTTTGCCTGGTCGTACAAGACCAATTACCTCGATGCAGTTTGCAGTATATTTCACGAGGAGGGTTCATGGGCAGAGGTTGTTTCAGGTTTTGAATTTGAAAAAGCCCTTTCAAATGGGGTGAGCGGTTCTCAAATTTTGTTCAACGGGCCAGAAAAATCGAGAGATGACCTGATCATGGCCATCGAAAACAATGCCTGCATCCACATTGACCATTTCGACGAACTTTACCTTTTAATTCAAATAACCAGGGAGATACAGAAAAAAGCAAGGGTGGCAATACGTATCAACCTGGATGCGGGAATCTATCCAATCTGGGACCGTTTTGGGTTTAATTACGAAAATGGTGACGCATGGAATGCAATCAACCGGATCATGCTGGCCGAAAGCCTTGAATTGATTGGCCTGCACACACATATTGGGACGTACATTATGGTACAATCTGCGTATGGCGTAGCAGCATCCAAACTGGCTAATCTTTACATGGCCATTCACAGGAAGTTTGATTACTGGTTGAAATACATAGATCTGGGCGGAGGTTTTGCTTCAAAAAACACTTTAAAGGGTGCCTACATGCCCGGCTCCGAGACTTGCCCATCATTCGACGATTATGCCGAGGCCATTTCGAACGCTTTGATTTCTTCTGAAATTCCCCACGAGAACTTACCTGTTTTGTTTCTCGAAACCGGGCGTGCCTTGATTGACGATGCCGGATATTTGCTGACCACCGTCCTTGCAAATAAGCGGTTAAATGGTGGCAGACGTTCGATGGTCATCGATGCGGGCGTCAATCTGTTGTTTACCTCGTTCTGGTACAATCTGGGCGTATTTCCAACAAAAGAAATGGACCATGCAGAAGAGACGACGATTTATGGCCCATTGTGCATGAACATCGATGTGATCCGCGATGCCATTGTTTTTCCACAGGTCAAAACCGGTGACCAATTGGTTATCGAGCGCGTTGGGGCCTACAATATTACACAATGGATGCAGTTTATCAACTACCGTCCAAACGTAGTGCTGATCGACAATGATGGCAAAACTCATATAATCAGGAAAAAGGAGAGCCTGGCAACTTTCAAGAAAGTGGAATTCGACCCCAAAAGAGGCTAAGGGACTGTCAATAAATAAATATCACAAATTAGGTGAGATTACGTAGTTCCAATTGCCATGAAAATCATTTCTTAAGATGTTTAGTTTTTCCTTTTCTTGTTCTGTAACCTTTACCCCAGTTAAGTATATTTTTTCAT
>CAILKW010000063.1 GCA_903834845.1 uncultured Bacteroidia bacterium | reverse complement strand
TACTTTTGCACCACAAATATTGCTATTAGCATGTTGTTTTAGTTATTTACTTTTATTTTTAAATATTATGGCACTTGAACATTTAACAAAAGAGAGTTTCAAAACAAAGGTTTTCAATTTTGAACTTAACAAGGAATGGAAATTCGAGGGAAAAGTACCCGCAATTATTGATTTTTATGCTAACTGGTGTGGCCCGTGTAAGATGGTAGCTCCCATTCTGGAAGAATTGCAATCGGAGTATGGAGACAAACTGAATATTTTCAAAGTAAACACCGAGGAGCAGCAGGAATTGTCTTCGATGTTTGGTATTCAGAGTATTCCATCAATTTTATTTGTACCAATTGATGGACAGCCACAAATGGCTATGGGTGCTTTACCAAAAGACACTTTCAAAAGTGCAATCAATGATGTTTTGAAAGTTTCGATTAATTAATACTATTTTGTTATGAAACAAGATATTAACATTTCATGGAAAAATGGAATGGCCTTTGAAGCAAATGTTGACGGTTATAAAATGATGTTGGATGCCGGTGAACAATTTGGAGGACGTAATTTGGGACCAAGGCCAAAACCTCTAATGCTTGTTGCGTTGGCCGGTTGTACGGCAATGGATGTTGTTTCAATACTAAATAAAATGAGGGTAGAGCTTGAAAATTTCGATGTCAATGTAGAAGGCGAGCAGTCAGAGGAGCAACCTGTACATTACACAAGTATGCACATTATCTATCAGTTTTGGGGAAAAGATCTTCCAGTTGACAAACTTGAAAAGGCAATCAACCTGTCGCATGAGAGGTACTGTGGAGTTTCGGCTGTTTACCGTAAAGCAATGCCAGTAACTCATTCATTTATTGTACACGATACATCGAAGGAATAATTTTGACTTTACTGACAGTCTGGCAAAGAATTCTATGAAAGAAATTGGAATCATTAACTAATTGAAGTAATATCAATTAGTTAATGATTCTGATTTTCCAATAATGCCTACAATATTAAATGGTTATCTATTGCTTAATCCATAAAGAATCCACAAAAAAATTATGGGTATCGGTAAAAATTTTATCTACCTTAAAACCATGACCTTCTGCCAGTTTTTCAATAGTTTCCAAATCAAATTTTCGTGAAAGCTCCATAAAAATAGGTTCCCATTGCTTTAAATGAAAATTTTGATCCAAGGAAGCTATATAAACTGTTTGTTCTGTTTTCGAAATAAGAAAGCTTTTAACTTTACCGTTTAAAGGATTATATTCTGTATGCTGCTCAAAATTATGAGGATCAAAATTGGCGTTTAGTTCCCTGTTCAATCGAATTAGATGGTTAAGATTAAACCTTCGAGTATGTCCTTGCGAATCGTTATAAGCCTTCATTATTAAATCGGGTGATTTTTTCAGGTCGAACCCAATAAGTGTTTTATCACCTTTATGGCAAAGTTTCGAAAGTTGCCATAAAAAAAGGTTTATTTCTTCATCCGAAAAATTCCCAATGTTGGAACCCAGGAAAAGAATAACCTTTCTAAGACCTGAATAACCGTTCAATTTTTTTACTTCCTGAAAATAATCGCCAGTTTTTGAATTGACATTCAGGAAAGGCATCTCACTTTTAAGACTTTTAACCAGATCTATATTAGCTTTATCGCTTATATCCACCGGGATATAATGGAAAGAGGCCGAATTGTCAACTAAAAACTGCAACAGTATTTTTGTTTTTAAACCATCCCCCGATCCCAGTTCAATTAAATCAAATGCCGACACCCCTTCACGGAACGCATCTGTAATTTGTTTCTTATTATTAGAAAATATTTCAAACTCACAATTTGTTAAATAATATTCCGGCATTTTCATAATATCCTGAAAAATAGAACTACCCGCATCGTCATAGAAATATTTTGACAACAAAAATTTGGGGTTCGCAGAAAATCCTCGTAAAGTATCAGCAGCAATGTCAGTTACAAGAGTCTTTTGTTCCATACTTTATGTATGATTATATTAATTCATATTTTCAGGAATACCAGTTTCATAAGGATTTTCAGGATCATTGCTCCACTCGAACCAACCCCCATCGAATACTGATACGCGAGGCCAACCCATGAGCCAGGCATTAAAGAAAGCCTCACTCCCGCGCCAGCCAGTGCCACAATAGAAGGCAATATGTTTAATTGGCGTGATACCTGCCTGTTCCCATATTTTCTCAATTTCATGAAATTCACGTGTGGTATGATCTACATTTCGGTAATTCTCCATGTGATAAGCATCCGAACCGCAATTACCGAAGATCGCACCAGGAATCCTGCCCTTCTTTTCAATATAATTATATCCGCTAACCTCTCCGATGAATTCTGGCCAACTTCTTACACACACTAAGTCACAGTCATCGGAAATAAGCATTTCTTTTGCTTCAGGTAAATCAACTGCGAACTCGGGTCTCATTGGAATTGATATACCAAAATTCTTTTCAGGTATTTTGGGCAAATCTTCGTAATTAATTTCATATCCTGCATCAATCCACGCTTGAAACCCACCATTAAGCACGCGCACATCTTTTACCCCGGCGTACATCATTATAAATGCATTACGAAGAGCTCCTATATCTCCTGCGGCACTGCCGGGGAATGGGTCATCGTTGTCAGGAAACATGAATTTCCCATATAGAATTACCAAGGTATCTGAAGTTATTCCATGTTTAAGCAAGGCCTGTTCAAGTTCCTCCGAAGTCCTGCGATTCCATGTTTCTGGTGCTTCCAAGGCCAGAGTATCCATATCAATAGCCTCTGGAATATGTCCGCTCAAATATGCATCTCGGTTGCGGTAATGCGAATGAACAATAACAACTTTTTTATCATTGAGTGTCAAAGGGTTTCCCCCTGAAACTATTTCGTGAACCAAACTGGCAGGAATCAGATTTTGGAAGCGCGGAAGAAAATCCATAGGAAGTTCAATATTCTGCGTCCACTCGTCATGAAAGTGGTTATAAATTTTGATTTTCGAATAACCAGCCTGAGAAAACCGGGTTGCAATTTTTTCAGTTTCCTCTTGCAAGTAGCCATACAATACAATTTGGTGCTCCGGTAATATTCCTTTCGCCCGCACTATTTCAATCCAATCTATGTAATTGGCCCATTTGGCAGATAAACTTTTTGCCCCGCTGATATGGCCACCTCGCGCTTCGCCATGTAGCCTCCATCCGTTATAAGCATCTACAGGACGAATATCCACAATTTTTACCGTTGGTGAGGATAATAAAACATTTAACTCTAAAGTTGATATTTCAATATACATAGGATTTAAAAATTTGATTATAACTATTAAACTCAATGAATAAACAAAGAAAGACATTAATTAGTTTGCCTCCAATGAATAATAGTACTTAAAGGATAACCTATGTATAATTTTATATCAAGTCGATCTGACAATATAGTTCTGTACCAAAAACTTTACAAATTTATCTCAGATTATATTGACTGCTTCTATGATTAAGGTGGAGTACAATCCGAAATACAAATCATTATATCACGGACAAAGATTTTACCATGTCAGGTCAGGCACATTTAGTTGGGAGTATTATTATAAATAAATAAACACTTCCATATTGAAAGTGTTTAATTATATCGAACAATATATTTATGAATAGAGAAATAGCATTCTCAATCTTGAAAATCATTACATCCCACCAAAACGGTAAGCAAGTCCAAGTGCAAAACCGATATTACTTTTCTTGTAAGTTTCAGAATAACTGCCAACAGGCGGCATTTCAGTAAATTGTTTCGTAGAATCATCATATTTAGTAATTAGAGCCCCGGCATCAACAGTAAACTTTGAGGAAGCTTTCCATTCGAAACCCCCACCAAAAGTATTTGCTGGACTATAGTAACTAAAATCGCTTTGAAATTGTTCCAGCATATACATTTCAGTATGAAGATAGCCCATACTCAATGCAAATTTCTCAGTTAACTGATACTGCGCCCCAAGTGCAACTTCCCAAGTATTGTAACCAATTACACGTGGTTCACCATATACATTTGTCCCCCAATCTACGGCCTTGTCGCGGTAACCATTGTATGAAACAGACAGCTTTAGAGCTTTCGATATTTTGTAATCAGCACCAATTGACAAGATCGAAGGGATGTCACTTGCGCTCTCTTTTTTATCGGGGAACATACCAGTACCATCAACAACAGTTTTGTTGGTCAAAGTCAATTTAGTCTTGAATTCATATTTAATCCCTATGTTAAGTTTTTCATTGGGTGAAATATTGAAACCAATTATAGGTGTAATCCCACTACCCGTCTGTTCAACATCAACTTCTTTGTCTTGCACAGCATTACCGGTAGCAATCATGGTTGCTGCCTTGCCATTCAGAGTTACAGCACCTGCGTTAAATGCAGCCTGAACCTGAGTAATGTTCATCGCACTAATTTGTGACTGAGGTAAGCCAAGCCCCAAAAGACCTTGTTCAAGCTGAGTCCTTTGTGCTGCAGAAAGAGGTGCCTGAGCAAGTGTCAAACTTCCGGCGCCTCCTGAAATTAAAGGTTGAACCATAGTTGCAGCACCTGTAGCACTATTGGCAGATGCAGTTAAAAGAGGTGCCACATCATTCTGGAGGAAAGTCTTTGCATTTGTTAAAGTACTATTTACCTTAACGCTAATATTCTTGATATAGCCATTATAGGTATTAGTTGCCGGTAAATAGCGAGCACCACCATAAACCGAGAAGATATTATTTACTTTGTACGAGACTCCGCCCTGAATCCCCCAGTAAACTGATTCACCTTTAAAATAAATATCAACGCCATAACCACTTACAGTCTTGCCCAATTTACTTAGATCCGCCAGACCGGGTACAAGTTTAGATATAGATTTCTCAAAAGAAGGTAACCCTTTGTCAAAAGTTATACTCCCTCCACCACTGTTTGGACCCAATCCTAGCGAAAAGGCAAACTTGTCCTTTTTATAAATCGCAAATGCAGTAGGAAAAACCGGAGCCGCCAAGGTTCCTTCATATTTGCTGTTATTTAGCAATGGAAACTTACTTTCGATTGTTTTGGTTTGAAATAAACTCTGACTTTGAACGGCAAAATAAAAGCCATTATCCATCTTCATCAACCCAGCTGGATTAAAATAAACAGCATCCACGTTGGTAGAAGCATTGCGCGATAACATCCTGATGTATTGCGCACTTTGGTTTCCGTTGGTGAGTAAACCACCAGCAAAAACTTGACTGAAACTCAGTAAAATACCTGTAAATACAATTAGCTTTTTCATCTATTAATTTTTTTTAGCGGCACAAATATAGATATTCCTAATTAATAAACAACGCTTTTATTTGATTTTCAGCATTTTACGAATATTCGAACGGATCAATCAGAAGTTTGATAACCATTAAGTAGGTTAAGATAGTTTTGTAAGGTAATTTCAGGTAAAAATGATGCTTCGAAAGAATTATACACCAATTGAAAAATTTCACTTCTTGTTAAAGAAAGTGCCTCAGCGATGGCAACAAAATTGTCATTAAGGTATCCACCAAAATAGGCAGGGTCATCCGAATTTACTGTCACTCTAAGCTTTTTTTCCAACATAGTTTTTAAAGGATGGTTCGAAAGATCCTCCACAACCTTTAAACGTAAATTGGAAAGTGGGCAAACAGTAAGCGGAACTTGCAATGCAGCCAAAACATCAATTAAATCATTATCAAGCATTGAACTGTTCCCATGATCAATTCGGGAAACATGCAACAAATCAAGTGCTCCCCAAACATTTTCAGGAGGTCCTTCTTCACCGGCATGTGCAACAGTCAGAAAACCATATTCTCTTGCTTTAGCAAATACACGTTCAAATAATTCAGGTGGGTATCCCTTTTCCGAAGAATCGAGACCAACTGCCGCAATCATATCGTGGTAAGGTAAGGATTCTTCTAATGTTTTAAAAGCCTCCTCCTCGCTTAGATGACGTAAAAATGACATTATCAACTTTGAGGAAATGCCAAGTTTTTCATGTCCGTCAATTAAAGCTCTGTTTATACCTTCGATTACAGTTCTGAAAAGCACTCCTCTTGACGTATGAGCTTGAGGATCAAACATTATTTCAGTATGAACGATGTTGTTTTCCTTAGCTTTTAAAAGATAATCCCAAGTTAAATCGTAAAAATCCAGTTCTTGTATCAGGACACTGGTACCAGCATAATATATGTTTAAAAAATCCTGAAGTTTTGTAAACTGGTAAGCTTTTCGTAACTCTTCAACTGAGGTGTATTCAAGCTGAATTCCATTTCTCTTGGCCAACTTAAACATCAGCTCAGGTTCAAAGCTACCCTCAATATGAAGATGCAGCTCAGCTTTTGGCAAACTTTTTATGTAATCATTAATATTATCCATCCTTGTTATGTTATATAATTTATCAAAGAGAATTGTAAAAGTAAGAAATTAAAATTAAGTCCAATTAATTTTTCCTTTTGTTTACATTTGAAACATGTAAAATCATAATTACCGAATTCAGCCCTTTTGCAAATGGTTTTGGAGTAAATTCATGAATTACACCGTTCCTTTTGAAAATTCATAATTAATAGAAGGCATTCATGCTATTTCGAAGTATTTTAGGTCATAGAAACCTACAAAACCCCTATTGGCCTCTTTATCCTCTCTTTATTCGTCGGTTGGACTATTAATAATTAGCTTCTTTAATTTCAAAATATGATTGTGGATGCAAACAAGCAGGGCAGGTTTGTGGTGCATTGGCAGCTTCGTGAAGGTAACCACAATTTCGGCATTTCCAAATAACTTTATCTCCCCGTTTAAATACCATACCGGATTCTATATTTTCATATAAAGTGCGATACCGTTCTTCATGAGCCTTTTCTATTTTTGAAATTAATTTGAAAGCAACAGCAATCTCTTTAAAACCCTCCTCCTCAGCAACTGCCGCAAAATCAGGATATAGTGCAGTCCATTCTTCATTTTCACCATCGGCTGATGCTTTAAGATTTTCGATTGTGGTTCCAACCATTCCTGCCGGGTAAGTTGCTGTGATTTCAACCGAGCCACCTTGAAGGAATTTAAAAAATCGTTTGGCATGTTCGCGCTCATTCAAAGAAGTCTCCTCAAAAATAGCAGCAATTTGTTCAAGCCCCTCTTTCTTAGCTTGTTTCGCAAAATAGTCGTATCGCATTCGAGCTTGTGATTCACCAGCGAAAGCTTTTAACAGATTTTGTTCAGTTTTCGATCCTTTGATACTGTTCATAGTTTTAAAATTTAACGTTAAACAAGATTTTTGTTATTCAAATACAATTGACAAAATATTAGCAAACCAACATATTCCATAATAAATATCAGTTACAGGAACCCCATCCAGATTGTGTCTGACACTCGTTTGTAATTAAACAACTGCAAAAAGTCCGAACATGAGAACTGCAAAATAATACCAGTTTCATTTAACCCCATTTCTGCTCTCCAAAGACCAACTATAAATCATATAATTCCTGTGCCTAATGAGGCCTAAGACACACCAACAAATGCATTTGAAGTTTGTTGTGTCATTTATAAATTTACAAATGTAGTTTTAAAAATATCCTGTAAACACAAGGACTATTAGATAATACCTTTACCTACTTGTAATAACCGACCTCAACAAATTACATTACAAATATATCGCAAAAAAAGTTTAAAATTGAATTCGTAATTATTGGCTTACCGCCTCCTCTCCTCTTTTCAGTGAAGAATACTTAAGAGAAGGAGAAGTAATGAATGTACCTAACCCGGCTTGCGACCATAAGTTATCAATTTTTAAAATTGTATCAAGAGATGAGGTTACAGGATTAGGCCAATCTCGTTTAAATCCATCCATTTCAGCTGTTTTTCGAGTTCCATCCATTATAAAATGCGATACTTCACCCTCACTTACGGATTTAATTAAACGGCAATCACGGATTGGATCGATATTTCCTGAAACGTACCAGCAAACAGACTCCAAATCGTTCACATCTATCCCAGGATCAACAAAAGTAATAAGTTTAATTTCCCTTAACTCTGATATTGCCAAAATATTATTAACAATCACATTCAACGTTGTTTGATCACTTTTTACGATAGCCACGATTATTGCTGAAATTCCTTTGTTAACTAATGAAAGATTGCAAGCAGTTACTCCCCGTATTCCGGAAATAATATTACTGCAAAATATATCATCAATTTTATTTAATGAGTATTGTTCATAGCTATCAATCTCTTCTTCAAATTTTGAAGTAACATCAATACCGAGCTTTGAACCATAAGAAAAACGTGAAGACGAGTGATCAAGAACATCCATTGGCCCATTTGAAAAACTAATATCCTTCAGTGGATTTAAAACTTTAGAAACGTACCGTGCAAAAAGTTCATAATCTTTGATATCAGATGACAGATCAGCCACAATCAGTATTTTATTAAACATCATTTGCCCAGCTCCCCACATAGCATTCATAACCTTTAATCCCTGTCCTGCATAAGTTTTCTCAATTCTAACTAAGGTAAGGTTATGAGCAACTCCGGACGGTGGTAACTCCAAATCTACTAACTCGGGAATCATTGTCATTTTCATCGGTGATAGGAAAATCCTTTCAGTTGCTCGACCAATCCAAGAATCTTCTTGTGGAGGAATACCTACAATGGTAGCATGGTAAACGGCATCGTTACAATGGGTAATACAAGTAACATGAAAACTGGGATACCAGTCGGCTAAGGAGTAAAACCCAGTATGATCGCCAAATGGGCCTTCGAGAATCAAATCCTCAGCCGGATCAATGTAACCTTCAATTATAAAATCTGCATCACACGGGACTTCCAGATCATTAGTCAGACATTTTACCAATTTAACCTTCTCTTTTCTCAAAAAACCAGCTAAAAGGTATTCATCAATATTGTCAGGTAAAGGAGCAGTGGCGGCATAAGTGTAGGCAGGATCTCCTCCAATTGCAACTGAAACCGGCATACGCATTGATTTTGTCTTATAAGCTGCAAAATGTCGTGCCCCTGTTTTATGCTTATGCCAATGCATTCCTGTAAGAGTAGCGTTTAAGACCTGCATTCTGTACATGCCAACATTTCGAATTCCTGTTTCAGGATCACGGGTAACTACACATGGCAAAGTAATAAATCGGCCACCATCAGCAGGCCAGCATTTAAGAATAGGCAACTTAAATAAATCAGGGACTTTCATAACCACATCCTGACATTTTCCTCGTCCAGAAATTGTTTTAGGCATCCAGGAAGAAATTTGCGACAAAAGCGGAAGAACCCGTAATTTATCAAGAAAGTTGTGACGGGGAGTTGCCATTTTTCGAAACAACGTTTCTATCTCGGAGCCAATACTTTCAATATTCTCACAACCTAAAGCAAATGCCATTCGCCTTTCAGAACCAAATGCGTTAATAAGAATTGGAAAATCCGTACCATTATTTTCAAACAAAAGAGCCTTGCCACCACCGTCACTCTTTGAAATCCGGTCAACTATCTCTGCAACTTCCAATTCGGGATTTATGGGAATAGAAACTCGAAGCAATTCACCTTGATTTTCGAGTAATCGAATAAAATCTCTTAATCCGTGGTAAGCCATATAATATAATTTGGGCATAAAAATAGGGGATTTAATGTTCCCCTATCATATTATAATGAAAAACTATATCTATTCACTTATCAAATAATCGGATTAATTTGAACCCGATAAGACCAAATGAAATCATGCAAATAATTATTGCTGCAGATCCAGCCGCAGCAATAATGCCACCATCATGAGTCCCTCTGTGAATATCAATTATCTTGCTATTTAAAAAAGACACAATCAATGCTCCTGTAGCCAAACCCATTAGCAAAGACACATAAAATGCCTTCTTATTTTTCATATTTAAATTGCTAAGAACCCTCATATTTCTCTAATAATTAATTTCAAATCCCCGCTTTTTCTTTAAACCATTCGAGTGTTTCTGAAGAAGGTCTTTCAATTGGTAGATTATACATCCTGTCCCATACCAATTGAGCTAAAACTCCTAAAGCACGGCTTACTCCAAACATTACGGTATAAAAGAAATATTCAGTTATTCCGTAGTGATGCAAAAGAGCTCCTGAAAATGCATCAACATTGGGCCAAGGATTTTTTACCTTTCCAAGTGACTTAAGAATTGGCGGAACAATATCATAAAGCATGTTCACAATATTTATCAGGTGGTCATTCTTAACGTTTTTTTCAGCAAATACCTGCTGGGCAGTAAACCGTGGATCGGTAACACGCAACACTGCATGACCATAACCTGGTATTACTTTGCCTTCAGAAATTGTTTTACGGATGTAAGCTTCAATTTTTTCCCTGATAACTACACTATCACTAACATCTCCTATTTCCTTAAGCATCTCATATACCCAAAACATTACCTCTTGATTTGCATAACCATGTAAAGGTCCAGCCAGGCCAAGCATACCGGCTGCATAAGAATAGTATGGATTACTCAAAGCAGAACCTACCAGATGAGTGGCATGAGCGGAAACATTTCCTCCTTCATGATCAGCATGAATACAAAGATACATTCTGAACAAATTGTAAATTTCAGGACTGTCATATCCCATCATGTGTGCAAAGTTAGCCGCCCAATCAAGATTCCTATCAGGTTCAATAAAGCTTCCGTCTTTGAAACTACGACGATAAATATAAGCAGCAATTACGGGAAGTCGGGCAATGAGATTCATTACATCCTCGTAGGTAGTATTCCAATAGTCGTTTTTATTTAATCCCGCCCTATGCGCTTTTTGAAATATCGAATCGGTAGCCATTGAAATAATTCCTGTGCTGAATTGCGTCATCGGCTTACTGGTGATCGGCATCGCTTCTATTACCTTAATGACGTGATATGGCACATGACTTCGATTTAACCATTCAGTACTCAACTTCATAGTATCCTCAAGCGAAGGGATTTCTCCAAGTAACATCAAGTAAAACAATCCTTCAGGAAGAGGCTCACCTTCGGGACTTATTTTAGGAAGTTTCTGTTGGAGCTCCGGAATTGAGTAACCACGATATCTTATACCGTATTCCGGATCAAGTTTTGACGTGACGGTCAGCAAGCTCGTCATCCCCTTCATTCCAGTAAGGATTTGATCAATATTGACAGATTCAACAACAGTATTACCAAATTCACTGATAAGCCGTTTAACAACAGCGCGCTCTTT
>CAILKW010000062.1 GCA_903834845.1 uncultured Bacteroidia bacterium | reverse complement strand
CCTTAATAAACTTATTTTCGGTGAAAACAATATACTTGCGATTGAAGCATCTGGAACTGAGGAATCTGTTAATTCAATTACAATGGATGACTTAAAGAATTTCTATAATAAATATTTTTCGCCTGCAAATGCTAAACTTCTAATTGCGGGTGATGTAGATCAAACCGTAGTTAAAACTGCTTTTGCCGGTCTTACACAAAAATGGCAATCGAAAGAAGTATTTTTGCCAAAAATAAAGGTTCCGGTTGCACCGGAAAAATCTGCCATTTATTTTGTAGATGTTCCCGGAGCCAAACAATCTGTGATTTCTATCGGAACAACTTCCATAGCAAGAAATAATCCTGACTATTACCCTGTCTATGTTGCTAATTACAAGTTAGGCGGATCTTTTAATGGAGTCTTTAATCTTATCCTGAGAGAAGAAAAAGGATTTACTTATGGAGCAAGGTCCTCCATTAATGGCGCAAAGGAATATGGTACTTATACTGCTTCTTCAATGGTACGCACAAATTCAACACTCGAATCTGTGACCATTTTTAAGACGGAAATGGAAAAATATCGAAAGTCAATACCACAAGAGTATATTAATTTCACGAAAGATGCTCTGATAAAGGGTAATGCGCTACGTTTCGAAACGATTAACGGACTGTTAGGAATGTTGAGTAATATGGCGACTTATGGACTCCCGGCCGATTACATAAAGCAAGAAGAGGCTTATGTGAAAGGACTTACTGTTGAAAAGCAATTGAAACTTGTAAATAAGTATATTGATCCGGCGAGAATGTACTATGTTGTTGTTGGTGATGCGAAAACTCAACTTAATGAGCTTGAAAAAGTAGGGCTGGGAAAACCAATCCTTGTAAAGTAGTTATTAGATTAGAAAAAGGGTGTCATTTCGACACCCTTTTTTTTTAATAAAAACTCATTTTGAAAATTGTGGGCTGTACTGGAGTCGAACCAGTGACCCCTACCCTGTCAAGGTAATGCTCTAAACCAACTGAGCTAACAGCCCTAGTCTTTCGGAGTGCAAAGATAATAAATGATATCAATTGTCCAAGTTAAACAATCAGAAGTTTAACCTGAACAATATAACATTTTAACAAAAGTATCAGGCTTCCGTCAGGAATATATACCTGACAACAACTAAGACAAAAAGCAAATACATCATCCAGTGTACTTGTTTGTACTTCCCTGTCAACACTTTTAGTAAAGTATAGAAAATAATACCGGCTGCCACTCCATTTGCAATGCTGTAGGTAAACGGCATCATTATAAAAGTCATAAATGCAGGAAAACCTTCGGTAAAATCTTCAAAATCAATATCTTTAATGCTCGATACCATTAGCAGTCCTACAATAATCAAAGCAGGAGCTGTTGCCGCGTTAGGGATTAGTGTTGCAAGAGGAGCGAGAATAAGGGCACAAAGAAATAAAATTCCCGTAGTGACTGCGGTTAGTCCGGTACGTCCACCTTCGCTTATACCAGCTGCACTTTCAACATAAGCTGTTACTGTACTCGTACCCATAAAAGCACCAAATGAAACCCCAAAGGCATCCACAAGCATGGCTTTCCCGATTTTCGGCGATTTTCCTTCTTTGTCTATTAGCCCGGCTTTGTTTGCTGTTCCTACAAGTGTTCCGAAAGTATCGAATAATTCTACAAAAGTGAAAGTAAAAACAACTGTCCAGATACCCATATTTAAGGCCCCTTTTATGTCAAGCGCACCTACAGCGAGATTAGAAAAATTGGGAAGAGCTATCGGACTGAATCCGTTCGCTATTTGAGTAACTCCCATCGGAATCCCAATTATTGTTGTAACAAATATTCCGATAAGCAGAGAGCCTTTAATTCTCAAGGCCATAAGTGCAGCTGTAATACCAAGTCCTATCAGGCACAGTAACATACTTGGATTTTTTAGGCTGCCAAAACCAATATTCCACTCAAAAAACATCAAACCTGCTTTACCGCCTGTTTCTTGCATCTTTGCAAGGGTTGGAGGAATAACACTTGCTGAAGCAACCATTATTTCAGAAAGCTTAAGTCCGATAACTGTTATGAAAAGCCCAATTCCTACAGTAATAGCAACTTTCAACGAGCCGGGTACCGCAACAACAAGGATTTGACGTATTTTGGTAACAGTTAACAACATAAAGATAACACCTGAAATAAAAACAGCACCAAGTGCTACCTCCCATTTCATACCAACACCCTGAAGAGCAACTGTAGCAAAAAAAGCGTTTAAACCCATACCTGGAGCTAGGGCTATCGGGAAATTAGCAACTAAACCCATAGTAATGGTTATTATTCCTGCGGCCACTGCGGTTGCGAAGAACACCGCACCTTTGTCCATTCCTGTTGAGGATAGGATATTGGGGTTTAAGAAAAGGATATACGCCATCGTCATAAACGTGGTGACACCCGCGATAACCTCGGTCTTAACCGAAGTTTTGTTTGCTGTTAATTTAAAAAGTTTTTCAATCATAAGAGTATAAATTTTATTAAAAGTTCCATTTGGCGGCAAGTGTTGGGCAAGCTTTTACCCCTTTATGCAATGCAAAATTCGATGCAACTTCGACCTCAGAACCAAGAGAGAAGTTTTTCGTTATGTTTAACCACAGTTGAGGTTCGCTAAGGAATACAAAATTTGTTTCTGTCCCTATAGGTGCATTAAGGAAAAAATTGTTGTCCTCTCTCCAAAAATCAGCAAATCCTGTGAAAGTCAGTTTATTTTTAAACATTTGCACTGTCCATACACCTGTCAGCTGAAATGACATATCATTTTTCCCTCTAATATTTTTGTACATTGCCTGTAATGTGAAAATTTTAGAGTAATCAGCTGTATTCCAGGTATAATTTCCCCCGAAAAGCCAAGCATCATTAATTTGATAAGAAGTGCCTGATTTCGATTGTCCGAAACCTCCATTGTACTCAACGTGAACTTCAAAAGGACTTTTCCAGAATTTCAGGCCACGGGCAATCTCGAAATAACCAAGACTTACCCCTTTGACATCACCAACACCATAATCCATGTCAATAAAGAAGAATGTACTTCCCCATTTATCGGGTTTAAACATCTCAACCGTTGAGGTAACATATTTACGGTCTTTACCCAAATCATAATGCAACTGCACATTTTGAGCTTCTAAAGCCCATGCGGCAATTAAAAATGCGAACAGAAAAATTAATTTTTTCATATACTTAATTGATTGTTTTAATACCACAAAAATAGGAATATAAGGGAAAACAAAAATATTTTACACGAAAAGAGTAAAAGAATTTTTATTTCATATTATTTCCGTATTTTTGTTTGGCAAAACCAAATCAGATGCATTAGGCAGGTAATGTTCCAAGCATAAATTTGATAAGCCAATTACTTCATATACATATTGGATTCATGGAAAAAATTTTGATTATTGATGATGATAAGCTGAATTTAAAAGTCTTGAAGGAGACACTAAGCAGAGTAGGTTACAGAGTCATTGAGGCTGAAAATGGTGAGGCAGGTTTGCTTTTGGTTCACTCAGAACTGCCTGATCTTGTGATCACTGATTTTCAAATGCCTGGAATGGATGGTTTGGAAGTACTTGCCGAAATTAGGAAATTTAATATGGGTCTTCCTGTTATATTGCTTACCGGATATGGGGATGTAGTTTTAACAATCAAATCTATTCAATTGGGGGCTTTCGACTTTCTTGAAAAACCTATTGATCCGTTTCAGCTTAAAACAACAATTCAACTGGCCTTAAATTCAGTTAAAGTTAGCAATAGTCTTAATGAGGTACTACACCACGATATGTCGAGGGAGAGTATGATTGAGAATAACATCCTTGTTGGTAAGACTCAGCAAATGAAGGAGATATTCAAAAATATAGGAAGGATATCACTCAATAAAGTTAATGTGTTAATTCAAGGTGAGACTGGAACAGGTAAAGAATTGATCGCAAGATTGGTTCATTATTCAGGAATTACAAGCAATCAACCTTTAGTTATTGTAAATTGCAGTGCTTTGACTGAAACTCTACTCGAAAGTGAGTTGTTTGGACATGTAAAAGGTTCGTTTACGGGTTCTATCAGGGATAAAAAAGGTAAGTTTGAATTAGCTGGAGAAGGTTCAATTTTTCTTGATGAGATTTCGGAAATATCTCTTAATACGCAAGTTAAACTACTTAGGGTTATACAGGAATTAGAGTTTGAACGTGTTGGTGGGGAGGAAGTTATTCCCATGAAGGCTCGAATAATTACAGCAACTAACCGCAATCTTGAAACTTTGATAAAAGAGGGTAAGTTTAGGGAAGATCTATATTACCGGTTAAAAGTTTTCACTATTGACCTTCCTCCTCTGCGCGATAGAAAAGACGACATTCGTGATCTGGTAATTCACTTTCTACATAAACTGAATAAGAGATTTAATAAGAGTGTTGTGAAGATTGGCGAGGGAGTCGTTGAAATGCTGAAGGCTCATGATTGGCATGGAAATGTTCGTGAGCTTGAGAATACAATTTTGCAGGCGATTGTGATGTCTAAAAGCGATGTACTCGAAAGGGACAATATCACGCTGAATAATATGGGTACTCGGGCTATTCAGCTCAAACAGGAGATCCCCCAGTTTCGTACTTTGGCCGATATGGAGAAATTCCATATTAAGCGAATACTTGATGAGGTAAACTGGAATAAACTTGAAACCTCCAAAATTTTGGATATTACCCGCCCTACTCTAAATGCCAAAATTGAAAAGTATAATCTTGTAAGAGAGATAGAGTTAGTGTAAATGCTTTTGAACCCAAAGTGTTCTTAAACTTGCAATTTATTGACCTTTTGAAATCTATCTCAGGCTTCTTCCTAACCTTCTTATTTTACACATAGTTGCACATAGAGGTTCTTATAGTTGTACAGTGAATAACCTCGAATATTTAATCATAATTATTTCTGTAATTGTTATTGCGAATATTCTTTTGATTGCAAAATCATCAGATTGTTAGCGTATTAAACTCTTTCAAATTAATCCCGACAACATAAAATAGACAACCTAATATCCAATATAAACAAATCCTTTTAATAACCTGTTTGTTCCACCCAAATTCAGGATGTAATAGTATGTTCCTGATGGAACAAGCTGCGTATTGGTGACAGAGCTTTTTACAGTTGTGCCATCCCAATCATTCAGATAGTCTAAGCTCTGATAAACGAGTTGACCAGCGCGTGTATAAACGAATAGTTGTGAATTCTGATAGTTTTCAAGACCTTTAAATACCAAATATTCGTTTTGTCCGTCACCATTTGGTGAAAATCCCTCAGGTGCAGTTACCCCACTATCGTAAATATCGATTATAACTGTTGCTGAGGAGCATAAATTTACAACATCACACACTTCATAAACAAACTGGTCGCGTGCAGGTCGTCTTTCACTTGGCATATATGTAATTGAACCATCAGCATTTACTTTAGTCTTTCCGCGTGTGGGTTGTTCGACAACATGTACTGAGCCTGGAACAAGGTCAAGGTTTGATACATCATTTGCCAATACATTAATGGTGGTATCTTGAGCCCACGAAGTTCTGGCATAATCGGTGTTAGCCATGATTTGATGGTTTTCAAGCGGGAATTTAAAACTTTTTATTGATTTGCACCCAAAATTATCAATTACCTCAAGCGAATATATTCCAGCTCCGTATAAATAGGCAGTTGGCAGGTTATTTGCACCTACTACCTGTCCTTCTGATGTAAACCACCTGTATTTCAGACCTGTTCCTGTAGAAACGGTTCCATCAACCATCATGCTTCCGTTTTTTTCAAACTCGCCTGAAGTGAATACTCCGGCAACAGGAAGACGATCAACTTTAATTGTGAGCGTATCACTATTAACATTGCCCGAACGGCTGGTCACCTGAAGACGTACTCTGAAATTTGCCGGCAATGAACCTGTGTAGGTTGACTGAAGAAGGAATTCTGTATCAATACCTGTCTGCCGGGTTAGAGCTCCACCCTTGTCTAATATTGACCATTCATATTTCACAATGTCAGTAAAAGATTTTGAGGCATCAAGTTTAACTAACTGGCATGCTCCGGTAATAGCTGCTCCTGAAATAACCGCTTTCAGATCCGGGGGAATAACTTTTATCATTCCGATTTTAATATTCATAGCACATTTGGCGGCATCACGAGCGGTAACTTTGAAAAAATAAATTCCCGGTAGCAACCATTTTACCATAACATTTGATCCGATATTGCCTGCAACAAAAACAGCAGAAGTAACGGGACAATTTCCTGAAGTGGTAGCGAAGTTGACATTGAAATCACTGTATAATTCCCATTCGTAGGTATGATTAACATTTTGCACAACATTCAAAGGTGTAGCATCTCCTTGATACACGACGGTCTGGGCTTTGGCAGGAGCCAAAGCCAAAAGCATTGATAGCAGAACTACCAAGGCCAGACACGTTATGTATAAAGATTTTTTCATCACTTAATAAATGTCAATTTTCCGTTAACACCCTTATTTCGGACATTAAGGAGACTTAAGGTATTGAGTTTTTAATTATTGATACACAAGATATTGAGTATCTGTTGAGGTGCCTAATAGTGAAATATTTCGTGATTATTGAATGGACAGATACTATGGTCTATAAACATAAAAACCTGACATACTCTATTTATACAGGTAGGCCAGATCTCCCGACAATTTTCTCACGCTCCATTTAGCGCGTTAATCGAACTATTTTTGCCGATAAGCGGCGTACCTCTCACGTTTTCGAAGTTAGAAGTTAAACACCCCGGCTTGAAATGGTGGTTGCTGATCATTACTTATTTTTTTCCTTAGTTTCTAATAATTGTCAGCTTATAATCTATCCACTATTTTTCTCATGGTGTGACCCCCATTAAATTAAATTGTTAAGAGGATCTTACCCGGAACTTCTCCGGTCGGACAAAAGTCCGACCGAAAAAAGTTGGGTTCATGAAAAAAGCTAAATCAAATTCTAAAATCAAAGAATGTTATGGGTTTTTAGGAACTATACCAACATTAGGAGTAATTGTAGATGTTGTTCCTTCAACGACTGTTGGACGTAATTTAAGTGTTTGTTCTGCAAAGTCTGCATAGTCAATAGCTGCAGGAGCAATACAAGTTGTGTTTACTACGTCTAATTCGTTGGCTGAATTTTTCCCATCAACAGAAAGCTTTATCACTTTGTCAGCAAGACCTTCAAAAGAGTTATTTGTTATTGTAACTTTTACATAGATTGACACTCCGCCTGAAGTATTAGTAACTGAAGTATTTACTGCAGTTGCACTTGCAACCTGGTCGGTAACGG
>CAILKW010000061.1 GCA_903834845.1 uncultured Bacteroidia bacterium | reverse complement strand
GCTTTTTCTTGGAATGGAGGTGGCTCAATCAATAAATTGTTTTTAAATGTGTGGTAATAAAGTTTCTGCTATTCATCCTCATATTTGCATAATTATCCTTAACTGGAATGGTTATGCAGTTACAAGGGATTGTTTGCTTTCGTTACAACAAATCTGTTACCCTTGCTTTAATATAATTATAGTGGACAATGGCTCTACTGATAATTCTGTTGAAAAGTTATCAAAGGAATTCAATCAAATAGACTATTATCCCTTAGATAAAAACTTTGGTTTCACAGGTGGCAACAATAAGGGCATTGTTTATGTATTGAATAAATATAATCCAGACTATTTTTTGCTGTTAAATAATGATACTGAAGTAAAGTCCAATTTTTTGGAAATGTTGGTTATCCCATTCCTAACAAATAAATCTGTTTATGCCACGGTTCCTAAAATTTATTTTTTCAATAAAAAAGATACCATTTGGTATGCTGGGGGTAAAGTGTCTAAATTTAGCGGTATAGTTACTGAGTTTGGCAAATTTAAAAAAGATGCACCAGCTAATTCAATTCAAAAACCAGTTGGTTTTGTAAATGGCTGTGCCGTTTTACTCAGTTCAAAAGCTATTAATGAAATAGGTTTATTGGACGAACAATTTTTTGCCTATTCAGAAGACACAGATTATAGCCTTAGGATAATAACATCAAATCATTTGATGGTTTACGTCCCTACGGCTATAGTTTACCATAAAGTGAGTTACTCCTTTAATAACAAAGCCAATTGGTTTAAATATTATCTTGCTACACGGAATATTATTCTTTTACAACGAAAACATTTGAATAAAAATTTGTTTCCTGTTTTTATTGTGTGGTTCACACTCAGATGGGTATTATATCTTTCGGTTAAACAAATCTTGCTTAAACAGTTTAAAACAGTGCCTGCGATTGTAAAAGGATTTTATGATGGGTTGACAAACACAAAAAGATATGAGTTATAATATTGAAGTTCACCCTATAATTTGGGGCAATGATTGAAAATAACACGAAGAAGAACAAGCAAATCTTGTTTGTTCATCAAGGATTTGAATTATATGGTTCCGACAGAATGCTTTTGTTAAGCATAAAGGCTGCCCAGAAAAAATATCCTGATCAAAAGATAGTGGTTGTATTACCCAAAAAAGGTTTATTGTCAAACATCCTGCAAAATGAATTTAAAGTTGAAGTTCTATTTGAAAATATTGGTATTATAAGAAAGTATGATCTGAAACGATTCAAATTTTCAGCTCTCCTAAAAATTATAACCTTTTTCAGATTAATTGGCTTTATAAACTCATTTGAGTTGGTGTACATCAATTCTATCGTAATTTTAGATTATATACTGGCTCTTCGTTTTACCAAAGCAAAAGCGTTTATTCATGTTCATGAATTGCCTTTAAATTTTCCCGCAAAAATATTCAGTAAATTATTGAATTTTTCAAGAGCTGATCTGATTTTTATTTCCACGGCCTCTAAAAATGCGTTTATAAATTTAAAAAACAAGAAACAGTTTATACTTTGGAACGGGGTTGCTCCCTTAAAAGCATCAGAAAGAAAAAAGAAAACGATAAATAAACTAAAGCTTTTACTAATTGGTCGGATTAATAATTGGAAAGGACAGCCATTGTTAATCAAAGCTATTTGTTTATTAAACGAAAAAGAGAAAGAACTGATTGAGGTTAAGATTGTAGGTGATGTTTTTATGAATCAGGATTCTTTAAGAAATAAGCTGATCAAACAAATCAAGGATGGAAATCTTGAAAGCAGTATCGAACTACTACCCTTCACGTCAAAACCCGAAATGCTCTATAACTGGTCCGATGCGGTGATCGTCCCTTCGTTATTGCCGGAGCCATTCGGCTTAGTAGCCATCGAGGCAATGAGTTTGGGTAAATTGGTAATAGCTGCTAATCATGGCGGACTTCCAGAAATTATAGAGAATAACATTTCTGGAATGTTATTTGAACCTGGCAATGAGAAAGATTTGGCCTTAAAAATTTCTGAAATAATACAAAACCCTCTTTTGATCAAGGGTTTAGGCAACAAAGGATTTGAAGTTTTTACAAATAAATTCACTGAGGAAATCTACATGAATAAATTTATGGAAATAATTTAAAAGCAAAATTCAATGAAAAAAACTGCTCCAACAAAACAAACTTCCGGTAAAAAACCAGCCCAAAACCCTCTTAATCCAATCTATTCCCTACTCCTACTCGCCTACCTCCTCGCACCAGTATTCACCCCCAATTTTTTCACCCTCGATTCGGCTGGGCCTAAGTTTGTAACTCTTGCGCTGCTCAATCTGGTTTCATTTTTTGTACTGCTTTACGATAACAGTTTTAGGAATCGCCCCGAATTGAAATCAGGTTTTTTTCTGAATTTGATAGGCTTGGCTTATACTGCTTTTTTAGTGGTTTGCTTGCTTTCTTTCTTTCAGGCATACAACCTTTCGGAAGCAGTAGTGAACTTCACAAAAATTTCAACAGTATTTGCTTCAACTTTTATACTTTATGTGATTTTCAGCAGCAACAAGGCCTATCTGCATTTCGTTGCGCTTGCATTTTCTTTTTTATTACTCCTCGATAGCTTTACAGTTTTTTATCATATCCTCGAATATGTGAACAAAAATGTTGATTCCATTTATGATATCAAATCGGTATATTCCCATAAAAATATCCTGTCGGCAGCTTTGTTTATAAAAATTCCGGCTGCTTTATGGTTAATGTTTTATGGTGATAAATGGAAAAAGAAGATTGGCTATTTAACATTTTTATCAGGT
>CAILKW010000060.1 GCA_903834845.1 uncultured Bacteroidia bacterium | reverse complement strand
CCGGTTTTTCGGGAAGAGTTCAGGAAACGCAGAGGCTATGATGTGTTGAACTATCTTCCGGCTTTTGCCGGCTTTATTGTCGAAAATCGTGAACTTACTGATCGCTTCCTTTGCGATGTGCGCCAGACAATGAGTGATCTGGTATCGGAGATTTTCTTCGGAGGAATGAGGAAACTTGCCAACAAGTACGGTTTACTGGTTCATGCTGAGGATAGTGGTGGCGGTGGAGAAACAATGGTATCGGATCCAGTTCAGCATTATCTGCATGTGGATATTCCTATGAACGAGTTCGGGAATACAATGAAATATGCCTCTTCTGCCGCTCACATCACAGGGAAACAAGTAGTGGCGATAGAGGCTTATACGCAAGGCAAGGTAGATTGGAAGAGTTGTCCGGCATCCCTGAAGGCACAGGGAGACGAGGCATTGTGTGCCGGAGTTAATCGTTTTGTTTTTCATACCTATGCCCACAATCCGGATGTTGATAAAATTTACCCCGGCCCGGCATTTGGACCCTATGGATTGGCATTTAGTCGCGGTCAGACTTGGTGGGAGATGGGCCGGGCGTGGATAACATATCTTTCTCGTTGCCAGTATTTGCTCCAACAGGGAAAACCTTTTGTTGATGTACTATATTTCTATGGAGAAGAACCGGGAGGGCCTATCCCTATGGTTTTAGAGGGTGGAAACGATAAGTTCGACAAACGGTTAAAATTACCCAAAGGTTATGATTACGACCTTCTACCCCCGGAAATTTTAATTAATGATTTGTCATTCACAAAAGGCAGACTTGTTACTTCAAGTGGGGCCTCTTATAAGCTCCTGGTATTACGCAGCTCAGAAAAAATGAGCCCAGAGGCTGTCGGAAAAATCAAAAAACTGATACAATCCGGGGCAACTGTTTTGGGTCCACGACCAACCCAAAGTCCCGGATTAAATAATTACCCGAAATGTGACAAAATTGTTGACGAGATAGGTAAAGAAGTATGGGGCAATTGTGATGGAAAAACAATTACCCGGCATTCTTATGGCAAGGGGCAGGTATTTTATGGGACTGATATTAAGGAGGTTCTTGAATCAATGTCACTATTCCCTGATTTTAGTATTGAAGAAATTGATCTTGATTTACGGTTTATTCATCGTTATATAGATGGTAATGATATTTATTTTATCAGTAACGGACAGCCATTTCCTGTAAATTTTACTGCAAAATTCAGAATATCAGGAAAAAAACCTGAAGTATGGGATCCGGTAACTGGAGAAATAAAAGATGTTGCATTATTGCGCCATACATACAAAGAGACTGTAATTCCTTTGTGGCTGGATTCCTGTGCGTCAGTTTTTGTGCTTTTTCGTGACTCAATTTCTGAAAATACGACAGGAAAAATTGTGGAAAATAATCTATATCTTCGGCAAAAGTTTATTCTGGATGGGCCATGGACAGTTAAATTTTCAAAAGGTTGGGGTGCCCCCGAATCCATTGAATTTTTAAAACTTGAAGATTGGAGTAAAAGACCGGAGAATGGAATAAAATACTACTCAGGAACAGCCATCTATTCTATTTCTTTTGATTGGAAGGGGTCCTTATCTGCCGCTATCTTGCTTGACTTGGGCCGAGTTGAAGTTATTGCCGGAGTACGATTAAATGATAAAGACTGTGAAATCGTATGGACCCCGCCTTACAGAGTAGATATTACGAAGGCTTTAAAAGTCGGAAGAAACGATATAGAGATACGTGTGGCAAATACTTGGCTGAACCGGTTAATGGGTGATGGCCTGGGTATTAACATGGGATCAGAAAAACGTACATGGACCACCTGTAATCCTTTTACTCTTGATACTGAACTTACAGTACCTGAGATAAGTACACGGTCAATGCTTTATTATAAAGATTTAAAACGTGAACCTGTTCCTTCTGGGCTGCTTGGACCAGTTTGTATATTGGAACAATGATATGAAAATACAACTGCCTCAGATTACTTTTAACAAGGATATTAATTAAAAACACATTTAAAGATTATATTATGCGAATCAATATGAATCGGCATCTATTAAATAATTTGTTATTCATCATCTTAGTTGCCATCCTTTTCTTTGATGTTATGAGCGGATGTAAATACGAAAGAGCTAAAACTGGGTCTAAAAACAATCTTTTTGAGTTTAATGACAATCTGACCGCGCGCTGGAGCAGTCCCGAAAATCTGAATGGAGAAAAAGGCAAAGGTGGAAGAACCAACAACGGAGCAAAAGGACATCCCAGCGATTCAATTGGCTCCGGACAATCATATTCGTTGCTCGACATTAAGGATCAGGGGATTATTAACCGAATATGGATCACAATCAATGATCGTTCACCTGAAATGCTTCGCTCACTGAAAATAGAAATATTTTGGGACAATGAATCAAAACCGGCTGTATCTGTTCCATTTGGTGATTTCTTTGGTGTCGGGTTGGGAAAAACGACAGCTTTTCAAAATGCACTTTTTGCAAATGCAGAAGGAAGGTCGTTCAATTGCTTTATCCCGATGCCTTTCAGAAAGGGTGCAAAAATTGTGGTGACTAACGAAAGTAAGATAAGACTGGATTATATCTTTTTTGATGTTGATTACAGTTTGACAAAAAACTGGAATGAGGATAATCTCTATTTCCATGCTTATTGGTACCGAGACACAGCTACACAGTTGGCAAAAGATTTCGAAATATTGCCTAAGGTAAACGGGAAAGGAAGGTTTCTCGGCTCAAACATCGGAGTTAGTGCCGATTTACGTTATAAAAAATCATGGTTTGGAGAAGGTGAAGTGAAAATTTACCTCGACGGCGATCAGGAGTTTCCATCATTAGTTGGCACAGGAACTGAAGATTATATAGGTACAGCATGGGGACAGAGAAAATATATCAACAATTTTACGGGCTGTACCGTAGCAGATGATTCGCTGAAGGAATGGGCATTTTATCGGTTTCATATACCCGATCCCATATTTTTCAGAGAGAATATCAGGACAACAATACAACAGATTGGAGGTGACGGTTTTTCAACTGTATCTAACTTCCAGAATTCAAGGGTTCCATTGATTCCAGTGTCAATAAGCGGTAAGAATGGTTTATTACACCCTATTTACAAAAAAGGAAGCATTGAACAATTAGACACTGCCTCAAAAATTCAGGGTTGGACAAATTTTTACCGATCAGATGATGTTTCAGCTGCTGCATACTTTTACCTGAATAAACCTTCAACCAGCTTACCTGAAATACAGCCTGTTGAATTAAGAGTTGCCAACCTGAGAACAAGAAAATAAATTTGTATCCAATGAAGATCTTTGAAACTACAAAATTGAAAGAATTGGCATTTCCCTATTTTGCCATTATGTTTTTCACCCTTTTCTCATTTGCAGGCTATTCACAAGGTAGGCCTATGGAAAAGGGCGGCCAACTGAAAAAATGTTTGGTTCCTGTAATAGTTGGTGATTATACCCACGTTTATGTCCCCCAAGGTGATGTATTTTCCGGGCCTGATACGAAAGATCTCAAAGCAGGTAAGTACTATCCGTTATGGCAGCCAAACGACCACTGTTTTGTAAAAGGACATGATAAACATTGGCATGCCTTCGGGATCACCCATCCTGCATCAGAACCGGGACAGTCACGTCATCAAGGTGAATTTGCCTCTTTTCATGCGGTATCAGCCGGAAAAACTTTTGAAAGCTCATTCAGGCAAAATTCATGGCTCGACAAACCCAAAGTGCTCCCTCCTACCCAACGTCCAGGTGAAAGTAGTGCCAACCACGCCCCAACAATTGTAAAACAGGGTAAACATTTCAGAATGATCTATGGGCCTATCCCTTTTAGAATGGCAGTTTCAAAAGACTTATATGACTGGAAGCCGACAGGATCTATTCATATCAATGAAAAGTCCGGGCGCGACCCAAGCTTAATGTTTTGGAAGAATACGTACTACTTGGTATTTTGTGCCGGGAATGTAGTCAAGGCATCCACATCCGGAGACCTTGTGAACTGGACAGAGCCGGTCGAAATTTACAAAGGGGAAGTAGCTACTTACCAATGTGAGTCCCCTTCACTTATTAGGAATGGAGGCAAATTTTATCTGTTCTGGTGTCTTTGGGATACCGCCAACAAAAACGGAAACGGATATGATGAACGTTCATTTGTTTATTGCTCAGACGACCCGCTTGATTTTCATGGAAAGCCCTTAGTTACAGAACTTGATACCCATGCACCTGAAATATTCCAGGGAGAAGATAAACAGTGGTATATCTCAAGTGCACAATATCCCAACAGAGGGATAAATGTTGCAAAATTAGAATGGAAATGATATGAAAACTATTATACTTTAGTTTATGACTAATATATCGTTCTGCCTGAATATTTGTGTTTTATTACTCGGATCTTTCTTTTCATCAACCGCAGCAGATCATCAATTTAAGTGTGCGAATGCAACCATTGACCAAACCTGGAAAACAATACCTGTGAGTTCGAAGGCTTTTATGTTTTCACCTGGTAACTGGACAGGCAACAATGGACGGAACGGAGACGCTTTTCGCCAGACATGGAATCCGGGTGCCTATTTTTGTGTAGCCTGGGAAACCAAAAATACAAAGTCATTCGCCAGTATATTGTTCGATACTTGCGGCTATACGCCCGATTTTAAGCCTATGATCGCATACTCTGTTGATGGTGTCTGGAAATCGCAGATTTCTGTAACAAATGAGATTGTAATTGAGGAGGTTTCTGGAAAGGGAAAACATGAACTCAGGGTTTGTTTTTTGCAAGGATCTGTTCAGAAGGAGCGGTGGGGCGGCAATGGTATAAGTGGTCGGAATGTACTTCGTGTTACCGGCTTGCAGATCGATCCTGAGAGTATCCCATCTCCTGTTTCATCAGGGTCAATATGGGCACTGATTGCCGGAGACAGCATCACCGAGGGTAATGGCGCGAGCGGCTTGTCAGGATATTCATTTCTGGTGGGAGAGTCATTGCGGACCTTGGGATATGAATACTGTATAAGTGCCTGCGGTTGGAGTGGCTGGATTAACAAGGGTGACGTTCCACCCGGAGATGTCCCTGGTTATTACTTTATAAGGAATTCCAATAATGGATTAGGTGGCGAATACGACGATGCGGCGAGCCGCTGGAATAAAATAGACGGGAATACTTCCCTGCTCGATTCCCGGGGAAACATAAGTGCCAATGGGCAAACCGGACTTGAACCGGGGTTGATCATGATTAATTACGGAACCAATGATGGCCTGCACCATTCCAATCCGGACGATACATTTGCAAGCATTGTCCAGTGTCTGGCTGCTCTGCGCAAGAGTTCTCCTTCCGCACAAATCATCATTATCATTCCTTTTGGACAATATTTTGCGAGTGAATTGAAGAAAGCTGTTGAAATTCACAAAAAGGCACATCCAAAAGATAATAAGATCGCCATCATCGATCTGGGACAAGGTGTGGCCGGATCTCTGGAGGAGAAAAATCATTTAATGGGTGGTTTGCATCCAAACGACAGAGGGAATGCGAATTTCGCGGCAGCTATTATCCCACAAATGATAATGATTCTTAATCAAAACTCAAAAGGAAAATCACAAAGATAAAAAGTGAAATGAATAATCTATAT
>CAILKW010000059.1 GCA_903834845.1 uncultured Bacteroidia bacterium | reverse complement strand
TGTGGCAGAAGAAGGCCTTTTGGAAAGGACTTATAGATAACATTTTAGTAAAAACTCACATCTAACCCTTTGTATATTTGATTTTTATATTCGTAAATAAAATGAGTCCTGTCACAAGTATTGCGCACCTCCCTGACTTCAAGAATTTATTGCATTTCTGTAAAATCTTTAAGCCGGAGTTTGGAAAGAGTAGTCCCGATTAGGTAGATAAAATGATCATATAGTAGATTTACCCGTCTTTCAGTGATATTTATTATAACGTTGATATATTGTACTTTACAAAATATCATCCGAAAATTGATATTTCTATACCCGCTTTTTGGGAATAACAAACCTGTGTTGGGAAACTGTACCTTTCTTTCTGGTACGCTTTTATTACCCTTTCTATTGCGGTACTCGTAGTTTTACAACTTCAAATATAGAAAATCATTTATGGAAGAAATTATTGAAAAGTTTAGAAAGGTATCCTGGATTATTGTCTTAATAGCCATTATCCTTGCCGCCACTCTGTCCTTTCTGATTTTTACAAGTTTATGATCTCACATTATATAAATCACTTCAGTATCACAATTGACTAAAATTGCCAATAAAAAATGAAACAACTTTTGACTCTTTTAACCGGATTTTTGCTTATTTTCCAAACTTGTTTTGCCCAATTTCAAAAGGGTAAAATAAATGGGCTTGAGATGGCCAAAAAAATGGCGGATTCCGAAATCAGGCATTTCCCCGAACCCTGGACAGTTGACTTTAATCCCAAGCCTGTCTGGAACTATACTCAAGGTCTTATAGCCCATGCTATGATAAAGGTATGGAAAGTAACCGGAAATTTGACTTATTATAATTATGCACGAGCATACTCAGATAAATTGATTGATTCTACAGGTACCATTTTAGACTACAAAGCTGAAGATTATAATATTGACTGTGTGAATTCTGGTAAGTTTCTATTCAGTGTTTATGAAAGAACAAAAGATAAACGTTACCTGAAAGCAATAAACCATTTACGCGATCAATTAGAAACACAACCACGTACTTCGGAAGGTGGGTTCTGGCACAAAAAGAGGTATCCCAATCAAATGTGGCTCGATGGTTTATATATGGGCACTCCGTTTTTAGCTCAATATGCCTCAGAAATGAAGGAAGCTGCAATTTATAATGATGTTGTTAATCAATTTGTAACAGTTCACAATCACACATATAATCCTAAAGTCGGGTTAAATTATCATGGCTGGGATGAAAGCAAACAACAAAAATGGGCTGATCCTGTAACAGGTTGCTCTCCAAATTTCTGGGGTCGTGCAATGGGTTGGTATGCTATGGCACTTGTTGATGTACTTGATTATCTTCCTCTTGATTACCCTAGCCGGCCTAAACTACTTGAAATACTTAATCAGGTGGCAGGCGGCATCAAAAAGTATCAGGATTCCGCAACCGGTCTTTGGTATCAGGTACTTGATCAAGGCAATCGCGAAGGTAACTATCTCGAAGCCACCTGCTCTTCAATGTTCACTTATTCGTTGTTAAAAGCTTCGCGTATAGGATATATAAGTAAAGATTATCAGTCTGTTGCGATTAAAGCATACAACGGAATATTAGATAATTTTATTCAGGATAATGGTGATGGCACTATAAGTCTGACTAAATGCTGTTCTGTTGCCGGTCTGGGTGGTAATCCTTACCGTGATGGTTCATATCAATATTATATAAAAGAGCCCGTTCTGTCTGATGATCCGAAAGGGGTGGGGCCATTTATTATGGCATCCATTGAATTCAATATTAAATAGTTGTTTTAAAATCAAATATACTTAATAATTAGGAATGATGAAAATGAAGCACAGTTTTCGTGGAAAGGTTTGCTTGTTAGCACTGTTTGTGATTTTTTCGGGGGCACAGCTATTTGCCCAAAAAGTTACAGGTGTGGTGGTGGATGACACAAGCATCCCGATACCAGGCGTTAATGTTGTCGTAAAGGGGACAACAAACGGTGTGATTACCGATAATGATGGTAATTATTCGATTACACCGGGTGACTTGGCAAAAGATTTCCTCTCTTTTTCTTTTATCGGATTTGAAACCAAAGAAGTAAAGATCAACGGGCAAAATGTAATCAATGTACAATTGATAAGCTCTACTCTTGAAATTGAGGAAGTTGTGGCTATTGGTTATGGTGTTGTAAAAAAACGGGATGTAACGGGTTCGGTTGCGTCAGTTACTGGAAAGCAAATTGCTGCGATTCCTGTTTCCAACGTGGCACAAGCACTCCAGGGACGTCTTCCCGGTGTGAATGTAAGTTCTCAGGACGGACGCCCTGATGCGACTATTTCCATTCGCGTGCGTGGGGGAGGTTCCATCTCACAAAGCAACGACCCGCTTATTTTGATTGACGGGGTTCCCGGCAACATCAGTGATGTTCCATCCGAAATGGTTGAAAGCATTGATGTGCTCAAGGATGCCTCCTCCACGGCGATTTTTGGTGCACGCGGTGCCAATGGGGTTATCCTCGTTACAACCAAAAGGGGAAAATCCGGCGATGTTACAGTGAGTTATAGCAGTTATGGAAAATTGAATACCCCAAGCGGATATCTGGCAACCTTAAATCCATACGATTACTTATCGTTCAAATGGGGCCTTCTGGATGTTTATTTTGGTTCAACTTATACGACGCCATTCCAGAAGTTGTTTGGAATAGGTGCTTACACCGGCAGTAACTCGGCAGGTTTAGATGGCTACAAAAATTTGGATCAATACAACGTACAAAAAGATGTATATTTTAGTTCATTCTCGCAGAATCATGATCTGACCATTACGGGTGGAACTGATAAAACAAAAGTTATTTTAGGATTGGGCTACCTCGACGAAGATGGTATGAAATTGAACTCCTATTCCAAAAGAACTGTGGCATCGTTCAAGTTAGATCAAAAAATAGGTAAAAACCTGGACTTTAATCTGGATGTACAGTACACCGATAAAAATATGATGGGTAATGAAGGTACAACCAGCGGTTACGGTTCTTCCCTCTCTGGATCATACCGTTTCCGGCCTATTGCTAAAAGTAATATAAAAGGTGATCTCTCCTTCTTGGGTGATGCATCCCTCGGTGAGGAGTCGTTTGTCATGGATGATATGTACAATCCGGTAAATGTGATCAAAGACCGTCAAAACCTGACTTTGACACAATCGCTTCGCAGTACGGCCGGTTTGAACTGGAAAATTATCAAAGGTTTAAACTATCACTCTGAATTGACCCTGGCCCGCAATTATACGCAAATCGGAAACTGGAGAGGTCCTACTCCTGCCAGCGGTAACGAAGTAAACTACCTGAACAGTGATGGAACACTTCAATTTTCAGGCGATGCGGACTACAGAAAAAATGATGCCAAGTCTATGCGTTGGGTGAACACGATGGCTTATGAATTAAAACTGAAAGATATTCACCGGCTAAATTTTTTGGTGGGTCAGGAAATAACCAACTCGGGTGGAACCAGCATGCGCATCTCAGGCCAAAAATATCCTGCCAATTTTACCATGGATAATGCATTCGCCATGATCTCGCAGTACGGCGCAAACCTCGTAATTTCATCGGGTGTCAGTACTCCAAACCGTCTTCAGTCTTATTTCGGCAGGGCAAATTACTCGCTTAAAGACAAGTACATGTTTGCCGCTACCTTCCGTGCTGACGGTTCTTCCAACTTCTCTCCGGAACACCGATGGGGATACTTCCCTGCTGGTTCTGTAGCATGGCGCATTTCGCAGGAACCTTTCATGAAAAACATTAAAAATATCGATGATTTGAAACTTCGTTTATCTTATGGCGAGGTAGGAAATGATGCCATCAGTGCTGACCAGTGGTCGCAATTGTGGGCAGCCACCAGTGACACCCGCTGGCAGTATGGCCTGAATAGAGTGCTTCAGCCTTCTTATGATCTTGCTTCTGCTCAATTGGCCAACAAGAATTTAAAATGGGAAACCACCATTACACGCAATGTCGGGCTGGATTTTTTATTCTTTAATCATCGTTTGTCAGGAACTGTCGACGCATATCAGAATAGCACAAAAGACTTGTTGATGCTGACCGACATTCCGTCTATCACCGGATTTACAACCAGCTACGCCAATATCGGGCAGACCAGCAACAAAGGGGTGGAAATCTCTTTAACGGGTACGATCCTGAGGAACAAGGATTGGAACATAACTGCAAGCGCAAATATCAACTTTAACAGGGGTAACATCGACAAACTCGCTGACGGGATGCAAAGCGCTTATGGAACTCAATTCCTGCAATCGGGAATTCCAAATGCTGACTACAAATTGCTGGTAGGCAAACCTGTTGGCATTGTAATGGGTTACCAAAGGGATGGGAAGGGATATTATTCGCCCGACGATTTCGATTTCAATACCGGAACAGGTATATACACACTAAAAACAGGTGTTGCAGACCTTTCCAAATCATTTGTCTCCTATCGTGCTGGTTTGGTTCCCGGTTCTCAGCAGGCCTATCCCGGTTTACCGAAATTTGTAGATACTGTAAAAGACGGCGTGATTGACGACAAGGATATGGTCGAAATAGGTAATATGAATCCCAAACATACAGGTGGTTTCAATATCAATGCCGGCTACAAGAACTTCGATCTGGGCCTGTATTTTAACTGGAGCTACGGCAATGATGTTTACAATGCCAATAAGTTGGCTACGCTGTTTAACGGCAACAAAGGTGGTGGTCTTTACGGAAATAAGCTGGCTATCGTGAAAGATTCCTATACGAATTACCAAATTCAGAACGGGATTCTGGTTAAACTTATCACGCCCGACCAGTTGAATGCCGCCAACACAAATGCGACCGTACCGTCAACCTTCCTGCAACAAGGCTATGTTTCTGATATCGGTATCGAAGATGGTTCCTACCTTCGTCTCAATACGGTGACCGTTGGATATACCTTGCCAAAACAGGTGCTAAGCAAAGTAAAGGTAAGCAATATGCGCATCTATGGGTCCATCTATAATGCATTTACCCTGACAGGTTACTCAGGTCTTGATCCTGACGCCAATACGAGTCAAAACATAAATAGCTCACGTTATCCGACTCCCGGGCTTGACTGGGGAACTTATCCCCGTGCCCGTCAGTTTGTGATTGGCTTAAATGTTACTTTCTAAATCGTATAAATGGAAATCATCTTTAAAGAAAAACAATCATGAAAAAAATAGTAATATACATATTTTTAGCTCTGTTGCCGTTCATGTTTACAGGGTGCAAAGACTATTTGAATGTATCGAATGCAGGCCAGTCCGATGATAACTTTGTTATGTCGAGTCCAAGCGAGGCATTTAAAGCACTATCCTGGGTTTATGCTGAATATCGCCAAAATGCGGCAGCCGGAGGAAACTACAACTGGCAGGACCCACTTGGATCCGATGCCGAATATATGAGCGAATATCCTTCCGTAAATAATGTCATTGCCAGATTGCAGCCCGGTGCAACTACGGTAAATACTGATATGGGTTTATACAATAGTTTAAACGTAGCGCTTGCCCGCGCTTCCCGTATTGCCGATTTGATCGGAGCAAAAGATGAATACCAAACTGATGTAAAAGGAAGTGTTCCTACCGGTTGGACACAACTATATGGTGAAGCCAAAACCTTAAGGGCTTATCTTGCCTGGGAGTTGGTGCGCCATTTTGGTGATGTTCCTTTTGGTTATGAAAATCAGGTGGTAACAACCTATACACTGACATCACGCTTCGAAATAATGGATAAAATTCTTGCCGATCTTAAAGCCGTAGAAGGTAAAATGTATGTTTTGGGACAAGGTGGAATTACTTCAGAAAGAATCAGCCGCACTTATGCAAACGCGCTGATCGGCCAAATTGCACTTCACGCAGGAAGCTGGCAAACCATTCGCAGTGATATCAAGGGTTTATATGGCACTGTGCAGTTTGTCAACAAGGGTACTGATGATGCAACATGTGTATATGCACGTCGTGCTGATTATCTGGACTACATCAAGGTGGCTGAACAATACCTGAATGTTGCTGTGAACACCCAGAGCGGAACAGCCAAGTTGATTACAACCGATACAAGGGCAGTCAATAATCCTTTCCAAAAACATTGGCAGGAAATCAACTCCAGGCGGATCAGCCCGGAATCTCTCTTTGAAATTGGTTGCGTACCGGGTATTGGAAACAGTGAGTATGGATACAGTATGGCACGTCCAGGCTCCAACAGTTCAGTCAACTCATACTTAAATACGTATGCTGCCATTCGCATTGTTCCTTCGTTCTTCTACAATGGTTTCGAAACCGGTGACATGCGTCGTGACGTAAGTATGGTTATTTCCGGGAGCAATGCGGCAACCGGACAGGAGAACCTGATTCCGATGGGCGTTGGTACACGTATTGGCGGTGGCGGACCAAGTATCAACAAATGGGACAAAAACAGGGGTGACGTACCTTTATACACCAATGCCACATTCCGCTCTTCAGGAATTAACTATGTAATATTGAGAATGGCCGATGCGATGCTTTTGCTTGCAGAGGCAAAAGCAGTCTCAGGAAGCGATGCTGCAGGTGCCATTGCATTGGTAAACCAAATTCGTGCAAGGGCGTTTGGTAACTCTAACAAAAATATTTCAGGACTGTCGGGAGATGCATTGCTGGATGCCATCTACAACGAGCGCAAATTGGAATTATTGGGCGAAGGGGCTATTCGCTGGGACATGATCCGTTCGGGTAAATTCAACGAAAGAGCCATCGCGATCCGCAAGGAAATGGCAGATATGACGTCAGGCCTTCAAGCAAACGGATTTTACACATTCCCAAGCGGCAGGACCATCTCCAATTATGTTTGGACCAAATATGTCCAAATAGGTGGCAACGTTGCAACAGTAACACAAACTCCCGTCGATACTGACCCGGCATTATACCCCGGATGGCGCGGTATCTACAATTGGGGGATTGCAGCCTACACTGCTACAGCCAGAAACCTGGCCATTCAAGGCTTGTATAACTACATTGATCCTGCCGGGCCAGTAGCAGCAGCTTTGGTAACCAGTGGTTACACAAGAGTGAATTGGGGCATCACGCTTTGGAGTGACGCAAATGCCAAAGCCATGTTAAATGCTGCAATTCTTGACGGTGTAGTTGGACGTGAAACCAGTGCACCCCGCTACTTCCATCCAATGCCGCTAACTGTAATTGACCAATCGAAAGGGGCTGTGACGAATGGTTACGGATTGCCCAATAAGTAAACAATCAATAGATCCAATGGTTTTTTCCAATGGGTTACAGATTTGCGCAACGGTAGCTGCTTATAAAAGAGAAGATATTTAAGGGCAGGAACCTATAATTTCAGATGTCGAGGTGTTGATGCAAACGCGCAAGGATTGCACTGTATTAAATGACAATTTAGTTACTTTGTTGATCTTTGCGCTGTTTTTTTACCTTTGCAATACATGGATGGCAATAATTTGGGTCTTAAAATTCAATAAAATGAAGGATCTATTACATTAAAGGATTTTAAACAGATGAAAAAAAACGACCGATTCCTTAAAACACTTGCTGCCCTTTTGGTAGCTGTTCATTTAGGTGGTTATTTGTTTGCTCAGGAGAAAGGATTCGCACCAATCAGTATGGAACCCTTTTCCGATAGCTCCAATCATTGGTATGGCATCAAAGACGATGGGAATATTGTCAACCCGGTTAGCAACCAACCAAAATATCCTGAAACTGAAATCACAAAGATTGCCGACAATATCCTTCTTTATCAGCGTGATAACGGAGGATGGCCCAAGAATTACGATATGCAGGCCATTCTTTCACCTGATCAGATTGAAAACCTGATCAAAACCAAAAATCAACAGCATACCACTTTCGATAACTCGACAACCTATACCCATATTGAATATCTGACAAAGGTTTATACGATTACACACATCCAAAAATACATGGATGCCTGTCTGAAGGGTCTCTCGTTTGTTTTTTCGGCCCAATACCCAAATGGGGGCTGGCCACAATTTTTTCCGTTGGAAAAGGGTTACAGCAGGCGCATCACTTTTAACGATGGGGCGTACATCGGGATCATGGAACTGCTCAAAAAGATAAACGACAACAACCCAAACTTTTCGTTTGTTGGTAGCGAAATTAGAAAACAGGCAAAAGATGCTTACGACAAAGGCCTGGAATGTATCCTCAAAATGCAGATTGTTAATCAAGGTAAACCTACCGCATGGTGCCAGCAACACGATGAAATTACACTTCAACCTGCGTGGGCAAGGGCTTATGAAATGCCATCAATTTGCAATGGCGAAAGCGTGGGGATTGTGATGCACCTGATGAACATCGCCAATCCTGACCAGCGGATTATTGAATCGGTTCACAGTGCTGTGGAATGGTTCAATGAATCAAAGATTTACAATACACGGGTCGAAACCATCAAGTCTGCCCCTGAGAAAACTCCTTATAAAATCAGTACCTCCGACCGGATTGTTGTGACCGATTCCCTTGCACCTCCAATCTGGACCCGCTTTTATGAAATAGGTACAGCACGCCCTTTGTTTTCGGACCGTAACAGTAAGTTCCTTTATTCCCTTGCGGAAGTCAGTCGCGAACGCCGAGACGGATATGGCTGGTACACCTATGCGCCTCAAAAGGTTCTTGATAAATATTCCAAATGGCTGAAGAAAGTTACACCCTCCCTCTCAGTTTCAGACAATAAACGGTTCTTGACAACCAATGGTCAGCCATTTTTCTGGTTAGGTGATACAGGCTGGTTATTGCTGAGCAAGCTGAACAGGTCAGAAACTGAAAAATACCTTGAAACAAGGAAGGAGCAGGGATTCAATGTGATACAAGTAATGGTTTTATATAGCCTTTCGGCGGTCACTGTTGATGGCGATTCAGCTTTGATCGGGAAAAATGTTGCAAAACCGAACTTTCCTGCAATCAAGACCAATCCTCAGAGTAAGAACGGTTACTGGGAAAACCTGGATTATGTCGCTGAACTTGCCATTAAGAAAGGATTGTACCTGGGTTTGGTTCCTGTCTGGGGCTCAAATGTAAGGGCAGGATTGGTTACTGAAAAACAGGCTGAGGCGTATGCAAAGTTCTTGGCACAGCGATACAAGGACAAGCCAAATATTATCTGGCTGAATGGGGGCGATGTCAGGGGTGACGATTCAATTCAAATCTGGAATACAATCGGGAACACCCTTAAAAAGTACGATCCAAACCATTTGGTAACTTTTCACCCCTTTGGCAGGACACAGTCGTCGGAATGGTTTCACAATGCGGAATGGCTCGATTTCAATATGTTCCAATCTGGCCACCGTCGGTATGATCAGGACTCAACCGGAACAGGAAACCATTATGGTGAAGACAATTGGCGGTATGTCCAATCCGATTATGCCAAAATTCCCGTAAAGCCGACTTTGGATGGCGAACCTTCGTATGAAGGGATTCCTCAAGGTTTACACGACACCTTGCAACCCAAATGGAAGGACAATGACGTTCGCCGATATGCTTATTGGTCTGTCTTTTCGGGTGCCTGCGGGTTTACCTACGGAAATAGCGCCGTGATGCAAATGCACAAGAAAGGGGAGAAAACTGGTTCTTATGGCACCAAAGAAAGTTGGGACGATGCAATAAACGCACCGGGAGCTAACCAGCTGATTTTCATGAAAGATTTGATGCTGAAGTTTCATTTTGAAGAACTTGTGCCTTACCAATCGGTTTTCGTTAATCCGGGTGAACGATATAACCATCAGGTTGCTTTGAAAGGGGATTCCTCTCTTCTTGTTTATACTTATAATGGCAGGGCAATCAATCTTAAATCAATTCCATTTAACATTAACCAGCTGAAATACAAATGGTATAATCCACGAAACGGGGAGTATTCGGATGGTGGTAAGATTGCAAACAAGAAATTAGTGGAATTCGATCCTCCCGGGAAAATGGAAGATGGTAATGACTGGGTTTTGATTTTGGAAAAGAAATAGCATCTATTTCTTTTGAAGTACTAAAAACCACGGAGTGGTTTAACCTGAATAACCCCGGGTGAAGCCGGCGAAACCCGTGGTAAAAGATAAAACAAACTGGACAACCCCAGAGTGGGTTGAACAATGATAAATATTTAAATATCAATACATTGAAAATTGTTGTTATTTTTCTCTTACTGATAAATCTTTGTGATAATGGTTTTGGCCAGTCGGTTGAGCAAAAAGAGATTCCCCGCGATACCTCCTACACACCTTACCAGACATGGGTGAAGATCAGGAAGGAGTTTCCGCAGGCTGAAATTGTCAAACCCCTGCTTCCAAAAGGTGTGAAAGCCGAATATGAGGTTGTTTATACGACAATTTCTGAAACACCCTTCGGTAAGCGTGATTTGCATCTTGATGTTTTTCGTCCTAAAAAAGCAGGAATATATCCTGCATTGCTTCTTGTCCATGGAGGAGGATGGCGTTCAGGGAACAGAACACTGCAGGAGCATATCGCACAACAGATTGCCAATCATGGTTATGTGACTGCCACAATCGAATACCGGTTATCGCCTGAAGCAATTTATCCTGCCGCCGTTTACGACCTGAAAGCGGCCATCCGTTTTTTGCGTTCCAAGGCTCAACATTACAACATTGATCCAGATAGAATTGCTATTTCGGGTAGTTCAGCAGGTGGCCAGTTGGCAGCTTTGATTGGGATGACATCCAACATTAAAAAATTCGATGGAAATGAAGGAGACCTAAAAATTTCCACTAAGATTCAGTCAATTATTGATATGGACGGGATACTAGATTTTGCCGACCCGAATGAAAGTGGAAAGGATACTGACCCATCAAAGCCTTCTGCCGGTGCATGGTGGTTCGGGGCAACTTATAAACAGGCACCTGAAAAATGGATCGAAGCTTCGCCAATAGTTTATGCAGGAAAGGATACTCCGCCTATCTGTTTTATAAACAGTGCATTGCCCAGGTTTCACGCTGGTCGTGACAGTGTGATCACCATTTTAAAAGCACATCGGATTTATTCTGAGGTTCATACTTTGCCCAACACCCCACATCCGTTCTGGTTGTTCCATCCCTGGTTCGAGCCCACAGTTGGTTATATGGTGGCATTTCTTGATAAAACATTAAAGTAAAGTGAATCAAATGATAAGAAATAGTTACACAAAAAGTTATAGCAGAATAATTTTTCTGATTGGGTTTATATTGATTTCAGTTACCCGGGTTTTGGCACAGGATAAACTTTACATTACAGTTTCACAAGATGGAAGTGGAGATTTTAATTCAATTCAGAAAGCCATCGAAGCCTGTAAAGCATTTCCTGATAGCCGGATCACCATTTTTGTTAAAAACGGTATTTATAAAGAGAAGGTTGTTGTCCCGTCGTACAATACCCAACTTTCTATTGTTGGTGAAAGTGCCGACAAAACAATTCTTACTTACGACGATTACTTCGATAAAATCAACCGCGGGAGGAACAGTACATTTTATACCTACACTTTGCTTGTGGAGGCGAATGATTTTATTCTGGAAAACATTACAGTTGAAAATTCGGCTGGTCTTGTTGGTCAGGCTGTTGCTTTGCATGTTGAGGGAAATCGCTGCATATTCCGTAATTGTAGGATTCTGGGTAATCAGGATACACTTTATGCTGCCGGAGAATTGAGCCACCAGTATTTTGATGGTTGTACCATTGAAGGAACTACCGATTTTATATTCGGTGAGGCGACAGTTCTGTTTGAGAAATGTACAATTCATTGTAAAAGTGATTCTTATATAACAGCAGGAAGCACCTCACAGGGTAAGGCTTTGGGGTTTGTATTCCTTAATTGTAAGATTACTGCTTCTGAAAGTGCGAAAAAGGTTTATTTGGGTCGTCCGTGGCGGATATTTGCCAAAGTAGCTTTCCTCAATTGCGAAATGGGCTCTTTTATTACCCCGGAAGGGTGGCATAACTGGTCGAAATCTGAAAGCGAAAAAACTACTTTCTTTGCCGAATACAATAATTCAGGGTCAGGAGCTGCTAATTTTAACAGGGTTCCCTGGTCACATCAACTTTCTGAAAGTGAAGCCACAAAATATACGAAAGAAAATATTTTTGCTATCTTAGGATGGGAGGTCTCGAAAGAAGAAAAATGGTACAATTTTGAGCATTAATTAAAAATAAAATATAGATGAGACAAGTATTTGACATATTGATGGTTGCATTATTCCTGATAATTAGCAATGCAGCTCTGGCGCAAATAACGAATCCGATCTCAAAGGTTTGGATTGCTGATCAAGGAAACGGAACTTACAAGAATCCAATCTTATATGCCGATTATTCCGATCCCGATGCTGTGAGAGTTGGCGATGATTATTACATGGTTGCATCCTCTTTTAATTGCATTCCCGGATTACCTATCCTCCATTCCCGCGATTTAGTCAACTGGGCATTGATCGGGCATGCACTTCAAAAGCAACCTCCGTTCGAAGTATTCGACAAAGTCCAACATGGTAAGGGTGTCTGGGCACCTTGCATCCGATACCATAAAAATGAGTTTTACATTTATTATCCTGATCCTGATTTTGGGATTTATATGGTAAAAACGTCTAATCCTGCTGGTTCTTGGTCAGAGCCTCTTCTAGTTCAGTCCGGAAAAGGTTTGATTGATCCTTCACCACTTTGGGACGATAACGGGAAAGCGTATCTGGTTTATGCCTTAGCAGGAAGCCGTGCAGGCATAAAGAGTGTTATCCTGATAAATCAAATGAATAATGAAGGGACCAAACTTTTGGGCAATAGCACAATGCTTTTTGATGGACATAAAGAACACCCAACTGTAGAAGGCCCCAAAATTTACAAAAGAAACAGTTATTACTACATTTTTGCTCCGGCAGGTGGCGTGCCAACAGGTTGGCAGTTGGTGCTTCGTTCAAAAGATGCGTTCGGCCCTTACGAATCGAAAGTAGTGATGGCACAGGGAAAAACTGACATCAATGGGCCACATCAGGGAGCCTGGGTAGATACGAAGACCGGTGAAAACTGGTTTCTTAATTTTCAGGATTTGGGTTCTTACGGGCGGGTTGTACATTTGAATCCTATGAAGTGGATCAATAACTGGCCAGTTATTGGCAATGATTCTGATGGTGACGGAATAGGGGAGCCTGTTAGAACATTTAAAAAACCGAATGTCGGCAAATCTTATCCGGTAATGACTCCTCCCGAAAGTGACGAATTCAATGGCAGCACCTTAGGTTTGCAATGGCAATGGCATGCGAATTATCAAACTGCATGGGGTTATTCTTCCGGTAATCTTGGTTTTTTTAGACTGAATTGTATTCCCCGACCGGCAGAAACCTCCAATTTTTGGAATATTTCAAATCTATTGTTGCAGAAATTTCCGGCACCAGAATTTACAGCTACCACCAAACTGACCTTCGATGCACGTTTTGATGGTGAAGAGGTTGGTCTTGTGGTAATGGGATTGGATTATGGAACCATCTCAATAGTACGAACTAACGGTAAGCTCGAAATCAGGACTGCTTTTTGCAAACAAGCAGATAAGTCGGGGAAAGAGGAGATCACATCAACGGTGCCTGTGGAAACTTCAACCATTTATTTCGGAGTTAAAGTTGAAGCTGGCGCAGTATGCAATTTTGCCTATAGCACTGATGGCGAGATGTTTTATCCTGTAGGTAAACCATTTAAAGCAAGTCAGGGGAGATGGATAGGCGCCAAACTTGGTTTCTATGCACTAAGGGACGGAATTATTAACGATGCCGGATCTGCAGATATTGATTGGTTTAGGATTGGGGAATAATAGGCTTATTAAACTAAGATGGTGAAGGACAGCGGCTGGCAACTTGCAACTGGCAGCTGTCAAATTTCAAAAGCAGATTGGCAGTAAAGAATTAAAATTTTAAAAGAAGCATAATAATGACAGCGGCTGGCAACTGGCAACTTTCGATATCAGATTGGCTGTAATAAGTTCAAACTGAAAATAGTAGATAAATCTGGAAGTTATTGCTTGCAGCCAGCTAGTCGCCAAAAGTCAGCTGCCTGAAGCAAAAATATAAATAATTAATATTCAATAATTTATGAAGTATTTAAAATTAACATCTGTTTTCCTGATTGTACTTATTTCCGCTTTTGCGAATGGGCAAACGGGGATTAAAACTGCGAAGGAAAACGACTTATACAAGGGTATTGAGTTTCAAATGCCCAAAGTTAAAGAGCCGGTTATTCCTGCCTATTCTGTTTCTATTACCGAATTTGGTGCTAAAAGCGGTGGCCAGTTACTCAGTACAAAAGCATTTGCTGACGCTATTAGCGCAGCTTCAAAGAAAGGTGGCGGTAGAGTAATTGTTCCGCGTGGTATATGGCTGACTGGTCCAATTACTTTGAAAAGTAATGTAGAACTCTATACTGAAACAGGTGCACTTGTGTTATTCAGTAATGACAAAACGTTATATCCCTTGGTTGAAACCAATTTTGAAGGATTTAGCACAACCCGTTGTACTTCACCATTGAATGGAAAAAATCTTGAAAATATAGCGATTACCGGAAATGGGATTTTTGATGGCTCAGGTGACGCATGGCGTCAGGTTAAAAAAGAGAAACTAACTGAAGCACAGTGGAAAAAGTTGGTGGCCTCGGGAGGTTTAGTGAGTGAGAACGGCAAAACATGGTATCCGTCACAGCAATTTATTGATGGTGAAAAGTTAGCTGAAATGAATGTACCACGCTCGCTTAAAACTTTGGGTGAATTTGAAAAGATTAAAGATTTTCTCCGACCGGTAATGGTCAGTTTAGTCTCATGTAAAAAAGTATTGATTGACGGTCCGACTTTTCAGAATTCACCGGCATGGTGCATACATCCTTTGCTTTGCGAAGATCTAACAGTAAGGAATACAACTGTGCGTAATCCCTGGTATTCCCAAAATGGTGATGGGATAGATATCGAATCGTGTAAAAACAGCATTATTCATGATAGCAACTTTGATGTTGGTGATGATGCGATCTGTATAAAATC
>CAILKW010000058.1 GCA_903834845.1 uncultured Bacteroidia bacterium | reverse complement strand
CTATTCGCAAAGCATTTGAAATACAGTCGCAGAAAAAAGGTACTGCATTTGTTGAGGTGGTTTCGACTTGTAGCTCAGGCTGGAAACTTAGTCCTGTTGATTCGAACAAATGGATGGAAGAGAACATGTTTCCACAGTATCCGCTTGGCGATCTGAAAGATTGTTCACGTGCCGATGGTAATTTGTATCGTATCAAAGGTTAATTATATTACAAAAAAACTGAAACAATGACTGAAGAAATCATAATAGCAGGATTTGGCGGACAAGGCGTACTTTCGATGGGTAAAATCCTTGCGTATTCAGGGGTAATGCAAGATCAGGAAGTGGCTTGGTTTCCTTCTTATGGCCCCGAAATGAGAGGTGGTACTGCCAATGTAACTGTTATACTTAGCGATGAACGGATCAGTTCTCCGATTTTAAATGAATACGACACTGCGATTATCCTTAATCAGCAGTCAATGACCAAATTTGAATCCCGTGTAAAAGCAGGTGGTACATTGATTTATGATCCAAATGGAATTGTTAAGCCTCCTTCGCGAAAGGACATTAATATTTTCAAGGTTGAAGGCTCACGTCTCGCTATTGAAATGGGTAATCCATTGACATTTAATATGATAGTTCTTGGCGCTTTTCTAAAGGCAAAACCTGTAATTAAAATGGAAAATGTAAAAAAGGGACTGGAAAAATCTCTGCCCGAACGTCATCATAAATTAATTCCGCTTAATCTTGATGCCATCTCAAAAGGACAGGAAAATCTTGAGATAGTGCAGACAATTTAAAAATACATAAACTATTTCACCGGTTCAGGATTGAACCAATATCGGAATCATTACTCAAAGTATCAGTCAATTGACTGGTACTTTTTTTTGTAATAAGGATTTCATTTTATGTATTGACAAACATTTATTTTTCATGAAATTCAAATGTGGATATTACCATATATTGGTAGAATTATTTATGGTTATATTATCTCTATAAAATTTGCTGATAAATCCAAATCAGGAATGGCGGAGAATAAATCATTTTTAAGTGTTGTTATCTTGTATTTCTCTGCAACCTTTTGAACTGTTTCAAAATCGCTAAATGACATATATTTAAACTTTTAGTGTTTTAGTTTTCGACTAATCCAACGGCAAAGTTAGGATTTTTTGGTATGGTATTTTCAGTTGTTTCGGTTTTGATGGATGGTATTTTCGTATTTGAGCTTTATTTACAGTTTTCCAAAAGCAAGTAAGCATAAGATAAACGGTAACTAATTTCCGGAATTTCTATTTCCATGGTATCGTTGTACTGTTTTGACAAGACTAAACCGGAAAAATACCAAAGTTATAATGTGATCATCGGAATTGTTAGTAATAAAAAATATTTTACTTTTGGAAATTCAACGGACAGTCTGAAAGGGGAAAAATACATATCAATTCGATTTGACGATATTTATGGAAGACGATATTACATTATGGAAAAATATCCGAAATAATGATACCGGAGCTTTAAAAGAATTACACGACAGGTATTATTACCAAATGTATCTCTATGCCAAAAGGTTATACCAAAACCATACCGGATTGGATGAAGCTGTTTCCGACTGTTTTGTCAAACTATGGACTAAACGAACGGATATTGTAATTGAACGTTCGGTAAAATCATACCTCTTTTTGATGTTGCGTAACGGCTTAATTGATCTAATCCGTAAAAAAAAGGATATTATACTTCTTGAAGTCAGTTCCATCCCCGAGCCACCCGACATAGAAACAGAGCACGATTTCGACCGCTATGCCCTGTTGTACAGTGCCTTGGAAAAACTTCCCGAACAAAGACGGCGGATTTTGGAGCTGGCGGTTTTCGAATCGCTCACCTACGCACAAATTGCCGAAAAACTAAATATTACCGTTAATACAGTAAAAACACAGATTGGCCGTGCATATCGTTTCCTCAAAGAAGAACTCGACCCCAAAAGTTTTTACCTCTTATTTATTCATAAATCAAAATTTCGATAATAACAAGAATGTTACCATATCGCTGGATTCTGTTACAGTTACTCTCGTAGATAATACCTCAGCCATTGCAAAAGGTTTGCAAACTGAGAATAATGTCCAGTTGAGTTTTGATCGCAAATAGTAAAACAAGATGGAAAACGGTATTATTACTGAAAAAAATATCGGAGGAAAAGCTCTTTATACCAAAGTCAAAGAGTTGTTTACAGAAAAATAATTGTTCTTCGCAGATGTGAATTTGAAACATGCAAAATTTTCATAATCAAAGCAGGTATTTTTTTATCTGTCACCCTACAAAATCTCTTTTACGTCATACATGTAAAACAACAATTACAGATGACCGAAAATCACGATTCACAGTGGGAAAAAATAGCCGGAAAGCTTCACGGAGAATTAAATAGTGAAGACGAAGCGGAGTTCAGCCAGATAATGACTGACGAGTCCAATCTGCGTGAATTTGAAAAAGCACAAAAGATACATGATAAATTAGTAAAAACCGGATCCATTTCAACAAGCCTAAGACAAAGTTCGTGGGTAAAGGTTGAAAATGGAATTAAAACTTATCAGTTGCGATGGATAAAGGTAGTTCTGAAATATGCAGCCATTATCATTTTTGCGTTTTTTGCAGGAAACCTTCTAAGACCTTACTCCCCGGTAGATAAGGAAATCCGCTATTCCGAGATCTTTGTCCCTTTTGGACAGATGAGCCAGCTCACCCTCAGCGACAGTACAAAAATATGGTTGAATTCAGGCACTACCCTGCGGTATCCGGAACGCTTTGCTGAGAAAAACAGGTCGGTGTCTATTGAAGGAGAAGCATATTTTGAGGTTGCCAAAATGAAAGACAAACCATTTACTGTTAGTACATCAGACATGAAAGTTGAAGTATTGGGTACATCATTTAACCTATCGGCCTACGCTGATGACGCATCAACATCAGTTACTTTGGTTGAAGGTAAAGTTACGGTTCAGAACAATGCAGGTATTAACATTGCGCAACTAATGCCGGGACAGATGGGTACAAAAAACAAAAACGAAACAAAGGTGGAAATCCGAGATGTACAAACCAATTTTTATGCGGCTTGGACTGAGGGCAAAATATTTTTTGATGACGAGCCCCTTGATCAGATTGCAGTTAAACTGGAACGATGGTTTAATGTTGAAATCATCTTTGCTGATGAAAAGCTTAAACTACAAAGGTTTACAGGAACTATTCTGAAAAACAAACCTGTAGATCAGATTATGCAGGCATTGGAAATCCTCTCACCCATCAGGTTTAAACATTTGGTGAATGCAACTGGAAAGGACAAAATTACCATTTATAAAAGAATTTAGGGTGTGTAATAGATCACATAACAAATTAAATTATTAAGATACTGAATTACATGTTAATAAACAGAGAATACAAATATTATTTTATTTCACACCTTTAAAATGATAACGCCTATGAAGTAATGAAAACATCACAAAAAACGGTGAAGATGTTCGTACCATCCCCACCGCTTTAAACGATTAAAACAAAACTCTAATGTTAAATTAAAATCATTCAAAATTATGAAATTTTATCGAATTGCATACGGTATAAAAAAGCCGTGGAAACAAATTTTTAAAATTATGAAACTAACTGTTATTCTGTTGTTTGGGAGTTTGATGGCATTGAGTGCCTCAACTTATTCGCAGAGCACCAGACTAAATCTTGCGGCGAAGAACTCCTCTTTGATAGATATTTTCAGGCAAATCGAAGATCAGAGTGAATTCTATTTCTACTTTAAAAAAGAAGAGGTAAAGTCAAAAGAATCCGTAACCATTGAACTAAAAGATGCCCTTATATCAGAAATCCTTGATAAGGTATTGGTAAAAACAGGTTTAGAATATAAAATCATTGATCGGTATGTGGTTGTAAAAGAGAAAGGTACTGCCGATCCTGAAATGACCGTACAACAACAGGGCAAAAAGGTTACGGGTAAAGTTACCGACCAAACTGGAGCCTCGGTTCCAGGCACCTCCGTTGTGATCAAAGGTACTACTACAGGCGTAGTCACTGATAGTGATGGAAGTTTCTCGCTTTCAAATATTCCAGAGAATGCAGTTTTGCAATTCTCGTTTGTTGGGATGAAACCACAGGAGCTTTCTGTACAAGGTAAAATAACCATTAATGTTAAACTTGAAGAAGAAACAATAGGCATTGAAGAAGTTGTCGCAATTGGTTATGGTACGATTAGAAAAAGTGATTTAACGGGTGCAGTTACCAAGATTAAAATTGAAGAATATCTGGAATTGCCTAATGTAAATGTTCTACAATCGCTACAAGGTTCTGTTGCAGGGTTCAATGTTGGAGCCGTGGACAAAGCAGGTGGAGACCCTACTATCTCAATCAGAGGTCAAAATACTTTATCAAATAACTACGCTGATAGCGCTCCACTTATAGTTCTTGATGGATCAATATATCGGGGAAGTATATCTGACATCCAACCTTCAGATATTGAATCTGTCGATATTCTCAAGGATGCAAGCTCTGCATCAATTTATGGTTCACAGGCATCCAATGGAGTAGTAATTATTACGACAAAAAAGGGCAAGAAATCTGATAAGCCAATTATTACATATACTGGAAGTTATACAATTCAAGTACCGTCAAATAAAGTTATACCCATGAAATCAAAAGAGCTTGAAAAGTTCATGAATGATATGATGTGGGCACAAGGTAGCAGGAATGCACCCGACTATTTGACGAGTAATCCAAAATTTAGTTTTGTCCCAATTTTAAAGACATTGGAAATAGCCGAAGGTTATGCCAAAGGTTTAGATACCGATTGGTGGGGTTCGCTGACAGGGAATGGATTAATCAATAGCCACACATTGAGTCTTCAAGGCAAAGAGAAGAAAATTGATTATTTTCTATCAGGCGGTGTGACTTATGTTAAAGGTTTTATGGAAAATGAAGATTATAGCAGATACAATGCGAGAATTAATATTGATGCAGAAGTAAGTATATGGTTAAATGTTGGACTTAATACCTTTCTAACTTCAAGTGATTATTCCGGAGTCTCTCCAAATGTTGGAACTGCCTACATCTTGCAACCATGGGCACCAATTAAGGACGACAAAGGCGTAATTATTCCAAGGCCAGAAGGACTAAGATTAAATCCTTATTTGGAGATTCAAAATGACGATTCCGACACGAGGTTAAATATAAATGCCAACATATATGCAAAAATTGTAATACCCAAAATTAAAGGCTTTGAATACAAATTAAATTATTATCAAAATTATATAACCTCAAATCATAATCTATTTGATCCTTGGGCCATTAATTATACCGGATATAGCTATAAAAATTCATACATCAATTATGATTGGGCGCTTGATAATATTTTCAATTATAAAAACACTATTAATGGCGTGCATAACCTCAATTTCACCTTTGTTTATGGATTAGAAAAACGTGATTATTCTTTAACGGAGGCTTCGGCACAGAATTTTACGAACAAAGAATTAGGGTTCAACAAGCTGGAAGCAGGAAATCCTCAATCAAATATAATAAATACAGGCAAAGAAAAGGAATCAAGCGTTTATTCCATGGCCAGACTGTTTTATAATTACAAAAATAAGTATTTGGTTACAGGAACAGTTAGGAGAGATGGATTTTCCGGATTTGGAAGTAACAACAAAATTGGGATATTTCCTTCCATTGCGCTGGGATGGGTGCTAAGCGAGGAGAATTTATTTAAAGAGCATAAAAATGTTTTGAATTATCAAAAAGTGAGAGTTTCATACGGGTCGACCGGTAGAAGGGCAAGTGGAAGATATGATACCAGAGCAAGAGTAAATTCAAATCCCAGTGTAATTTTTGGTGATGGAGGACAGGCAACCATAGGTCAATGGATCTCTTCCATGTCAAATAATGCCCTAGGTTGGGAAAAAACAACCGGATTAAATGTCGGATATGATTATGGATTGTTTAATTCAAAAATCAAGGGAAACATTGAATATTATAACAACAATACCAAAGACATTCTATACGCTATACAATTACCGACGATGACAGGTTTTCAGAGTGTTTTTACAAACATTGGAAAAGTTCATAACAGTGGTATCGAATTATCTCTTGAAGCCAATCTGTTAAACAAGAAGGATATTAAGTGGGATTTGAGTTTTAATTTCACAAGGAATAGAAATAAAATTGAATCGATACTGGGAGCCGATAATAACAAAGATGGTGTTGAAGATAATCTGACCGCAAACCTTCTATTTATCGGAAAGCCACAAAAAGTAATTTATGACTATGAAATTGTTGGTATGTGGCAATTGAATGAAAAAAATATTCCTAGTGGATTTTATCCAGGGACATATAAAATTTCAGACATAAATGGAGATGATAAGTATTCAGCTTCAGATGATAAAAAAATACTTGGATACGTAGATCCATCTTATCAATTCGGTATTGCAAATACTATAAACTACAAGAATTTTAGTTTATACATGTTTATAAACTCAATTCAAGGTGGTAAAGATTATTTCTGGGGTGACGATAGTCCGTATTTGAATGCATTCTATACTGGTAAAGATGGTATTTCAATGACAAATGCACCCGCCGGTGCCTGGGACTACTGGATGCCAGAGAATCCCAATGCAAAATATCACCGCTTAGATATGGAAGCTGCTTATAATCCACGTCCCTATTCTCAAAGAAGTTTTGTTCGCCTTCAGGATCTTTCTCTATCATATTCATTCAAATCTTCTGTTTTGCATAAAATAGACATTAGAAACTTCAAATTTTTCTTAAGTGGAAAAAACCTTTTAACCATTACTAAATGGAAAGGTTGGGATCCTGAAACAGGGACAGGCTTTGGCCCTGGTGTGCCAGTTATGGCCAATTATTGTATCGGAGTGAATGTTGAATTTTAAATTTATTAAAATGAAGAGGTTTAAATTACTATCCATAGCATTGCTATTCATGTTTTTAGCTGGATGCAACGAACAAGAATGGCTAAAAGAGGTTCCGCTTGATTTCTATTCTCCGGAAAATTCATATAAGACCTACAATCAGTTTAATTCTGCAGTAGCAAGGTTATATGAATCTACTAACAATATTGTAATGTGGTCAGACTTTAATGGCAATTCTATGTATCATTATTGTTCAGATATTGCATACAATTCAATTGATCCAACAAACAATATGAGTTCCTATACCGATAAGCTTAAACCAGAATCTGGTGATCCTTTGTACTTCTGGCAAGGATATTACAGAATTGTATTCGATGCAAATGTAATTATCGGTAGAATTGATAACAAGGAAACAGAAATTTCCGATGCAAAGATAAAGAATCAATTAAAGGCAGAAGCTATGTTCTTTAGGGCTTTCATGTATAGAAATCTGGGAATTCATTTTGGAGGTGTTCCGTTAATTCTTGAAGAGATTTCTGAACCACGAAGAAATTTCGTGCGTGCTCCAATTGAAGATATATGGAAACAGTGCATAAGTGATCTTGATTTTGCCACTATAAACTTACCGGAGGTTACTGAATTGAAAGAGGATGGCAGATTAACAAAAGCAGCTGCATATCAGTTGCTGACAGAAATTTACATAATAACTAAAAATTATGACGCTGCTATAACTGCTGCCTCAAAAATTATTAGTAATACCAATTATTCTTTAATGACCAAAAGATTTGGTAAAGATAAAGATAAAACCGGAGACGTTTATTGGGATCTTTTTAGGAGGGAAAATCAAAACCGGAAGAGTGGAAATACCGAATCAATATGGGTAGCGCAATATGAATATAATAAAGAAGGCGGCGGCGGCGGAAGTTTACTTACAAGAAATCTGGTTCCATTGTACTGGTACTTAAAAGGAAGTGATGGACAGAATATGTTTATAGGTCCTTCTTCGAAATATGGTGGTCGGGGCATAGGTTTCATGTCAGCGACTGATTATTTATTAAAAGATGTTTGGAAAATTGATACAACTGATATCAGAAATTCAAAAAACAATATCATTAGGGATATCAGGGTGGATAATCCAAAATCCAAATATTATGGACAGCTAATAGTTGCAAGTGGTGCCATAAAAGATTATCCCGATCCTTGGAAACGAAGTTGGACAGCGATATTTGCAAAATCTGCACCACTAAATGACTTCCCTATAGAAACAATTATTGATCCAGTAACCGGAGCCACGAATACCGGTGCTAATAAGACATTTAGGGACCATGCCTATATGCGCCTGGCCGAGACATTTTTACTAAGAGCAGAAGCATATCTTGGGAAAGGAGATAAGACAAATGCAGCAAATGATATAAATACTGTCCGTGCCAGAGCTAATGCCAAACAAATCACGTCAAGTATAGTGGATATTGATTTTATTTTAGACGAAAGAGCCAGAGAACTTAATTTTGAAGAATTGAGAATCTATACTTTGATGAGACTAAATAAGTTGGCAGAAAGAGTTAAAAAATATGATCCTATGTATAACGGAGTTATGGCAAATAATGGAGTTGAAGCTTATCACAATTTGTGGCCAATTCCACAGAGTGAGATAGAAAGAAACACTGAAGCCGTTCTCGCACAAAATCCCGGATACAAATAAAATATAATTTTAACACGAAAAATATTATTGCAGATATAATTATCTGCAATAATATTAGATTTGATTATGGGTTTAAGATTTTCGATAATTAAACCAACACTTAATTCAAATCGGGATGTAATCAAACAAGACTTTGAGTACAGTATCAAAAAAACATACGCCGCCTTCAATAATTTAGTATCAATTAATGATGAAAACGATCAATCTATACGTTTGTATTTACTTATTATGTTTATTATCAACTGAATTGTATAGTAAGACTGACAGCAAAATATCTTTAACTGAGAATCAGAATCTAAAAATACATTATCATAAACCTGCATCCTTTTGGACAGAGGCAATACCTATCGGCAATGGCTATATGGGGGCCATGGTTTTTGGAGATCCTCTCAAGGAAAAAATCCAACTAAATGAAAGCACACTATTTTCTGGAGATCCAAATTATACCTACAAAACAATTGACATCAAAAAAAGATACAATGAAGTAGTCTCATTAATTCACCAGGAAAATTACGAAGAAGCAAGGAAAATTGTAAGAAGTGATTGGCTTGGAAGGGCTCAACAATGCTTTCAGCCGCTTGGAGAAATAGGGATAAATTTTAGTTTGCCTGGAAAAATAACAAATTATGAGCGAGTATTGGATCTCTCAAAGGCTAAAACTTTTGTCAATTTTAAAGCAGGCAATACAAATTATAAACGTGAGTATTTTGCCAGTTATCCTGATCATTTGGTCGCAATGAGGGTTAGTGCAGATAAAAAAAACATGATAAATGGCAACATAAGTTTTTCAACTCCACATAATATTGAATCTTTTCTCACTACCGAAAATTATCTGACCATCAAAGGAAGAGTGCCCGGTTTTGTTCTGAGAAGAGACCTTGAATTTGTGGAGAATTTAAATGATCAGTACAAGTATCCTGAAATCTTTAATTTAGAAAAGGCCAGAAAGGCCAACGCTAAAAATGTGCTATATGCTCAAGAT
>CAILKW010000057.1 GCA_903834845.1 uncultured Bacteroidia bacterium | reverse complement strand
TCTTGAGTTTCAGATTCCTGTGGGTGATCACGAAAAACAGCTCTATTTTTCGGGGGGCTTGATTGGTGGTTTAAAAATTGGATCGCATACCAAAATAAAACAAGACGGTAACAAAACCAAAAGCCGTAACGATTTTAATATCAATCCTTTCCGCTATGGAGCAACCGCTCGTTTCGGGTTTAAAGGAATCAATCTTTTCGGAACCTATTATTTCTCAACTTTTTACAAAAGTGGTCGCGGACCAGAAATGTTCCCGTTCACACTTGGGTTAGGTTTAATGAACTGGTAGTTTTGGCTATTTATTTTATCAAAATTGCTATTGAATAATCAACGCACCGGCTAACTTCTTTTTGCAGCATCCGAACTCTCAGGGACTTCGTATTCGAATTCAATGTCCACAAAATAGGCCATTTTTCTTTTTTAAGAAGTAATAAAACATAAGCAATTGGCATATTTCTGCATAGGCACCGAAAGTCTCCAATTGCGTATATTTTAATGGTGAAATAATGGTGCTTTGCGATGTTTTGTTGCGCTTTCATACGCGTAAGAAATTTCCAATAGCAGCGGTTCAGTCCAGGCTCTTCCAAAAAAGGAGATTCCAACAGGTAAATCATCTATAAAACCCATTGGTATTGTGATGTTAGGATATCCTGCTTGTGCAGCAGCTGATGAACTTCCGAGTTGATAACTATCTCCATTGATTAGATCAGTTTCCCATGCAGGAGCTCCTGACGGAGCAATAATTGCATCCAGATTATGCTCATTCATCACACGGTCTATTCCATCATCCCTCGAACCTTTCAACATTTGAGCCAATGTTTTCTGATATTCAGGTGAAGATAGATTTGCTTTTTTCTGAGCCATGACGAGGTAGCTTTGATTAAAGTATTTTAATTCCAACGAATCTGTAAGGTTGAACGCTATCAACTCTTCAAGGCTTTTAATTGGTGCTCCGAAACCCAATGATTGAAAATATTTATTTAATCCATCCTTATATTCGTACAACATAATTTCAAACGAATATTTGTCAACCTTCCTGTCGTAAATATTATCAATCTCAATTATCACAGCTCCAAGGCCTTTCATAGTATTCACAGCCTGTTGCATCAATGTATCAACCTTAAAATTAACACCAAACGGGGCTTTGTAAAGACCTATTCTTTTCCCTTTTAGCCCAACTTCTTTTAGAAATTGAGCATAATCGCTATAATATTTTCCTTTACTTGCTAATGTTTTTTGATCAGCAGAGTCTATACCAACCAATAATCCAAGACAAATAGCGGCATCCCGTAAAGTTCGTGCCATAGGTCCCGGTGTATCCTGAGTGAATGAAATAGGGATTACACCCGAACGGCTAATAAGGCCAACTGTCGGTTTAATACCAACAATTCCATTTGTCTGCGAAGGACATACAATAGAGCCATCTGTTTCGGTGCCAATAGCAATCATTGTAAGATTTGCTGCCACTGCCACTGCTGAGCCCGAACTTGACCCGCATGGATTACGGCTTAGATCATAAGGATTTCTGGTCTGTCCTCCGAAACCGCTCCAGCCACTTGTAGAGAGTTGACCACGGAAATTTGCCCATTCGCTTAAATTTGCCTTCCCAATGATAATAGCTCCCGCTGCTTTCAGCCGTTCAGATATAAAACTATCTTTTAATGGATAAGAGTTTTTCAAAGCACGAGAACCTGCGGTAGTAGCCATTTTGTCGTGAGTATCTATATTGTCTTTCAAAACAACAGGAATGCCATGCAATTGACTTCGTATTTTCCCTGCCTTCATTTCACGATCTAATTCCTCTGCGATTTGAATTGCATCGGGATTAATTTGAATAATAGAATGTAATTGCGGTCCGTTCTTATCAATTGCCTCAATTCTATCCAAATATGCCTGTACTACTTCTTTAATGGTAAATTTTCCATCTTTATACCCTTGCTGAATTTGTTGAATTTCCTGTTCTTCAAACCTGAAATCTGCCGGTTTCGGGATTAGAACTTTCTCGGGACGAGGATGACAGGAAACTATGACAAGCAAAAAAATAATTGAAATTATTCCGTTTAATACTTTTCTGCCTGATACTTTTGATTGTTTATTCATAGTTTAGTTTTATAGTCCGTTAATTGTCAAATCTTTGGGATAGGTAATTTTGAATTTAACAGGAATACTTTTCTTTCCCCCCGGTGAAAGTGTGATATTCCACAAAATTTTTCCTTCCTCATCAATTGTAGCATCGCCGTCCTTTGGTGCTTCGGTTTCAACTTTTATCTTTTCATTTCTTGAAACAGGAAACTGGTCAGTCAAGTCCATTTTTATCTCCTTGCTTTTACTGTTGGTTATCTCTATCAAATATTCAAAATACATGGTTGTTTCTTTTGATAAAAGACCTGCATAATCGGTGTATTTCTTTTGGAGTTTACGTTCAATTTTAATTCCTTCATCAATTCCCAAAGATAAATTCAATTCTCCTGCCGGTAGAATAACCTCATTGACGGATGTTGTTCCCACCAACTTTTGATCAAAAAAGACACTTATAGAGCCTGACAATAAAGGAAATGTAAAAGGATTTTTCATTGTGGCTTTGAGAAAAGCATTTTGAACTAATTTGGGAATCGAGAACCAGGTGTATTTAGCCTCTTCATTAGCTTTTGCTATTGAAACGCGGTGTGGCTGTCCGTCAGAGATAATATCAACTTTTCGGGGAATCACAAAACTAAAGGAGGTATTTTCTTCTTTTATCTCGGTTTCTTTAAATAAGTCGTTAACCACCGGAAGGGGTGCACTTGCCATCATTGCTTGTGGCGCACCAGGTTGCCCATAAGCTTCTCCGACTTTTGAACGATATATTCTGGGTGTGTAAACATCAAGATACCAGCCCGAAAGATCAGGTATATTGCCATAAACAAAAGGTCTGGCAGTCGAGATTTCCAGATTTGCATCCATCCAGTCTTCACCTGTTGATTGCCAAATTGATGCAAAATAGTTGAAATCAATCTTTGATGTTTTGAAATCGGCCCTTGCTTCGTATTGTGATGACCAGCCAGCCTGAGTCGTAATATAGGTAAAGCCAACTTTTATACCTGTCTTGTCATCAGCCGAAAGCAGATGTAACACAATATTTTTGCTTTTATTCTTATCTGTTTTCAGGTTTTCCAATTCGTTCGTCAAGGCTTCCTTTTCCATCAATAGTTTTGTCTGCCTTAATTCGATGGAGGTTATTCTTTCAAAGTTTGCTGTCAGCGATTTTTCAAGATATTTGGCATGAGCATCCATTTCGACCGTTGTTACCTTTTGGTTTTGAGGGAAAGGATTAACTTTCGTAAGAAAATCATTTGCACTTCTGATTACAGCAAGCTGGCTTGATCCTTCTTTGATCTGATTTTTAACAATATTTAATTCCGATTCAAGTTTCTGAATAGCTGGTTGATCTGTCTTTTTCAAAAATGTCTCTTCAACCGTCACCTCTGAAATAGCAATATCCGTTTGCCCCAACAAACTAACCTGAACGGACTGATCAATTAAATACGGAGTGATTCCTGATATTCTGACAGTGTTTTCACCTCTCTTTACAGAAAACGAGGCATCTTTAGTTATCATAGCCTTATCGGTAAACACGATAATTTTTTGAAGTTTTGAGGCGGGTTCTACCTCCGATTTCTGAGCTGTCACAGATTGAGAACATAGAAAAACTGACAAGCCTAAAATCAAAAACCTAAAATGGAGATGCTTTTTCATGATTATAATATTAGAAATTCTGAAGTTGATTGAGTTAAAAACTGCGGGTTTTAAAGAAATTATATTAATTAAGTTTAATTTTCCATTTATTGTTTTCCTTCTTGTTCCTGTTCGTTTTCAATGCTTCTAAAGAGGAGCCCAATTAGTCCATCCCCCAATGGTTTCGTCTCTGAAACGAAGTGAGCCATCATTAAAGGATGCTATTATCCGTATCTTCCCTTGGGGTCTTGTAAGCATAAGTATCGGAGATCCTGAAAGGTCGCCTTCAAGGCAGTTCCACCCCATATCCCAGCCGCCAGATGCCAAAACCCTATAGTAGAGCTTTTTATCCATTCCTCTATGGGTTATCAGCAAATTACCGTTTGAAAAATTTGCTGCTGCAAGACAATTATCAGTAATACCACCTCCCAAAGTGTCAGGGCTGTGCCAAACTCCTCCTGCCTGTTGCCACTTGTGATATATTCCGTTGTCGGATCCTCTTCCAAAAATTTCCATTTGTCCAATTGGGGACAATGCTGCTGTAACCCACGTAAAATCAATGTGTATCACCCTAAGCCAAATTTTCGAAGACTCATTTTGTTGGGTATGGAAGCCCCATGTCCATTCTTCCTGAATGGTTTTAAAAGAAGCTGCAATCCGATAAATACCTTCAAGGGAGAAAACTGTACTTATTTTTGAAACAATATATTCCTGACCCGGTGCAAGAGTTATGTCGTTTCCAGGATTAGTGTCGGTATCCCGAACACCAATATGGCCATCTTCATTGACACCGTTTTCGTCACCTTCATTATTCACTTTCAGCACACTGAAATAATAGTGACGCAAACGTACAGTATATTGACCACTATTAACGACTTTATATTGCGCAGTTACTTTTTCACCCGGTACAATCCGGTTAATAATGTTGCCCGAACTGTCTTTACATTTGATGCTTTCCTTAATAGTAAGATCAAAGTAGGGTGGTACAATCCGGGAATAATCTTTCCGGAAGTATCCTTTCCATGTTTTTTTCATTGTCCACCCACCGTTATCGCGAATGTAAGTATCAAAAGAGCGCACTCCATCATTTGCCCTGATATAACAAATAACATCGGGATAGTTGCAGTCATAAACATACAGATCATTGCTGCTTTCATCGTATCCATAGGCTACAACAGCATGATTACCGCCGGATACAGAATCAATAGTCTGGTCTGCAACAAGATTAATGGGTACTGGGTTGCCTTGATCTATCTGAGACCTTATGCCATTTAATTCAGAGAGAGTGAAGTTATATGACCCCTTAGCGACTACAGGTTTATATAATGGAGGGAATGGTTCAGATAAAGTTGGCTCATGTTCTGGTATTGGGGGACCAAGTAAATCTTCCCGTGGGAGTAAAATTATACGAGCCGTTTTTTCATCAGCAGAAGGATCAGGACTATTCCATGTTCTATGACGGTTATCAATATATTGACCGAGACCATTACTTAAATTCGGTACTACATTTCCGCTTCCGAAATCGCTCTGTGTATGTGTAGGAACAGAGCTTATGTTCCAATAATAATCAAGGGCAGCATACGACATGCCTGCACACCTACCACCAAATTCTTTGGTGACAGTTTTACCCGGAAATGGCGGAAGCCCGGGAATTTTCAAAGATGGAAATGTGATTGAAAAGGTCTGATCAATAAACCTGTTCGAAAAATGAAATCCGTGGCGTGCCGGACTAAATTGAGTTGTTTTTAAGCTCATAAGTTTTCATTTTATTCCCTACTTGTATGGCTTTTCGGTATTGCCCCGTTTTGTTGAGTGGTTTCTGGTCTCCACTTTATAGTCGCCAATGTACCTTTTGACTTACAAATTTATTGAGAAAAATCCAATTAAATCCATGCTTTCCAAATAAAACAATCATTATTGAAATCTTTATTTGAAAATTGTGGTTCTCCTTTGAATAATCCGAATACGGAAGAGCCACTACCCGACATTGATGCGTAATCAGCGCCGAGTTCGATTAACTTGGATTTTATGCTTGAAATTTCGGGAAATAGTTGAAATACAGATGTTTCAAAGTCATTTACAATGCAATTCTGCCATTTGTCGGATGGTTGAAAAATTGATTCCAGCAATGAGAATTGCGGAATTGCAGGTTTGATGCCAGCGTAAGCCTCTTTTGTTCCAACTCCAAACGGAGGTTTTACCAAAACAATGTAAAATCCGTTTAAAGAGAAATCAATGGTTTGAAGCTCCTCCCCTATCCCACTGGCAAAGGCTGGTTTATTTTCCAAAAAGAAAGAGCAATCGGCACCCAATTTTAAAGCGTAAACCTTTAATTGATCGTGAGTTAATCCCAATTCAAAAAAATCGTTCAACCCTTTAAGCATAAAAGCTGCATCGGCAGAACCACCACCTAAGCCTGCTCCGAATGGAATAACTTTGTGCAAATGAATATCAAGGCAGGGAAGCCGGTAGTCGGCAGCAAGCAAACGATACGCTTTTATGACAATATTCTCTTCCGAACATATATTCAGAGAAAGACCTGAACTTGAAAAAACGGTTTTATTTTTCTTATTATCAATGAATTCCAAACCATCTTTTAATCCTATCGGATAAAATACTGTTTCAAGTTCATGATATCCATCCGCTCTTTTCCGGAGAATATTCAGACCAATATTAATCTTCGCATTTGGAAATAAGACCATTTTTTTGAAATTAACTATTTCTGTCATTTATAGTTTTCGAGCGGCTCGCAGGTACAGAAAAGATTACGGTCGCCCCAGGCATTATCTACACGCCCTACCGGTACCCAGAATTTATTCTCACGAAGCCATTCGAGAGGGAAAGCCGCTTTTTCGCGTGTGTAAACATGTTTCCATTCGTTTGCAGTAAGCATTTCAGCAGTATGTGGCGCGTTCTTCAAAACATTGTCCTCTACATCAGCAACTCCAAGTTCAACCTCTTTGATTTCGTTGAAAATTGCATTCATTGTATCAATAAAACGATCAAGCTCCTCTTTCGATTCACTTTCGGTTGGCTCTACCATCAGCGTTCCATGTACCGGAAAAGAAAGTGTAGGAGCATGGAATCCATAATCCATCAATCGCTTCGAAATATCAGTTTCCGAAATGCCCGAACCGGTTTTCAGATGCCGACATTCGAGAATCATCTCATGACCTACACGTCCGTTTTCACCCGTATATAAAATGCCGTAATTGTCTTTTAATCTGGCAGCTATGTAATTGGCATTTAAAATTGCAATTTTGGTGGCTTCGGTAAGTCCATCGGCGCCAAGCATTTTTATGTACCCATAAGTAATGGTCAAAACAGAGGCACTCCCCCAAGGAGCACCCGAGACAGCGTGAATTCCAACATGACCGTTATTCATAACAGAATGAGCAGGTAGAAATTCAACAAGGTGACTTGCTACGCAAACAGGACCGACACCCGGCCCCCCACCTCCGTGAGGAATGGCAAACGTTTTATGAAGGTTCAAGTGACAAACATCAGCACCTATCCGGCTTGGATTGGTCAGACCAACCTGAGCATTCATGTTGGCACCATCCATATAAACCTGACCACCAAACTGATGGATAATGCTGCACATTTCGGTTATCGAAGATTCAAATACACCGTGAGTTGAGGGGTAAGTTACCATAAAGCATGAAAGATCATTTTTATACTCTTCAGCCTTTATTCTTAGTGCTGCGACATCAATATTTCCAAAATCATCACATGGCACAACAACCACTTTCATGCCAGCCATTACAGCACTTGCAGGATTGGTTCCATGTGCTGAAGATGGTATCAAAGCCACATTCCGATGCCCCTCTCCCCTACTTTTGTGATACTCTCTAATCACGAGCAACCCTGCATATTCGCCCGCAGCACCCGAATTGGGTTGGAGCGAAATATCGGCAAAACCGGTGATTTCCGCAAGATCGCGCCGCAACTCTTCCATCAATTCGTGATATCCCATCGCCTGATTCTTAGGAACATAGGGATGAATTCCATTAAATTCGATCCAGCTGAGAGGTAACATTTCTGTAGCAGCATTAAGTTTCATAGTACACGAACCCAACGAAATCATCGAATGAACCAACGATATATCTTTCTTTTCCAACCGCTTGATGTAGCGAGCCATTTCGGTTTCCGACCTATATTTACTAAAAACCGACTGTTTTAGAAATCCCGTCTTACGAAGAAAACTTGAATCTATAAATAAACCTTCAGTAATTGATGAAATAACAGGAACAGGTTTGTTGGCAGCTTTAGCGAAAACCTCGACTATCCAGTTAATATCCTCAATGTTAGTCGTTTCATCAATACTCAAGCCAACCTCACCATTTGTGAAATAGCGGAAATTCATCTCAAGGTCAAGCGACAGCCATTCGATATCCTCCCGCTTTACGTGGCGTGGTAAACCGATGCGTATAGTATCAAAGTAATTTTGATTCATCTGTTTATAGCCAAGTTTGGTTATCTCGTCCGATAAAAGACCTGCAATGTTGTGCACTCTTTCCGCGATTGCCTTAATCCCCTCCGGACCATGGTAAATAGCGTACATTCCGGCCATCGTTGCCAACAGAGCCTGAGCTGTACAAATATTCGAAGTTGCTTTTTCCCGTTTTATATGTTGCTCGCGCGTCTGAAGTGCCATGCGCAAGGCATTTTTTCCATTTACATCCTTCGATACACCAATTATTCTACCCGGAAGATCGCGTTTGAATTGATCACGTGTGGCAAAGAAAGCAGCAATTGGGCCGCCATATCCCATCGAAACACCGAAACGCTGTGACGAACCAAAAACAATGTCGGCTCCCCATTCTCCCGGAGGTGTTAACAGTGCAAGTGAAAGCAAATCAGTTGCTACTGCCACCTTACACCCTTTTGATTGAACCGTTTTTGTGAAACCGGCGTAGTCCTCTATTTCACCGTTAGAATTGGGATATTGTAAAATTGCACCAAACCAATTTTCACCGGGAACAGCTTCTCTATAATTGCCGATATTGAGTTCTATACCGAGCGGTTCGGCTCTTGTAACCAGTACATCAAGTGTTTGAGGCCATATCAATTCATCAACAAAACAAACATTTGCCCCTGCTTTTTCCTGTGCCCTCGAACGAAGACTGTACATCATGTGCATAGATTCGGCAGCAGCGGTTGCCTCATCGAGCAACGAAGCATTGGCAAGTGGCATTGCTGTCATTTCGCAAACCATGGTCTGAAAATTCAATAAAGCCTCTAATCTGCCTTGCGAAATTTCAGCCTGATATGGAGTATATGAAGTGTACCACACAGGATTCTCAAGGATATTCCTGAGTATAACCGCCGGTGTGATTGTATCGTACCACCCCATCCCAATATATGTGTTGAAAACTTTATTTTTCTTAGCCAATTTCATGATTTTCCGGTAGTACTCCCGTTCTGTCAGTCCGTTCGAAAGGTTTAAAGGTTTTTCCAGACGGATATTCGCCGGAACTGTCTGGTCTATTAATTCATCAAGAGACTGTACACCAATTACTTTAAGCATCTCCTGAATGTCTTCTCCACGTGGTCCGATATGTCGGCTCACAAATTTATCTATTGCCATGGTATATGTTTATAGTATTTACGGTGCAATTTTAACACCTTTTAAAAGATTAAAACATGATATTTTGAATCATTGAAATGAATTTTAACCTGAACTTGGTGGTTCCAATGATTTTCTTCAATTCAAAAACGGGTTGCTCCTTTTTTCAGCACCAATAGTAGTTTCCGAGCCATGTCCGCAATAAACCTTTACCTGAGGATCAAGCACCATAAGTTTTTCCATTATCCCTGTTAACAACTGTTCATGATTACCACGCGGCAGATCGGTTCTGCCAATGGAGCCATAAAACAGGATATCACCAGCAATAAGTAATTTGTCTGTTTCGGAATAGAAAGTCACTCCGCCCGGAGAGTGTCCCGGAACAAAAATCACTTTTAAGGCTGAATTTCCAAAAGTAAGTACTTCACCATCTTCAAAAAAACGACCCGGCAATGTGGGTTTCGCCATCTGCAAACCGAACATCATCGCCTGATTAGCAGCTTGTTCGACAAGAAAAATGTCTTCTTTGTGAATTTCACTCGTTAAACCCCACGTTTTCTCAACAAATTTGTTACCCATCAAATGGTCGAAATGGCCATGTGTATTAAGTAACCTTACAGGTTTTAAATGGTGAGTTTCGATAAACAACTTTAGTTGCTGCTCTTCGCCGGGATAAAAACATGCTGGATCAATGATCACACATTCGTTCGTGTCGTCCCATAAAACGATGGCGTTAACCTCAACAGGGTTAAATTTGAACTTTTTAATATTCATATAATATTGCTTAAAAGTATCTAAACAGTTGTAACAAACCAAATTAACACCTTTGACAACATGAAATATCCCAAATAGATAATCTGAACCCAAAAGTACGGCGAAGATAGAAAATGTAATACCACAATCAAATTAACCTTGATATCCTTTTCTGTTTATGAAAAATATAGATTTAGTTATATTATTTTTGACAATCGAATTTGAATTTAAATGATAAACTAAATTTCATAAAAACATGAAAAACATTTTTCTGCGATTTCTATTATTTACTTTACCCGTTTGGAGTATTTTAGGTCTTAATCAATGTAATAACTCAGGAAAAACCACAAATCGTGTGGCCCAAAAACCGGAATACAAAATAGTCGGTTACGTGGCAGGATGGACAGGTATGCCGGTTCAAAATGTTGATGCCGGTAAATTGACCCATATAAATTATGCTTTTGCAGATATTGATCAAGGTAAAATCGTGCTTAGACTGAAAACCGATTCGTTAAATCTGGTACAATTAGTAGGGAAAAAGACACAAAATCCCGACTTGAAAATCCTTATCTCTATTGGCGGCTGGGTGTGGTCGAACTGGTTTTCGGATGCGGCCTTAACTCCCGAGTCAAGGTCAAAATTCGCAGGAAGTGCCATCGAATTGATGCTGAAATATAAATTGGATGGTATTGATCTCGATTGGGAATACCCCGGACAAATTGGTGAGGATAATGTTTTTCGCCCCGAAGACAAACAGAATTTTACCTTGTTATTAGGTGAGATCCGCCGACAGTTAGAAGAATTGGAAGCCAAATCAGGTATTCATTACCTGTTGACAATTGCAAGTGGAGGCGATCAGCTATATATTGATCATACCGATCTTGGTGAAGCACAGAAACATCTCGATTTTATCAATATTATGACTTATGATTTTTACAGCGGGCTCGATTCAGTAACTGGTCACCATGCTAATCTAAATCTATCAGCGAATGTCAATTCCCTTCATAAAAGTATTCAAACATCGGTTGACGGCCATTTAAAGGCTGGAGTTCCTGTCGAAAAAATCGTTTTGGGAATTCCTTTTTATGGCAGGATGTGGACTGGTGTCACGCAACAAAATAACGGGTTGTACCAAAAAGCAAAGTCTGTCGGTACAATTGTTGACTACAACATCATCATTGATAAATACATGAATAAGAACTTCGTAAAAATTTTGGACGAAGCAGCAAAGGCTCCTTATCTATGGAACAACGATTCCTGCAGATTTATTTCTTTTGAAGATACAACTTCCCTTGCCTTGAAATTGCGTTTTGTAAAGGAAAAAGGGTTAGGAGGTGCTATGTTTTGGGAGTATAGCCTTGACTATAAAAGCGAATTGCTCAACACGATAAACAAGTATTTAAAATAAGATTAATCTATACTCTATTAAACAGAAAAACAATAACTTATGTCATTTACAGAAGCTAAACACCGTCATCCCGCAACCTGGATTCCTTCGGTCTATTTTGCAATGGGTTTGCCTTTCGTCGCCATTGCCACAGCATCGGCTCTTATGTTCAAAAACTTAGGGATTTCCGACTCTCAAATCGCATTCTGGACTTCCTTAATTATGCTGCCCTGGACTTTGAAACCTTTGTGGAGTCCGTTCCTCGAAATGTTCAAAACAAAAAAACATTTTGTAATTATAACAGAGTTGGCTACTGGTATTATTTTCGGCTTAGTAGCACTTTCGCTCCCTCTGAACGATTTTTTCAGGTACGCTATTGCATTGCTCGCAGTGGTTGCTTTCAGTGGTTCAACTCACGACATTGCTACTGACGGTGTGTATCTTAATGTATTGACTCTCAAAGATCAGGCAAAGTATATAGGCTGGCAGGGAGCAGCATACAACCTTGCTAAAATATTGACCGGCGGAGCTTTTGTGTATCTTGCAGGCGAGCTGGAAACCCGATTTGGAGTAGTTCCTGCCTGGATGGTTGTTATGTGTGTTTATGGTGCGGTGATGGTATCACTTGGTTTATACCATATTAGGATGCTTCCTTCAGGTGGTGCTGCGAGTGAGGTGAAATCGCTTCGCGAAGGGATGCAAACCTTGCAGGATGTAATCAAATCTTTTTTCGACAAAAAAAATATAGTCTGGTATATCTGTTTTATTATACTTTACCGGTTTGCCGAGGGTTTTGCCATTAAAATTGCACCACTATTTTTTAAAGCAGCACGCGATGCCGGTGGTCTTGGACTTTCCACTTCGCAAATTGGAATTGTTTACGGCGTTTTCGGAGCAGCAGCTTTCGTACTTGGTTCTATTCTTGGCGGTTATTTTATTTCGGGTCGAGGTCTGAAAAAAGCATTGTTTGTCCTTTGCTGTTGTTTTAATATCCCTTTTGCTGTCTATTCGTTTCTCGCTATTGTGCAGCCGACAAGTTTGTATATTATCGGATCGGCAGTAGTGCTGGAGTATTTTGGTTACGGATTCGGCTTTGTCGGTTTAATGCTGTTTATGATGCAGCAGGTTGCACCCGGTAAATACAAAATGGCACACTACGCTTTTGCCTCAGGAATTATGAACCTCGGGTTTATGATCCCTTCGATGCTTAGCGGTTATGTCAGCGACTGGATAGGGTACAAGATCTTCTTTATGTGGGTGTTGGTAGCAACTATTCCCTCATTTCTGGTTGCCTGGTTTGTCCCTTTCGGAAATCCCGAGACTGATGATATTGAAAAACAATCTAATCAATTATAATTCTTTGATAACATGAAAACTACAATTACAATTCCCTGGGAAAACAAGCCTGAAGGCTCAACTGATGTTATGTGGCGTTATTCGCAAAATCCCGTTATCGGACGTTATCATATTCCCGGCTCGAACAGTATTTTCAATAGTGCCGTTGTGCCGTTTGGCGATGGTTTTGCAGGGGTTTTCCGTTGCGACAATAAAGCGGTGCAGATGAATATCTTTGCCGGTTTTAGTACAGACGGTCTGAACTGGAACATCAATCATGAGCCTATTTCGATGAAGGCTGGAAACACCGAAATGATCGAATCGGAATACAAGTACGATCCCCGTGTTACGTTTATCGAAGACCGCTATTGGGTAACATGGTGCAACGGCTACCACGGACCAACCATCGGTATTGCATATACTTTCGATTTCGTATCGTTTTATCAGTGCGAAAATGCCTTCCTCCCATTCAACAGAAACGGGGTATTATTTCCGCAGAAAATTAACGGTAAATATGCCATGCTCAGCCGTCCGAGCGACAACGGACATACACCATTTGGTGATATTTACATCAGTTACAGCCCCGACATGAAATATTGGGGCGAGCATCGTTGTGTAATGAAAGTTACCCCTTTTCCCGAAAGTGCGTGGCAGTGTACCAAAATTGGAGCAGGGCCGGTACCAATTTTAACCGCCGAAGGGTGGCTGTTGTTTTATCACGGTGTAATCAATACCTGTAACGGTTTCCGGTACTCAATGGGTGCTGCACTTCTCGACACCAACAATCCTGACAAGGTGCTGTACAGAACAAAACCCTACCTGCTTGCACCGGCTGAACTGTATGAACTTACCGGCGATGTTCCCAATGTAGTATTCCCGTGTGCAGCTCTTTGTGATGGCGAAAAAGTAGCAGTCTATTATGGTGCTGCAGATACTGTAGTAGGTATGGCTTTTTGTTACCTGAATGAAATAATTGATTTTATCAAAAACAATTCGTTGTAAAACAGGAATTCAGTAAGTTTGTAAATAAAAGCATTATGGATATAGCTGAAAATATCTTGAAATTGATACCGTTTGGTAAATTTTTCATGCTCATTGGTTTTACCGAGGAAATCAGTAATATATTATCATTGATTGTATCAGGTATTTTGGTTTACTTTATAGTGACAAGTGTAAAGAAATTTGAGGATTGGTACAAAATTACCAAGGCTGCCAAAGACTTAAAACCGGAGTTTGATTACCTTTATTTGCGAGACCTAAGCGATATTTTTATTCAGACAAAGGCAACAAGAATTTCACCAAACAGGTGTAATAACCCTGATGAAGCATATAAACATGGCTGGAATCCTTTTCCTCTGATTAAATTTATGCTGAAAACCTCGTTTAACGAAAAGGTCGAAAATGAGAAGTTTTATCTTGTACTTGCAGATTCAGGAATGGGTAAAACTGCATTTATGGTTAATCTGTATCTTAGAAATTATTCATTGTTTAATTTTAACGAAAAATATTCAGTCAGGTTACTGAGGTTTCAAAGTCCTGATAAAGATAATCCAGTTGATGTATTGGAAAGGTTAAAAAGTACGAAACAATATGATGTAAATAATACAATTCTTTTACTCGATGGGTTGGATGAAGATCCTTTTATTTTTTCGAAAGATAAATCTGTTACTGACGAAACAGCTTTTAATAACAGGATTCATCAAATTGTAAGTGCTACCTGGGCGTATAAAAACGTTGTTATTACATGTCGTACTCAATATTTTCCTCAACAAGAAGCCGATAATTATGAGTTAAATATCAGTAAGCCAAACCGTAAGGGATCATATAAATTGCAGAAATACTACATATTCCCATTTTCGAATTCTGACATTAACAAATTTCTCGACAAAAAATATGGTGTTCTGAAATTTTGGAACAGGGCAAAGAAAAATATTGCACGACAAATAGTGAAAGACAATAGTAATCTGTTGGCACGCCCTATGCTGATGAGTTATATTGATTACCTGGTTGAGGATAACAAAATTTATACAAGCACCTGGCAAATTTATGAAGTGCTTATTGAGAAATGGCTGATACGTGAAAGTGAAAAGTGGAAAAAGGAAAACAAGCAAAAAATCTTTATTGAAAACTTACGTAAATTGTCACACAGAGTTGCGAAAGAAATCTACAATAACTGGATTAATGATGGTAAATTGCTCATTGCCAAAGAGAGAGCCAAACAAATTGCAGACGAGTTTCAGATTGAATTGTCTGCCGATGAAGTAAATGGAAAATCTTTATTGACCAACGATGCAACTCAAAATTGGAAATTCGCCCATAAATCAATTCTCGAATTTTTCCTTGCCAAAGAAATCTCTGAAAATATAGATTTTGCCATGAAATTTGATTTTTCGGGAATGGACATGACAAAGTCTTTCTGCTCCGAAATTGGATTAAGCACTCTTATTTTGTCAAATTATGTCCCAATAAAAGGTGATCAATTTTTAATGGGTAGTCCCGAAAGTGAAGTTGACAGAGTAAAGGAAAGAGAATCACAACACCGAGTAAAACTTTCAGATTTTTATCTTTGCAAATACGCAGTTTCGGTTGCCGATTTTAAAAAGTTTGTTGAGGAAAATGACTACCTGACTGATGCCGAAAAAGGCGATGGAAGCTATTTATGGAATGGAAAAGAGTGGAAAAAAGAAAAAGGGATAAACTGGCGTTTTGGCGTTTCAGGAAAAGTAAGGGAACCTGCCGAATACAACCATCCGGTTGTACATGTAAGTTGGAACGATGCCGTAGCTTATTGCGAATGGTTATCGGTAAAAACAGGCAAAACTTTCAGGCTGCCCACCGAAGCCGAATGGGAATTTGCCTGCCGCGCAGGAACGATAACACCATTTAATACAGGTGAAAATTTAACTACCGAACAGGCTAATTACGCTGGAAATTATCCATATAATAACAATAAGAAAGGAGTTTATCGCCAAAATACTGTTCCGGTAAATCATTTTCAGCCCAATGGTTTGGGGTTGTACAATATGCACGGCAATGTATGGGAATGGTGCAGCGACTGGTACGACGAGAAATATTATGATGAATGTAAAACGAAAGGGACAATTGAAAATCCCGCCGGGCCAAATTCCGGTTCGTACCGCGTTGTTCGCGGCGGTGGCTGGGGCGATACTGCCCGGGACTGCCGGACGGCCTATCGCGACCTCATCAGCCCCGACTACCGCAGCCGCAGCCTTGGCTTCCACCCTGGTTCCGTCCCGTAGTTTACCCTGTAAAATATGTAGATCAGAAGCAGTTTATTTCACAGGGTGAATTGGCAGTTCATTCCGACTTTTCATTTGAGCAAGAGTGAGTTGCAAAAAAAATTGTAAGGGGTGCAAGGGACGTAGCACCCCTTACAATTTTTTGCTCATACGTTTTGTATAGGTAAATAACCGATAATTAGAAATACTCCGCACTGTCAGCACCTGAAATTTTCTGAAGATGATGCCACGAATCAGATACCACAGAGTGGTTAAACCTGAATCGAAGATCGGCGAAGTCAATAGCCTAAAGTGTAGCTTGCTAAACCGGGGGAAAGTGAATGAAACCTTACAGCAACGACGAAGTGGTTAAACGTGAATCGAAGATCGGCAGAGTCAATAGCCTAAAGTGTAGCTTGCTAAACCGAGGGAAAGTGGACAAAACGCAAAACCCACCCCGAAGCGGGTTGAACATATAATATTTCTTTTTAAAAACAAACCAATATTATTCATCTAAACCTACTATGGTTTTGACAAATAAAAATAAGGTAATAAGGTTGTGGATAAATGAAAACCCATAGTTACTAAGGTTGAAAAAAATGGAAAATAAGGTTTGGTATCTCTTTGAAAATATAGTTGTTGTTCCATAATCCTGCGCTGGAAAAATATGGTTTTACCTTTTAAAAAACCTTATTTTTGTTCATTTTAACCTTAGTAGCCGGGGTATTCGTCAATGATTTTAAACCTTATTTACCTTATTTTAGTTTTGCTAAGTTAGTATTTTTGCATCAAGAATTACTTAATTTTTTTTATAGTTTTTTAATTGCGTTAAAATCTATGGATGTGCTCCTTAATACCGGCCATAATAATCTCAAATTCTGGTTGTTCCTTATAATATAAACTGGATGAATCCTTATAACGTTGCTCAAATGATTTTCTAATTTCAGGAACTGGTAGTAGTAAAGCAGGGTGGTCCGAAAGAGGTATAGCATTGTCTGCTCCACGTAACCATTCATTTTTATGAGCCATATATTCAGGTGTACCAATAAAATCGTTGACCTCACGATCTTTGAGAAGGCAATAAAGATCATAATACTGACGCATGAAATTTTGAGGCTTTTCAGTTCTCTCTATTTCTTTACGATACTTATTGACAATTGTCTGGAGTTTTTCTACCAATGTGTATCCGGGATGATAGCAAAGAACTCCTATTGCTGTATTATCAATAAAATCAAAAGGATTTTCCAAACTTTTCACGTAATCCAATACCCATGATGAAATATCAAGTGGCCGATTGGGTGCTACGGTATCGAAACCTGCTTCCAACAAAATACCCTCCTTTAACCCGATCAATGCCGGTGTTAAAGTTGTGTAAAAAAGCCTGATACCTCCACTGCGGAATTTTTCGGTATCGTCAAATGCTGTATCCCGTTCAACGTTTATTATTCCATCAATCTTAATTTCGGATGTAAGCTTATCATAAAAGGCTTTTCTGGATTCTTTAATCCCCCTTTTGTCTGATTTTCCTTCAACAGTCAACCCAAAATTAGTACTAATATGAATATCAATGTCTTCACTAAATCGTTGAATAAGACCAAATCCTTTTGAAAGTGAAGTACCTCCTTTTAGCTCAAATTTTATTCCTTGCAGACTAAGCCCATACAAAGTGTGCATGATCCAATAATCTTTTTCAACCAATGCTGTATCAATTTTTTGTTCAGAAGCAACAATAGCCAAAAGTTCTTTGAATTCCGGGTCGTTATGAAGAAAATCAGGCATAGTTTAATTTGATATTTCGTATCAATAGACGAACCAATTTCTTTGTGAATCCTGAGCCGTAATACTTGGATAGCTTTACTAATTCATTGGCATTAAAGCGATCAGCGTTTTTATAGAAGTTTTTCACGATTTGATCTGAGTCCTCCGCTAATTTATCCAGATTATTCAGAAGATCAATTACCAAAAATTCAGTAGTAAGGGTTTTAGGAAAACTGGATTTCAATTTGAACAGGAACTTCTTTCCATTCAATGAGAATTCACCATGGCGCTTGTGATTGTAAACCCAAGTTGTATTGTACAATTGTGTCAGTCCCAAACCCAAAGCATTATATGAATTGGGTGATACAAGTAAAAAATTGTCGTCTTTAAGGAAACGCTCAACCATATCAATGTCATTAGGTGGAACCAATCCAAACTTCGATTTTTTAGGGGCATAATAAAGTCCGTGGCTCAATTTTAATAACGTTCCATCCTGAGTCAACAAGCTTAGATGCCTGTCCACGGCAGAGGAGAAACATTCCAAATCAGAACGACGATAAACTTCACCAGACGTAATATGTAGTTTTAACGATTCCATGTATTTCTTTCACAAAAGTATTGAAAAAAATTAAATTATGCATGAAATATTCTGAAATAATCATGCAATATTTATAAAATTAACTAAATTTCAGAATAATAATGGAAAATAAGGTTTGTTTTGGCTTGAAAATATAGTTGTTGTTCTATAATTCTGTGCAGGGAAAATATGGTTTTGTGCCTTTTTAAAATCTTATTTTTTTCATTTTCACCTTAGTAGCCGGGGTAATAGTAAATGGTTTTTAAACCTTATTTACCTTATTTCAAGTTAAACCATTCCATAATTGTTCCGATAATTTCAGCTTTCGTATCATCCTAAAAAATTGTTTATTTTTTGTAGTTTTGCAGCTCACAAAACAAGGATTGCAATGTTAACGCGCATCAAAGAAATACAGCAGGAGATTGAAGGAATAGTTGCCAAATCTGTTGAAGAAGCAGAAGAGCTACGCATTAAGTATCTTAGTAAAAAGGGTGAAATCTCTAAATTGTTTGAAGAGTTTCGGCATGTTTCAGCCGACCAAAAGAGAGAGATCGGTCATGCTGTCAATACGTTGAAGGAGTTTGCACTTAGTAAAATCAATCTGTTGAAGGAAAGCCTGCAGGAGGAGAAATCAAGCGGATATGGCATTGATCTTACCCTTCCCGGCGAACCTATGAAATTAGGGACTCGTCACCCAATCTCGATTGTAAAAAACGAAATACTCGATATTTTTAAACGCTTAGGTTTTGTTGTATCCGAAGGACCTGAAATAGAGGACGACTGGCACGTTTTCAGCGCGTTGAACTTCCCCGAAGAGCATCCGGCCCGCGACATGCAGGATACTTTTTTCATTCAGCGCAATCCCGATGTGCTGTTACGAACCCACACCTCTTCTGTTCAGGTTCACGATATGGAAACCCTGAAACCGCCGATTCGTACTGTAACTCCGGGTCGTGTTTTCAGAAATGAAGCCATTTCATATCGAGCTCATTGTATGTTCCATCAGGTTGAGGGATTGTATATTGACGAAAATGTATCGTTTGCAGATCTTAAACAAACATTACTTTATTATGCCAAAGAGCTGTTTGGTGAGAACGCCGAAATCAGAATGCGTCCATCCTATTTCCCGTTTACTGAACCTTCAGCCGAAGTTGATGTCTCATGTTCAATTTGCGGCGGAAAAGGATGTAATGTTTGTAAATACACAGGATGGCTCGAAATTTTAGGCTGTGGCATGGTTGACCCTAATGTTCTTGAAGCTTCGGGAATTGACAGTAAAAAATATACAGGATTTGCTTTTGGAATGGGAATCGAAAGAATCGCCATGTTGAAATTCGGTATCAACGATTTACGACTCTACTTTGAGAATGATGTCAGATTTCTTCAGCAGTTTGAATCGGCCAATTAATTCATTTATAACCTTTTGTAAATAGGATATCAACGGTTTTGGAGTAATTTTTCCAAATAATGCTCCTTTATACCGTAAAAATCTTTTATAGCTTTTATCTTTTCTAATATTTCATCTCGGTTAATAATGCCATCCGTCTTTTTACCAACAATCATGATGTTTTTGGCAGTATGTTCGTTTGAAATAAACTCAAAAACTTTTGTCTTATAACCGTGTGCTTCCATTAGCAAAGCCCTGATTGCATCAGTTATCAATTCTGCTTGCCGTTCTTCGAGAATACCATGTTTTAAGAAAGAAGTAAATTCGTTATTCACATTAAACTGCTTTCTGATTTGTTTATGACAACAGGGAGCGCAAATAATTAAGCCCGACTTTGCTATAATTCCCTTAAAAATTGCGTCATCAGTGGCAGTGTCACAGGCGTGCAAGGCAATTAAAACATCAATGTTATCAGTTTGGGTGGTTCCAATGCTTCCGCTTTTAAAAGTCAAATTGGAAAAATTCGCCTTTTGGGCAATTACATTGCAACTGTCAACCAACTCTTTCCGGTATTCAATTCCGGTTACAAAAGGAGTATATTTTGTTTTATTAATCAGAAAATCATAAACAGCAAAAGTCAGATATCCTTTTCCGGAACCCATATCTGCGACATAAATTTTGGGAGGCAGGTTAGCTTCATTAATCAGACTATCAAATATTTCGATAAACTTATTGATTTGCCTGAATTTATCGTGCATATCTTTTTTTATCTTCCATTCCGAGGTAGTAACACCTAATTCCCTTAAATAGACATTATTCTCTATATCAATTAATCCAGTTTTTTGATGGTCGTGTTTTAGAGAAGGGGTTTCCTGGAATTTTGGGGCGGACTGTTTCAATTCAAATCCTTTTTTACTGATAATCAATTCAGTATCTTCATTGCAGGTAAACAGAATTGCATTGCTGAAATCGTTCAGTAAGTTGACGATTATATTTATACCTTTCTGTACACCAAAGTTTTTGGTAATATCATTAGTAGCGTATCTGTAAACAAATGATAATTTCACACCATGTTTGATCTCAATAAGTTTTACAAATACTTTTAAAAGTTTATTTTCCTTGCAATTCCTATTACTTATTGTCAATTTGATGATTGTGCGCTCCGAAACGCTGTTTTCAATCTTTGAGATAAACGGATTCAGATTTGATTCTTTCATAGGAAACAAACGTAATGATAGTGGAATCTAAAAAGTGAAATAATTGATTTGTTTGGTTTCTGTTGTTGGCACAATTTCAAGTTTTTTTAAGTCCGTCTCAGCGGGATATTTAAAACCTCCTGCGTTGTAATATGGTTTTGCACCTCCGCCTGAACCAAAAATTTGAATAGCCACTTCATTGTTTTTAGCGTAAAATTCCATTTTGAAGGAATTGCATTTGTCGAAACTATAATTCGTTTCCCACTTTACACCTGGGGCTTTTAACTTAATTTGAGCATTAGTTGAAACAATTGCTACCAACATTATGAAAATAATAACTGTTTTTTTCATGGCTTTTGTCCTTTTATTTATTGATGTCAAAGGAAATAATAAAAAACATAATTTCAAAAACTTTTATTGAAAACAAAAAAGGTGTCTCACTTAATGAAACACCCTATTGTTAAGATCTATAAGAACAATCTAAATGAGTTTCCAACCGGTACGATATTCGTAATGAAGCAATTTTGTTGCTGCACCATCGGTATCGTCAACAAATGTCTCTGTTTCTGGATTCCATTTGATTGTGCGTTTGAGTTCACAGGCAATATTCCCAAGAGTACAAACAGTACAACTGCTATGACCTATTTCGACCGGAACAGTTGGGTCAATACGAGCTTTTATCGCTTCGATGAAATTTACCTGATGAGGAATTTTTGTTTCATAAGGTCCATCACTTGTTGGTTTGTCGGCAGACACGAATTTTGGGTCGGAAGAATTAAAATAGCCTCTTGAGACTTCAATCCATCCGGTTTCACCAATAAATTTAACCCCTTTGGTTTTCTTTTCATCGAATGGTTCGGAGGTCATTACCACACCATTGGCATAAGTCCACGAAATATATTCGCTGCCATCGCCAATCGGAGAGATTTCAACCGGGCCGTTTTTATCCATACCAAGTCCCCATTGTGCAATGTCGAACATGTGTGCGCCCCAGTCGGTAGTGAATCCGCCACCCATCTCTTTGTACCAACGCCAGCCGCCCCAGAATTTTTCGTTTACATCGGGATCAAGTGTGATTGGTGGATCTAACTCTTTATTGTAGTGAATAGTTGTTGGAAGAGATCCTAACCAAAGATCCCAGTTAAGATCGGCAGGGATTGGTTCTTCGGGAAGGGTATATGGTTTCGGGGGAGCACCAACATAAGCATTTACCTTTGTTATTTTTCCAAGTGCTCCTGTTTGTACAAGATTGACTGCATGTTGGAAGTTTGGATCGGAACGCTGCTGACTTCCAAGACCGAAAATCCGGCCTGTTTCGCGAACTACTTTCTTCAGTTCCTGACCTTCCTTGATAGTAAAAGTCATAGGTTTTTCAAGATATACATCTTTTCCAGCTTTAAGGGCAGCGATGGCAATCATTGCATGTGAATGATCGGGTACAGCAATTACTACAGCATTGATGTCGGTTCTTGCTAATAAATCGCCATATTTTTCGTAGGTCTCAATTTTAACCTCCTTGCCTGCTTTGGTATAAAAAGCGTTCACCCTTTTTTCGAATCGTTTACGTTTAATTCCGTAAACATCGCACCCGGCAACAGCCTTAACTCCCTGGATTTGCAAAAATCCGCTCAGCAGAAACATTGCCTGCTGGCCTAATCCGATAAATCCCAATTTTAGGTCGGTGTCAACAACCGGCGGGGTGCAACCAACTATACCCGGCAATACTGCAAGCCCTGCCATTCCGAGAGCTGATGCTCCAAGAAATTGCCTTCTTGACCATCCTTTTTTCTGTTCTTCCATAGTTTTGTTTTTGTTCTTTAAAGTATAAATCGTTCCTTTTTGAAAATTAAGCCCGACTAAAGGGCAATGTCTTTAGTGGCAGTACTTATAGCCTGAATATATTCATAAGCTGTTGACTCGAACAACAATCCGCTCAGTTCGAATGTATAGGTTCCCGGACCACTTGCTGTTAAAGTATTTAAGAGAAATCCTAATTTCAGGTTGGTTTTCAAAGGAACACTACCATCAACAAATGCAGGCTGATAAAAAATCTGTGTTGTCCCCTTCATAATCTTTAACTGATAAGCATGTGTACTGGTAATTGCGTCCCACTTAATATAAACTGAATCACCACCTGCCGATTTAGCGAGTGAGGTTATGGTTGCGGGCAGAAGAACAGTAGATGCCAGTGCGTTAGTGTATGTTTTTTCCTCACCGTCATCAAATTTCACAATATAGGAATAACTGCCTACAGTGGGTGTTGTTGTAAGGTAATCGGAAACAGCCGGTTCGTTAAAAAAAGAATTCCCACCGTTTTCAAAATTAATAAGTTGGGTTGTTGAACCGCTTGGTGATGTTACACTTACGGTTGACATTTTATTATATGAAAACACAGAATGTACAGGGGTATAAACAGTAACTCCCTGAGCATTTTTAATTGCCTTTACGAAAACATCAACAGAGGCCTGATTTTCAACCTTAACTTTTTCACACCCCGACAAACCCAGCATAATCAAAGCCACAAAGGCTACTAATTGTAATTTTTTCATTTTCATTAATTTAAATAATAATTGTGCTCCTTCACAATACCGTTTTAGTGTTATTTTACCCTACTTTATTCAACCTGCAAAAATAACCAAATCCGTGTAATTATCTCGTTTAAGAGTAAACCAAAAGAACTTTAATATGATGATTCATCTAATTAAACAGTTGCGCAGGAAATTTCGCTTTCTTAAAACTTGTTTTCTGATACTAACCATGTACAGCACTTCACTGTAAGTATGTATAAAACTGTTGTTTTTAGTTTAAACAAAAAATAATGCAGGTATTTTTAGTAACAATTAAAATTGTACCTTTGCCGCGCAAATAATAAAATTATAAATTTTAACGTAAAACGTTATGTCAGTAAAGATTCGTTTGGCAAGGCATGGTCGTAAACAGCATGCATATTACCACATTGTGGTAGCAAACAGCAGATCGCCACGAGATGGCAGGTTTATTGAGAGGATTGGTTCTTACAATCCCAATACTAATCCTGCCACCATCGATCTTGATTTTGATAAAGCCATTACGTGGCTAAACAATGGCGCACAGCCTACCGATACTTGTCGCACAATTTTGTCGCACAAGGGTGTTATGATGAAAAAACACCTGCTTGATGGGGTAAAAAAAGGAGCTTTTGATCTTGCGGAAGTTGAAATCAGGTTTGATGCTTGGTTGAAAGAAAAAGAAAATGCAGTTCAGGCAAAAAAAGATGGACTTACAGCGGGAGTTAATGAAGACTTGAAAAAGCGCCTTAAAGCTGAGGTTAAAGTTAATGAAGCTCGCCTTGCTGAAATTGCAAAGAAAAAAGCTGCTTCTATTGCAGCCGCTAAACCTGTTCAGGCAGCTGTTGCAGAACACCCTGAGGAAGCATAAGCTGTTTTTACGCATTACCGGAAAAATTTAAGGGGCGATGGTTTTTACCACCGCCTTTTTGTTTGTTTCTTTTAGTTTTATCTTTTCATTAAGCTATGTATCTAATAAATAAAGATGATTGCGAAGAGGTTGGTTATATTCAGAAACCTCACGGACTTAAAGGCGAAATTATTCTGATCTTCGATATTGATTTTTTAGAAACTCTGGAAGAAGTTGAAGTTCTTCTGGTTGAAATCAATGGAGGATTGGTTCCATTTTTTATTGAAGATGAGGGATTTAGATTCAAAACCGATGAAAGTGCCTTTTGCAAGTTTGAGTTGGTTGATTCGCTGACAAAAGCAAAAGAGTTGGTAGGATGCAAAGTGTATGTTTTTGAAGATGAAGTAATTGAATTTGAAGATATGGAAGAAAGCTCAACGCTGATTGGGATGAAAGCTTTCGATGCTAAATTTGGAGATATTGGACTTGTAAGCAGAATTGATGATTTTTCGGGTAATCGGGTCATTACAGTCGAAAATCAAAAATCAGAAATTATGATTCCTTTCTCGGATGAAATCATAACTATGATAGATGAGGAGAAAAGAGAGATTCATTTTAATTGCCCGAATGGATTAATCGAATTGTACCTCAGCTAAATATTTTTGTTGAGATGCAACTTTTTTTCTCTTTATCCGTCCCTATAGGTAAACATTAAAATTTTAAAGATATGAAATCAAGATTTATCACATTAATTTTAGTCCTTATTTTTACTGGATCAAGTTTAGTTATCGCTCAAACCAGCCAAACAAGAGAGGTTTCAGCATTTACAGAGGTATCTTTACGAATTAGCGCAACTGTTCATCTGAAACAGGGAGACACCCAATCAGTTGAAGTAAAAGGTAGTGAGGCCACCCTCGCGAAGGTGATTACTGAGGTGAATGAGAGAAGGTTAGTTATAAGATACCCTAATGAATCCAGATTTAGTAAATGGAATCCGGGGAATATTGATATCTATATAACTATTCCTCAAATTGATGGATTAACTATTTCAGGATCAGGCTCAATCATTTCGGAAGGGAATATTGATTCCAGGATTCTTGAATTGATCATCAGCGGAAGCGGTGATATTAAACTTGATGGACTTAAAGGTGATAAGGTTTCTGCTGCTATCTCAGGATCAGGAAATATTCATCTATTGGGAAAACAAGCCTCCAATGAGCTAAAAGCTACTATATCAGGCTCTGGAAATGTCAAGGCAATAGATTTTCCAACAGATATTGTCGATGTAAAAATATCAGGATCGGGAAATTGCTGGGTGAACTCCGTTAAAAATCTAATTGTTCGTCTCTCTGGTTCGGGTAATGTGATTTACAGAGGAAATCCTTCAGTTGATTCTAATATTTCGGGTTCAGGTAAGGTAAGAGCTGAATAGCAGCTCTTACATATTCAGACCTCCAAGACTATCGCAGATTAAGGCGCGACTGTTTCGTAAACAAGCAGCAAATTTGTATAAGGATAATAGGTCTCTGTCTGGTTTAGCAACATACATAATTCTTTTACTGCCTGATTTGCCCTTGGGGTAGATA
>CAILKW010000056.1 GCA_903834845.1 uncultured Bacteroidia bacterium | reverse complement strand
TTCAACCTCTGCTCAGGTTGATCAGGTATTAGTCTCCATATATTCTCATTTGAAGAATCTATGGGCAAATCCAGATGAAACCGGATGGATCTTTGTGTTCAGGGGAAATGGTACTGACATGTTCGACGTGCCAAGTATTCGTAGAGCAAATACCTTTAACAATTACGGTCTTATTAATCCTGACAACGCTAACTTCTACGAAAATTACACCACATGGTATTATGTGATTTCGCGTGCCAATTTAGCGTTATATGCTGCAGAATTGCCGCAGGTATCGTGGTCTTCAGCTGCTGAAAAAGCTTATGCTGTAGCGCAGGCAAGGTTTTTCCGCGCTTTTGCTTACCGCAACCTGGCTGAACTTTTTGGTGGTGTTCCAATTGTTACCGAAATCACTACTATTCCAAAGTATGATTATAAACGTGCAACACGGGTTGAAACCTATCAGTTCGCTATTTCAGAGCTTGAAGCAATTGAAAACGACCTTCCGGAAACAACTGTTGCAGGTGGACGTATAGTAAAGGGTGCAGCTCAGCACAACCTGTGCGAACTTTACCTGGCTATGGGAACTCAGCTGGCATCCGATAGTAAAGCCGCTGAAGCACAAACGGCATTCACTAAATCAATAAGTTTTGGAAACAAAATAATTAATGGCAGTACCTATAAATTAATCACTTCCCGTTTTGGAACCAGAAAAAGTGCAAACTCAATTTCTTTTAACGTTTATCAGAACGGAAGTGCAAGTGCTCCTATAGATACAGTAGCACAGACTACCAACTACTATTGGGATTTATTTCAGGAAGGTAATGTAAACTATCAGGATGGAAACACCGAGTGTATCTGGGCGATGCAAATTGATTATGCCGCTTATAAGGCCGAAGATAAACGTTCAAAATTGCCTTATGCGCGTACTTACGGACCTGTATTCCGCTCTTTGACAACAGGACATTTAACCGGTACACTGGAAGATGTTGGTGGACGTGGCATTTCTCAGATAATACCAACGATGTACACACGTGATAATGTTTATGCTGACAAATGGAGTGCAGATATGCGTAATTCTGATGTGGCCTTCCGAAGAAGATTTAAAGCAAATATCCCCGCATCAGCTTATTTCAAAAAAATTGTTCCCTGGAGTTTAATCTATACCGGAGGTCCGGATGCTACTACCAATGACAATAACCGAAGCATCTGTTATCCAGTATCGTGCAAAATTTCTACTGATAAATTTACCGGATTGGCTGATGGTGAAATCATGAGTAATCTATTCCGCGATGACTATTTTATCCGTCTTCCCGAAACGATTCTTTTACGTGCCGAGGCAAAACAACGTAGTGGTGACAAAGCAGGTGCTGCTGCCGATATTAACCTACTTAGATCTCGCGCACAATGCACCTACCTTGTGACAGCCGCTGACATGGACGACAATTTCAACACAATTCTGGATGAACGTGCACGCGAGCTGATTTACGAAGAATGTCGCTGGAACACTTTATTGAGAATGGGTGGAACCATTGCTGCTGACCGTATCAAAAAATATGCTTACTGGCCTGAAGCTCTGGCAACTCTAACCTTCAATTACAATTCGTGGCCGATTCCACAAACTATTATTGATACCAATAAAGATGTGAAATTGGATCAAAATCCAGGTTGGGCAAGATAAATAGTCTATACTTTTTTAATCACTAAACAAGGTTGTCTCTGAACTGTAAATATGGTTTTTAGACAACCTCGTTTTATAGTTAATAATTTCCATTTATTTTATTATCTAATTTTAATCAAAATGTTGAAATTATTTGTTACCGTTTCTGTTATGTTAATCAGTATGATGGTTTCAGGGCAAATCAAAAACTATTCCTTGAAAACTGACCGGACTGTTAGTTTTTCTCAACTTGTAAAAGAATTTGCAAATCCCCCGGCAGAATCACGCCTTCGTTGCTATTGGTGGTGGCTTAACAGCATGGCAACAAAAGAATCAATAACCCGCGATCTTGAAGAGATGAAGGACAAAAGTTATGGCGGTGCATCTATATTCGATGCAGGAAGCTCAAATTACCAGGTAGCCCGAAAAACGGCTGCAGGCCCGGTCTTTATGAGCCCGGAATGGATGGAACTTTACAAACATGCAGTCAGAGAAGCTGATCGTATTGGAATCGAATTAAGCGTGAACGTGCAAAGCGGATGGAACCCCGGAGCCCCTTCGATTACCCCCGAATTCGCCATGAAAAAAATAGTCTGGTCTGAAATAAATGTTACCGGCGGAAAAACTATAAACATGGAATTGCCTCAGCCTGAACAAAAACTTTTTTACAAAGATATTATGGTTCAGGCAATTCCTCAAAAACAAGGCATTCCGGTTCAAAATGAGGCTATTAAAAACTGGAAGAAAAAATCATTCAATGAACCAATCGGGTGGAAAGGGATTTATCCGCTGTACTTATTGAGAGAAGATTATCCCGGCGAAGTCACAGACACAGCTGTGGGCAAAAACGAAATTATTGACCTCACCCCAAACTATCAAAATGGAAAACTTGAATGGAACGCCCCTGCCGGAAACTGGACTATTATTCGTTACGGCTATACCTGTACTGGTGCCCGCACTTCGACAAATAGCGATGGATGGGAAGGTTTATCGGTTGATCATTTGAACCCGAAAGCCTTTGAACTTTTCAGCAAAACCGTTATTATTCCCTTGATAGAGGCTGCTCAGTCTGTTGGCAAAAGTGTAAGATTCCTTCAAACCGATAGCTGGGAAATGAATCTGGTAAGCTGGACTAATAGTTTTCCTGAAGAATTCAAAAAATTCAGAGGTTACGATATTCAAAAATATATGCCTGCCTTAGCAGGAAGGATTGTCGAAAACCGTGATGTGACTAACCGCTTTTTGCACGATTTCCGTAAAACAATTGGCGACTGTGTGGCTGAAAATCACTACCAACTGTTTTACAATCTGGCACATAAATACGGAATGGGAATTCATCCCGAATCAGGCGGACCTCATTCTGCACCGATTGATGCTCTCAAAGTAATGGGAATCAGCGACTTTCCACAAGGAGAATTCTGGGCAGTATCTAATACCCACCGAATTAAGGATGATGAGCGGCTTTGCGTAAAGCAAAGTGCATGTGTTTCCCATACAAATGGAAAACGTTTTGTTGCTGCAGAAGGCCCAACAAGTATTGGGCCGCAGTGGGAATGTCCGCCAAAAGAGCTTAAGGGTAATATAGACCGTGTTTTCTGTTCAGGAGTCAACCGTATCGAGTGGTGCGCATTTATGTCATCACCGAAAGAATTCGGGCTTCCTGGCAACGAATTCTTTGCCGGAACTCACCTTAATCCCAATGTCACCTGGTGGAAACAGTCGAAAGATTTTATAAGTTATCTTAATCGTTGCAGTTACCTGCTTCAGCAAGGATTATTTGTTGCTGATGTGCTCTTTTACTATGGTGATGATGTTCCAAATTTTGTATTCCTAAAGGAAGATCTCCCTGAGTTAAATTTTGGATACGACTGGGATAAATGTTCAAAGGAAATTATTCTGAACAGGGTTTCGTACGATGGCAAAAAAATTGTTTTACCCGATGGAATGAGCTACCGCGTATTGATGCTTGCACCCGAAAAAGCAATAGATTTGAATGTATTGAAGAAAGTCGAACTGCTTGTAAATGCCGGAATGACTGTTATTTCGCCACGACCGGAAAAAGTAACAGGTTTAACTGGGTTTCCGCAAAACGACAATGAATTAAAGACAATAACCGATCGTCTTTGGGGAAAAATTGACGGAACGAAAATCACCGAAAACAAAGTCGGCAAAGGACGTGTAATATGGGGTCAAAATATAAACAATGTTTTATCTGAAATGAAGGTCAAACCTGATTTTGTCTTCAAAAGTAATCAGGAAAAAACAGCACTCGACTATATCCACCGCACCACCAACACCGAAGAGGTTTATTTTATCTCCAACCGCTTTGCCCGAAAAGGGATCAACGATTTTGAGTTTCGTTACCTTACCGATTTGCCAGATCGTTATGAACAGGTGGAATGTACATTCAGGGTAACAGGTAAGGTTCCTCTACTTTGGAATCCAAGAACCGGAGATATGAAAGAAGTTTTAACTTACTGTGAAGAAAATGGACAAACTATAGTTCCGCTTCACTTAGAGCCGGAAGGTTCAATGTTTGTGATTTTCAAAGATGCCAAGTCACAAAAACATATTACGGCAGTTCAGAAAGACGGGGAAAACTGGTTTCCCGGAAATCAGTTTGAAACAAAGGAAACTCCATTCATTGAATTAAATAAAAACGGAGAAAACAAAGTTGCTGCTATTTATGAACCAGGAACTTACACTTTGACTTGGTCGGATGGCCGGAAAGAAGTAATCAATGCTGAAAAATATCAGGCAGAGATGGATTTTCAGGGAAAATGGGACCTGCATTTTGATCCCAAATGGGGCGCACCCGAAAAGATAGAAATCAATGATCTGAAATCATGGATTAAATTTGATGAGCCGGGAATAAAATATTACTCTGGTACAGCAAGATACACAAAATCATTTTCTTTGACTACAAAAGATATTACCGGTAACGGACTGATTCTCGATTTGGGAAACGTCCAGGAAATGGCCTCGGTAAAGATTAACGGACTTCGGATGCAGGTGATGTGGAGTGCCCCTTTCAAGTTTGATATCACTTCTTACGTCAAAGCCGGTAACAATGAGCTGGAAGTTGAGGTGGTTAACATGTGGCCTAACCGCCTGATTGGTGATGGGAAATTACCCGAAAACCAACGATTAACTAAAACAAATATCAATAAATTCAGCGGACCAGATTCTGAAAAGTACCTCAGGGAATCAGGATTACTGGGACCGGTAAAAATAAAATTTATCAATTTACTAAATCTGAAAGGATCATGAATTACAGGGAAACAGCGAAAATTTATGTTGGAATAATTTTGTTGCTTTATATTATACTAATCTCTTGTTCAGGCAATCAGGATAAAAAACAAATCAAACCTTCAAAGGTAAATTACGAGTATTTATATACAAATTTTAAAAATCCCCCGAAAGAATCCGGAGTAACCTGTTGGTGGTGGTGGCTTAATAGCCATGTAACCAAAGACGCAATATCAAAAGATCTTGAGGCTATGCATTCAAGAGGTTTTAGCGGTGCTACAATTTATGATGGAGGGGGGCAAAATCAGGCCGGAAACAGAGACATCCCTGCAGGTCCGCGATTTGGTTCGCCGGATTGGTGTAAACTTTATGAACACGCATTAAATGAGGCAGAACGTCTGGGTATGACTTTAGGTCTCATAATACAAAGTGGCTGGAATCTGGGAGGACCTATGGTTACTCCTGAACAAGCAGCCAAACAACTAACTTACTCTGAAATTTATGTGTCTGGTCCAGGAAAAATAGTTGAAGAAGTACCCGAACCTAAAACCAAACTTAATTATTATAAAGACATTGTATTATTGGCTTTCCCTGATGAAAAACAAAATAAGGAGAACGGGAATATTAAGAACCTCAATGAAAAATTGTTGTTCAAAGAGCTTGGTGGATCAACACCCGATTGCCGCTTTTTATTAGACGATAGCAATAGTACTAAAATTGAGGTTGCAAAACCTGAGGAGGCATCCCACTTCATCAAGAGAAAAGATGTAATTGACATCAGCTCACAGATGGATAAAAATGGGAAATTAAATTGGGATGCACCTGAAGGAGCATGGACAATAGTAAGAATTGGTTATACATGTTCCGGCGCGCATGTTTCCACTTCCAGCAACAATTGGGGAGGATTGGTAATAGATTACCTCAGGGAAGATGCTTTTAAGCAATACTGGAACGAGGTAGTTGATCCATTGTTAAAACTGGCAGGATCAAGAGCAGGGTCTGTTTTGAAGTATCTTGAGACAGATAGCTGGGAGTGTGGAGGAATGAACTGGACAAACAATATCCCCAAAGAATTTAAAGAATACCGTGGTTACGACCTTATATCTTACCTTCCTATAATAACAGGTAGGGTTGTTGAAGATATGAGGACTACTAATGCTTTTTTAGCCGATTTTCGTAAGACACTCGGTGATATGGTGGCCAATAATCATTGTCGTGTATTTGCTGAATATGCACATAAATATAATATGGAAATACAGCCCGAATCGGGTGGACCTCATGCCGGACCTTTCGATGCAATAAAATCATTGTCGTTCAGTGATAATGTTATGGCCGAATTTTGGGCACCATCTCCACATCGTCCAAATCCTGAAACACGTTTTTTTGTAAAACAATCTGCATCTGTAGCTCATATTTACGGTAAAAAGATCATTGGGGCTGAAGGATTCTCAAGTATTGGGCCGCATTGGAACAATGAATTATGGCATGATATTAAACCAAGTTTCGATTATGCAATTTGTGAAGGACTTAACAAACTGTTTTTTTCCACTTTTACCTGCTCACCCGATGAGATGGGACTGCCGGGACAGGAGTTTTTTGCCTGTACCCATATTAATCCACGACTTACCTGGTGGAAGCAATCAGTACCTTTTTTTGATTATTTTAACCGTTGTCAACATATTGTCCAAAACGGTAAATTTGTAGGTGATGTTTTGTATTATTATGGAGATCATGTTCCTAATCTTTTCCCATATAAAGGATCTGACCCTGCTGGTGCAATGCCCGGTTTCGATTATGATGTCACAGGTGAAGATATCCTATTAAAACTCAAGGTTGAGGGTGGAAAATTGCTTGTTCCCGGTGGTGTAAAATACGAAGTCCTGGTTCTCCCAAACCATAAAATATTGTCATTGGCTGTATTAGAAAAAGTAGAAGAGTTGCTGAATCAGGGAGCCAGAATTATTGGACCCAAACCTGAAAAATTGGTTAGTCTGGTTGATGGAAAAGATGCGCAGAAACGTTTTCAAAAACTTGCTGACAAAATATGGGGCGACCAGATTAGCGAACCTGCTCAGAGAGCTTACGGAAAAGGACAGATTGCATGGGGAATGTCAGCCAGAGAGTTCCTGCTCTCGAATAAAATAAAACCGGATTTTAACATTTCGAGTATCCAAAAATATTCCGATTTTGAATACATTCATTATGTTGTAAATGAAACTGATATCTATTTTGTTTGTAATCAGACCGCTCAACCTAAAGACATTACCTGCACATTTCGGGTATCAGGGGCACGTCCTGAACTTTGGAATGCATTGAATGGAGAAATCAGGGAAGCCAACGTTTTTTCTCAGGCTGAAGGTCTTACTTCTATTCCTTTGCATTTAGATCCAAACGGTTCAGTCTTCGTTGTATTCAATAAAAAAATTGGACCGGAAGTTCAGGGAACAGGCAGGCATAATTATGCTAATTACCGGTCAGAACAGGAGTTGGTTGGTTCATGGGAAGTTTGTTTTGATCCCGCATGGGGAGGTCCCAAATCTGTAATCTTTCCTGAATTGAAAGACTGGGTAGAAAACGATAATAAAGAAATAAAATATTACTCCGGTAAAGCAACTTACAATAAAACTTTCAGGTCGGCCTTTGAACCGGTAAAGAATATTAAATACTTTTTACATCTGGAAAGTGTCAAAGACGTGGGAATAGCTGAAGTCAGGTTAAACGGTAAGAATATGGGGATTGTCTGGACTAACCCTTTTCGGTTCGATATTACTGATGCTTTACGTTTTGGCGAGAATAAGCTGGAAATTGATGTGGTCAATTCATGGTATAACAGGTTGATTGGCGATAATATGCTGCCTAAGGAAAAACAGTTAACAAATACCAATATCGCCGTAACCGATAAATGGCAGCTGCAAAAATCGGGTCTGGTTGGTTCAGTTACCATCGAAAGCGAAATAAACTAATTGATAAATTTACCGGACAATAGTAATTAATTTTATGAATCATGAATTCAAGACAAAGAGTTTTAGGAGCATTTAACAGAACAGGTTACGACCGGATTCCTGTCAAACATGAAGGGACTCCGGAGATCAATCAAATGATTATGGATCATTTTGGATTGAATAATATGGAACAGGTTTTAAGGGTAGTTGGAGATGACTTCAGGTATGTTGAACCTATTTATATAGGCCCTGAGCTGCGCAAGTTTCCTGATGGCAGTATAGAAGGCTACTGGGGTGAGCGGTACAAATATGCTGAGTTTGAAGGTGGCAAGTACCTCGAGGCCTGTTATCTGCCTTTTGCAAACATTAATTCGCTAACAAAACTCGATCGGTCGCATTTCCCTACTGCCGGCTGGTTTGATTATTCAACGATTAAACAACAGTGTCAAAAAATTACAGATCAAGGTTATGCGGTTTGTTTTGGTACTGCAGGCGATATGGATTTTATAAATAGTATTGCAAGGGCAAGGGGAACAGAACAAGTGCTGATTGATCTGATAACCAATGATCCTGTTTATCTGGAAATAATGGATGCACGTTTCCGGTTTTACTACGATATGCATGAAATGGCATTACAGAACGCTGAAGGACTGATTGATTTTACCCATATTGGTGAGGATTTGGGAACCCAGAATTCTCAGGTAATAGATTTTGAAACCTTTGATATCCATTTTGCTCCAAAATTCAAAAAGTATTTTCAAATGGTTCACAAGTACGGTGCAAGATCCATGATGCACATGTGCGGGTGTGTCAGAGCTTTTTTACCCCGTCTGATTGATTTAGGACTGGATGTTTACGATGTCGTACAACCCACTATTCCGGAAATGGATATTGCTGTTTTAAAAAAGGATTTTGGTGACAAGCTTATCTTTTGCGGAAGCGTTTGTGTCCAAAGTACACTCGCATTCGGAAGCGTGGATGATGTTGTTAAAGAAGTGACACGCAGGGAAAGACTTTTTTCAGATGGAGGCCTATTTTTGGGGCCATCTCATGCTATTCAGGTAGGAACTCCAATTGAAAATATTATTGCATTATATAAAACAGCCGGAAGCCTTACTGAAATAATTGATGAGTCAATTCTGTCTATCACTGAGGGTAAAGATGCAGGAGAGATTAATATGTCAAAACTTTTTTAAACACATAAAATTGGAATTTATATTGGTTTGACTTCTACGTTGGTTGCAGAAGTATTAAACGAAAGTTGTGCTGCCATTATGAAGAAAATCTCTTATTGGAAATTGGAAAATATCTGATTCATATATGCGCTGACAGCTTTGTTGATTAGACTTATTTCGGTCAAAGGTTCTCTTGTTCCCATGCTGTTAATAAGCACTGAAAGTGTCTTTGATAATAGTCCAATTCATAAATATAGGAAGTTCATTGCAAAAATTGAAGAATGTAGAGAAAAGGATGTGTTGATTTACTTTTTACCTCTTTTTATTCTCCGGAATTTAACTTGATCGAAATACTATGGCGCAGAATCAAATATCAGTGAATCAATTTTGATGCATATCTCTGCTTTCAAAATCTCAAAGAACGTTTGACAAATGTTTTACAAAATGCAGACATAAAATATGACATTATATTTTAACAATTACTTAAATTTGCGGTAGGCTTATAAATTTTAAAAATTTACTAAAAATGAATAAATTTCTATTAGTCCTTGTTCTCATTTCGTTCCGGCTTGTTTCCAATGCCGACCAAAGCAACGTCACCTTTTATGTATCCCTTCAGGGAAAAGATACTTACCCCGGCACTTTGGAAAGGCCATTTGCAACACCTGAAAAGGCCCGTGATGCCGTTCGTGCAGCCTTGAAAATGAATAAAAAACAGACTGTTACAGTTCTGTTTCGCCAAGGTACTTATCTTTTGAAAAAGAGCCTCGAATTAAATAATGCCGATTCCGGAAATGAAAGCTCCCCGGTTAGTTACGGTGCTTATTCAAAAGAAGAAGTTAGTTTCAGCGGCGGAATTTCAATACCGGTTGAAAAAGCAAAAAAAATAACAGAAAAATCAATCCTGGCAAGATTGGCCGCGGAAGCAAAAAACAACATCCTTCAGATAAACCTGAAATCGTTAGGAATTCACAACTACGGTAACCTGATGCCCAGAGGTTTTGGCCGTCCTTACCAGTCTGCACCAATGGAACTTTTTTGCAATAAGGAAACCATGAAACTATCACGGTGGCCCAATGACAGCTTGGTTCGTATTGGAAATGTTCTCGATCCTGGTTCTATTCCCAGAGATGGTGACTACTCTAACAGGGGAGGAAAATTCACCTACGATGCCAATAGGCCCGATCGATGGGGAAAAGCCAATGAAATATGGATTTCCGGGTTCTTCCGGTACGGATATGCAGATGATGCAGTGAAGGTTGCCAATATTGATTTAATCAATAAAACTATTACAACAGAACAGGCAACAATGTATGGTTTTGGCAGCGGCAAAGAATTTCAGCGTTGGTATGCTTTTAACCTTCTTGAAGAGATTGACCGGCCAGGTGAATATTTTATTGATCGGGAGAATGGCATACTATACTTTTACCCTCCTGAAGGAAAACTAAACAGTATTGAATTATCATTTCTGGAGGAACCGCTGGTGGTTATCGAAAATGGTTCAAAGATTTATTTCAGAAATATAACCTTTGAGTGTGCCCGGGGAATGGGAATGTATATTGAAAGTGGTAAGGACAATACCGTTGAAAACTGTGTTTTCCGAAACCTGGGATCAGTAGCAATTTCTGTTGGAAAAGGAATTCTTCCGTTTAAAGATTTGCAACATGCCGGAACAGGAACTCCTGCCTCGAGGGTTTTGGGAAGTATCCTTTCTCACAGTTACGACAACACCACTTTCAACCGGGAAGCCGGAACAGGTCACCTCATTTCGGGTTGCCACATTTACAATACAGGAACAGGAGGAATCAGTCTTGGTGGAGGTAACCGGCTTACTCTTGAAAAAGGGAACAACCGGGTTGAGAACTGTCGTATTCACGATTTCAACCGGCTTGACCGCTCCTATAAGGTGGGAATAAACATCGATGGTGTCGGAAATGTAATCCGTAACTGCGAGATATACAACAGTCCCGGTAGTGCTGTCATGTTACACGGGAATGATCACCTTATTGAATTCAACAACATTCATCATGCAGTAATTGATGGAGATGATATGGGTGCTATTTATTATGGCAGAGATCCCAGTGAATTAGGCAATAGAGTGCAATACAATTTTTTCCATCATATCGGGAACGAACACGGAATGATCATGGCTGTTTATCACGATGATGGCGCCTGCGGAATGGAAGTTACCGCAAATGTATTCTACAAGGCTGGTTCACGAACCATAATGATAGGCGGTGGTAACGATAATGTTTACCGTAACAATATTTTCATCGATTGCCCGATGGCATTTCATCTTGACAATCGTTTGATGGGTTGGGCAAAATCGAGCCTGGATAAAGATGGTATATTTGAGAAAAGGCTGGCTGCAGTAAACTACAAACAAGGATCTTATCCGGTTGCATATCCAAAACTGGTCAACTATTTCGAAGATAATCCAGGAGTACCCAAGCGAAATTTTATCGATAACAACGTTTTTGTTAATGTCAAAATGCTCCATAATGGTAAACCGGAGTGGTCGTACATCGGTAAATGCTATATTTCTTGCAGCGATCCGGGTTTTGTTGATTCCGGGAAGATGAATTTTGAACTAAAACCGTCATCCGAAGTATTCAAACTTTTACCTGGATTTAAAGCCATTCCGTTCGATAAAATCGGCCCACAAAACAAATAACATGAACCAAAAAAGATATTTTTCCCTTATAGGTTGTTTCCTGTTGCTTTTGACTGCATATTCGCAGGACAAGTTTGCAGATATTGCTACCCGAAAATACAATACCAGGGTGAATCTGCTGATGGAGCCACAGCCTCCTGTCCTTTCCGAAATCAATTTACCTATAACCCATAATCCCGAATCGGTTTTTAATATTGTGAAACCGATCGCCACCAAAAAAGAGCTTTATACCGAGTTGGACAAAATACAGAAACGTTTCGAGCCATTTATGCAAAACCTGGCACCCGCTCCCACTGAAACCCGAAAGCAAATTCCACTTACTGAATTTAACTGGAGAATTGAAACACCGGAAGATCTGGCCGATTTTGGTGCAACACTTAGCGGCAAAGGTAATTGGGAAAAAGTTTCCATCCCGCATTATGGTCCTCCGCTCGGAAGAGCAGTTACATATTACAACAAAGAAATTGAGATCAGCCCTTCTGATTTAGCCAAAGGAAATCTCTTTCTCTGTTTCAAAGGGGTGGATTATAAAGCTTCGGTTTTTGTAAACAGTAGTCTTTGTGGTACGCACGAAGGATTTTTTGCACCCTTTGAATATGAAATATCCAAAATTGTACGAATCGGGAAGAACGTTATTTTGGTAAAAGTTGAGAATGATTATGGAACCCAATTGGGAAAAGATGACCAGGGAAACACTGTTATAGGTGATAAAATATATGCTGCATCTGGTTTAGGTTACGATGATCCTGATTTTGGCTGGCATCTTTGTCCTCCGGGCATGGGTATCAGCCAGGATTGTTATCTGGAATCGCGCGCTCCACTGCATATCAATGATATTTTTGTCCGTCCGTTACTGAAAGATTCAATTGCTGAAACTTGGGTGGAACTGAATAATTTCTCGGACTATCCGACTGATGCCAAACTAAAACTTTCGGTGTATGGCCGGAATTTTAAGGAAATAGTTTTGGAGGATTACGAATACATTCCGGCAACCACTCATATCCCAGGCGTTGGCGATATGGCAAAACCCACCGATTGGGAGCAGAAACGTCTGAAAATGGAACACGGTGTGAATTTTCTGCGGATACGTGTTAAAATGAAAAACTTCAGGTTATGGGAACCCGAAAATCCGTGGCTTTATCAAATGCAGGTAAAGGTTTATGATTCCTCCGGAAATCTTACCGATGCGCGCGTGCAGCAATTCGGAATGCGAAGTTTTTCGATGGATACCATTGGCACACCTAAAGGCAACATGTACCTGAACGGGAAAATGATCCGTTTACGGGGTACCAATACAATGGGGCATGAACAACAATGCGTATATCGTAAGAATTGGAACCAGCTGCGCGACGACATTCTGTTGGCAAAACTTTGCAATATGAATTATATCCGTTTCACCCAACGTCCAGTGCAGTCCGAAGTGTATGAGTTCTGCGACAGGCTTGGAATGTTGAATCAGACTGATTTGCCTTTGTTCGGAGTTGTCAGAATAAACAAGGTTACAGAGGCAATAAGGCAGGCTGAAGAAATGGAAAGGTTGGTGCGCAAGCATCCTTCCTCTATGATGGTGACTTACATCAACGAACGTTTCCCGAATGCTGAAGGTAACCCTCAGCGTTGTTTAAATGATGCAACCGATTTTTACCGCTTCTTTAAAGCACTTGATCAGGTAGTGCTGCTTGCAAATCCGGATCGAGTGATTAAAGCAGGCGACGGTGATTACGACCCGCCTTCACCTGGTCTTCCTGATAACCATTGTTACAACACCTGGTATAACGGGCACGGATTAGAGTTGGGCAAAATGTATAAAGGTTACTGGCAGCTGGTAAAACCAGGCTGGAATTACGGTTGCGGCGAATTTGGTGCCGAAGGCCTTGATCCACTTGATGTGATGCTGAAATATTACCCTAAAACATGGCTACCTCAAAACAAGGATGACGAAAAAAACTGGAATGCAAACCGCATCTCCCTGTCGCAAACCCATCGTTTTCATTACATGTGGTACAACACCCAGCATACTCTAAACGACTGGATTGAAGCCAGCCAGAATTACCAGGCACGCGCAATGAAATTTGTTGCCGAAACCTTCCGCCGCGATCCGCGCATGGTATCGTTTGCAGTGCACCTGTTTATCGATGCCTGGCCCGCCGGGTGGATGAAAACCATCATGGATGTAGATCGTCAGCCCAAAAAAGCTTACTTTGCTTATCGCAATGCCCTACAACCATTGATGGTTTCCCTTCGCAGCGACCGGAATCAGTTCTTTTCGGGCGAAGAAACTGCTATCGAAGCCTGGATATGCAATGACCTTAATACTGTTCCTTCCAAATATCAACTAAAATATCAGATCGAGAAAGATGGCAGGGTTGTACTTGCCAATCACGTTGCTGCCAATATTCCGGTTAACAGCTCACAGTTTCAGGGATTCCTGAAATTCAAAGCACCCATAGTGGTTTCCCGGACAAGCTATACTGTGCGCATTGCAATTATTAACGAAAAAGGAGAAAGTACCTGTCAGAATGAATTCGAATTTGACGTATTCCCGAAACACGTTCTACCGAAAAATCTTGTTTTTGTGCTTGGGGAAACCGTTGGAAAAGCTATCCAATTGGTTCAGCAAGCCGGATACCCAATGGCAAAATCAGCCGAAACAGCTGATGTAATTCTGGTTGACGACTTTTCAAAATATACTCAAGCAGAAAAGAAAGTCAATGAGCTGGTAATTAAAGGGAAAACAGTTGTGTTCATTGAACTTCCGGCGCAACAATATCAGATTGCAGGTACAAAGGTTTCAGTAGAGAAAACCACCATGGGCGATTACTTTTTTGTGTCTCCCGGAACTGCCCATCCCATGATGAAAAATTTTAAACCGTTTGATTTCAACATGTGGTACAACGGGCAGAAAGGCTACATTGAACCTATTCTGGCTCATACTATCTCAGCTCCGGAATGGTCACCGATTTTATCAAGCGGTGCCTCAAACTGGGTTGCCGATAAAGGAACAGTAGCTGCTGCCGCTGAACTTAAATTTGGCAAAGGATTTTTCCGGATTTGTGAGTTGCAATTAGTTGATCGAATCACATATAATCCTACAGCTTTTAGTTTTTTGGATAAATTATTGCATTAGAACTTACAAAAAATATGAGAAACGAAACCGGTAATTACCATTGGAGAATAGTTGTCCTGCTATTTTTTGCAACAGGATTATTGAACTCAGGTTCGACTATTGGGGCAATCATTGAGCTGGTAATTGTTTCTTCAATTTGGTTGTTTTTTCTTTTTTTGATCCCTGATTTTCTCAATAAAACACAGCATATCAATCTAAAAGAACTGGTGCTGCCATTAATTTTAATTTATGCCGTTTCAAGTTTAGGAGGAAAAAGTGGCGGCTGGATATCCTCTCAATTCATAAAATCAGGCAAAGGAATCGATTTTGCCCGCAAAACAACCATTCTATTCTGTGCTTTTCTGGTTTTGCCGGTGGTACTTTCTTAATTTTTACTATTGCATCTGTTATCTATCTTATCAATTGGCTGACAATTAAAACTTTCATTTCTGAAAAAAAACCTATTCGGATTTAATCAGATTTAAATAAATCAAAAAAATAATGTGATCATGAAAACGCATAAAGCATTTAGTACCTCAAAGAGTGATGCTCAGGCAACCGTAGTCGAGCCTGTTAAAGTTTTTGATTTCTGTTTCAATGAATATGCAGCCTATCCGGAAGAACTGTCTGGAAGATGTTCAGCATTTGATATTGATTATATCCAAAGCAGAGAGCAGGCACCGGCTACTAAATCTAAGTTCCAAACTATTGATAAAGAATTGGCTCACCAGTTTAAACAGGTAAAAGAAACACCAGTTGAACATCATTCATTAAATATGGTCGAATCTATTCAGCATCCGACTAAGAGAAAGCTTCCATTGTCTTTCAGCGATAGTCAATCACCATTTAATAATGCAACAAACATAGTTTACACCAGTAATTTTTTGATTCCCATGATAATAGCACCCGAAAATATTCTGCAGTTTTTTGATTTACAGGGTTATCTGATGATAGATTATTACAGAGAACAGGAAAAGTTGATCATATCTGAATTTGAAAAAGATGGCAAAGCCTTTGGCTGGCCGGTATTCCATTCTTGCGGCAACTACTCCGATAAAATCGAACTGATTAAAAAAAATGAAGGATTAAAACAAAATGAAGTGTACAAAATTATTCATCAAATTTGTAATTAGATTCACTTATGAAAAAGATAACCGTTTCTTTATTTATACTTTTTTATATACTTCAACCCTTTACGGTTGCTGGGGTACTGAAAGTTGATTCAGATAAAAAAGTAGTTGAGGATTTTAAAATTCGCAGTGGGCTACCCAACTTTTTATCAAAAGCAATAAATGGCGATTCGGTAAAAGTGGCCTATTTGGGTGGGAGCATCACCGCTCAAAATGGTTGGCGAGTTTCTTCATTAGATTGGTTTAAACAACGTTTCCCCAAAGCCCAATTCACTGAAATCAATGCAGCAATCGGAGGTACGGGTTCCGATTTTGGAGTATTCAGGTTAAAGGATCATGTTTTAAAATTTAAACCTGACCTTGTTTTTGTTGAATTTGCGGTAAACGATGGCAATACTTCACCCCAAAAAATCATACGTTCGATGGAAGGAATCGTAAGGCAAACACTGCAGCAAAATCCTTACACTGATATTTGTTTTGTTTACACCATAAAAGCTGATTTTCTGGAAACCGAGCAGAAAGGAATTTTGCCGAATTCAGCTGAAAATATGGAAAAAATTGCTGATTGTTACGGTATTCCATCAGTCAACTATGGATTTAAAGTGGCTAATATGGTTTCTGAAAATCAACTGATCATGTCGGGAAAGTTAAGGGAATTGGATGGTGTGAAGGTATTTAGTCCCGATGGCGTACATCCTTATATCGAAACAGGGCATGTTATCTACCAAAACATATTAATACAATTATTCGAATCAATGATCTCGAACAATCAGGTGAAGGCAAAAAAACACATCCTGCCTAAACCGTTTGCTCCAGACTATTTTGCAAATACCCAAATGATTGATTTTACAAATGCGAAATTGAGTAAAAACTGGGAAATTCTTAAAATTAAAGATCAACCTGGCCTGTCAGGTTTTGGCAAATATCTGCAAACTATCGGGAAGGCTAATAAAACAGGAGAAAGTTTAACGCTTCGGTTTAAGGGTCGGGCAATCGGTGCTTACGATGTGATGGGACCCGATGCCGGTCGAATTGTGGTAGAAATTGATGGCCGTATAAGAGACACTATTTTCAGGTTCGATGCCTATTGCACTTATAAAAGGATGAATTACTTTTTGATTGATAATCTTAAAAATAAAAAGCACCAAGTAGTATTCAGAACACTTTGCGAACCATTTGATAAAGCCGGGATTCTGAAAAAAAGAAACGAGGTAATGAAAAATCCGGAAGACTATAAAGAAAACTTATGGTATGTAGGCAAAATCCTAATTGATGGAATTATTCTAAAATAATTGTTGGATCCAAACATTATATACTGAATCCGCTATGTATAAATTAATTTTAGCCTTTTTTTGTTATCTAACTTTTGTTCTGATAGTAACAGCTCATAAAACGAAAGAATTTACTTCTCAGGATGGAAAAATTATGGTTTCAACCACTTCGATAAAGGAGGTAACCATCTCTTATTCATTACATTATTTACATAAACCCATTGTACTTTTTTAGTAACTATTGGTAAAAAATTCTGTAAACAAATTGAAAATTAATTAATTTATTGAACTATGAATTCCAGGGAAAGAGTACTGACAGCATTAAAAAGAACAGGTAAGCCAGATAAAACACCGTTTGAAATCAGCTGGGGGGCATTTACGCCAATGTTGATGAAGACTTACAGGGAAGAAACAGGATCAGATTTGCCTCCTGAGGAGTATTTTAACTTTGATACAAGGTTTGTTTCTCCCTCACCCACAAAACTAAAGACTGATTTCACCAAATTTTTTATGGGTGAATTCCTTCCTGAAAATGTGAGCTTTGACGAATGGGGAATAGGTTCATTACCAACTTTGTACGAAATTCCTGATTTTAAATACCACCCTTTGGAAAAGATGTCAAAGGTTGAAGAAATCGAAAATTATCCCTGGCCTGATCTGGCAGAAGACTACCGTTACATTGAAATGGCTAACAGAACAAAAGTGTTTCAGGAAAGGGGTTACGCTGTGTGCGGAGAATTGTACCAGACTATTTTCGAGACAGCCTGGTTAATGCGGAATATGATGTCATTTTTGCTGGACATGTTGCAAAATGAAGATATTGTGCATGCCATTTGCGAGAAAATCACCTTGATCAGAATCAAACAAGCACGGTTATATGCAAAAGCAGGGGTTGATATTATCCGTCTGGGCGATGACGTAGTTAGCCAACAAGGCTTGATGATGTCGCCTGAAACGTATAACAAGTTCTTTAAACAACGGATCAGGAGAATCATACTTGCCGCAAAAGAGGTAAATCCTGATGTTATCATCTTTATGCACTGCTGTGGAAAAGTTGAAGAGGTTATTGATGACTTTATTGAAGCCGGTGTAGAAGTTTTAAATCCCCTCCAGCCTGAATGCAATGACCTTATATTGATTAACAGTAAATATAAAGAAAAACTCTCTTTCTGGGGAGGGATAGGAGTACAATCAATTATGTTTAATGGAACGCCGGAAGAAGTTGCTTTAAAAGTCCACGAAATTAAAGGACTCTTTGGGAAAGATGGCGGTTTCCTCTTAGCTCCGGCTCATATATTAGATCCGTCTATACCTTGGGATAATGTTATGGCATTTATTGATGCTGCTAAGGATAAATAACGTGTTTAAAAAAACTACTACGTTTACAAAAATGAATTATTTATAAAAATATTTTAATATAATATTCAAAATTAAATTTACCATTATGAACAAGCTTATCATTATAATTTTTGTCTGCTGTATTTCTCCTTTTGTGAATGGTCAATCCCAAACCAATTCGGTACTAACCAATCAGAAAGTTAGTTATTCCCAACTCGAAAACGGGTTTGCAAATCCTCCGGCAGAATCACGTCTGCGTTGCTATTGGTGGTGGCTAAACAGCATGGCAACAAAAGAATCAATAACCCGCGATCTCACAGAAATGAAAGCCAAGGGTTATGGAGGTGCCTCAGTTGTGGATGCCGGAAGTTCAAATTATCAGGTTGCACGAAAAACACCTGCCGGACCGGTTTTTATGAGTCCTCAATGGATGGAATTATACAAACATGCTGTCAGAGAGGCGGATCGTATTGGTATCGAATTAAGCGTAAATGTTCAGAGCGGATGGAACCCCGGAGCTCCTTCGATTACCCCTGAATTCGCAATGAAAAAAATCGTCTGGTCGGAAATTAATGTTACCGGCGGAAAAAGTATCAACATGGAATTGCCTCAGCCTGAACAAAAACTTTTTTACAAAGATATTATGGTTCAGGCAATTCCTCAAAAACAAGGCATACCAGTTCAAAATGAGGCTATTAAAAACTGGAAGAAAAAATCATTCAATGAACCAATCGGGTGGAAAGGTATTTATCCGCTGTACTTATTGAGAGAAGATTATCCCGGCGAAGCCACAGACACAGCTGTGGGCAAAAACGAAATTGTTGACCTCACCCCAAACTTTCAAAATGGAAAACTTGAATGGAACGCACCTGCCGGAAACTGGACTATTATTCGTTACGGCTATACCTGCACAGGTGCCCGCACTTCAACCAATAGCGATGGCTGGGAAGGTTTATCTGTTGATCATTTAAATCCGAAAGCCTTTGAACTTTTCAGCAAAACCGTTATTATTCCCTTGATAGAGGCTGCTCAGTCAGTTGGCAAAAGTGTAAGATTCCTTCAAACCGATAGCTGGGAGATGAATCTGGTAAGCTGGACAAATAGTTTTCCTGAAGAATTCAAAAAATTCAGAGGTTACGATATTCAAAAATATATGCCTGCCTTAGCAGGAAGGATTGTCGAAAACCGTGATGTGACTAACCGCTTTTTGCACGATTTCCGCAAAACAATTGGCGACTGTGTGGCTGAAAATCACTATCAACTGTTTTACAATCTGGCGCATAAATACGGATTAGGCATTCATCCCGAATCCGGAGGCCCTCATTCTGCACCTGTTGACGCGCTCAAAGTAATGGGAATCAGTGATTTTCCACAAGGTGAATTTTGGGCTGTCGCAAACACTCACCGGATTAAAGATGACGAACGGCTTTCAGTCCGTCAGAGTGCCTGTGTTGCTCATACCAACGGTAAACGGTTTGTAGCTGCCGAAGGACCAACCAGTATAGGCCCACAGTGGGAACGCTCACCCAAAGATTTGAAAGGAAATATTGATCGTGTATTTTGTTCAGGAGTCAACCGCATTGTGTGGCACACCTTTACATCTTCACCCAAAGAATACGGACTTCCGGGAAATGAATATTTTGCAGGAACACATCTGAATCCTAATGTCACATGGTGGAAACAAGCAAAAGATTTTATCAGTTACCTGAATCGTAGCAGTTTTTTGCTTCAGCAAGGTTTGTTTGTGGCAGATGTGCTCTATTACTATGGTGATGATGTTCCGAATTTTGTGTTCCTGAAAGAAGATTTTCCGGAGCTGAATTTTGGCTACGACTGGGATAAATGCTCCAAAGACGTTATTTTGAACCGCGTTTCGTATGACGGCAAGAAAATTGTTTTACCCGATGGAATGAGCTACCGCGTAATGATGCTTGCACCCGAAAAAGCAATAGATTTGAATGTATTGAAAAAAGTCGAACTGCTTGTAAATGAGGGAATGACTGTTATCTCGCCACGACCGGAAAAAGTAACAGGTTTAACAGGGTTTCCGCAAAACGACAATGAATTAAAGACAATAACCGATCGTCTTTGGGGAAAAATTGACGGAACGAAAATCACCGAAAACAAAGTCGGCAAAGGACGTGTAATATGGGGTCAAAATATCAACAATGTTTTAGCAGGAATGAATGTAAAACCCGATTTTGCCTTCAAAAGTACTCAGGAAAAAACAGCTCTTGATTATATTCACCGGGCTACCGATAAAGAGGAATTTTATCTTATTGCCAACCGTTTTTCGCGCAAAGGAATTAATGATTTTGAATTCAGGTATCTCACCAATTTGCCCGACCGTTATGAACAGGTTGAATGTTCATTCAGGGTAACAGGTAAGATTCCGCAACTTTGGAATCCGAAAACGGGTGAAATAACCCAAATTTTAACCTACCGCGAAGAAAACGGTCAAACAGTTTTACCTCTTCTTCTTGAACCGGAAGGCTCTGTATTTGTGGTTTTCAAGGATGACAAAGAACAAAAGCACGTCACAGCAATTCAAAAAGATGGAAAAAACTGGTTTCCCGGAAATCAGTTCGAAACAAAAGAAACTCCATATATCGAATTATTTAAAAACGGAGAAAACAAAGTTGCTGCTGTTAATGAATCAGGAACTTACACTTTGACTTGGTCAGATGGAAAGAAAGAAGTGATTAAAGCTGAAAAAAGCCAGATTGAAAAAGAGCTTTCAGGGAAATGGGATATAAATTTCGATCCCAAGTGGGGTGCACCAGAAAAGATAGAAATCAATGAGCTGAAATCATGGATTAAATTTGATGAACCGGGAGTGAAATATTACTCTGGAACAGCAAGATACAAAAAAACATTTTCTTTGACCACAAAGGATATTACCGGTAACGAACTGATTCTTGATCTGGGAAATGTTCAGGAAATGGCCTCCATAAATATTAACGGACATTTTATGCAGGTGATGTGGAGTGCTCCTTTCCGTTTTGATATTACACCTTTTGTACAAACCGGGAATAACGAGTTGGAAGTAGAAGTTGTGAATATGTGGCCAAACCGCTTGATTGGTGATGGGAAATTACCCGAAAACCAACGACTAACTAAAACCAACATCAACAAGTTCGATGCTCCTGATGCTGATAAGTATCTTAGGGAATCAGGCTTAATAGGTCCGGTAAAAATAAAAATTATCAATCAGTTGTCGCTGAAATAGAAGACATTGATTCAATGTTTTCTATTAATACAACCGCTTGCACCGAGATACCTTCTTCTCGACCCTCGAAACCAAGTTTTTCGGTGGTAGTGGCTTTAATATTAACTGCTTCAGTATCAACATTCATTACAAAGGCAATTGTTTTTTCCATTTCTGGAATAAAACCTTTAAGTTTAGGTCGCTGCGCCGAGATTGTGGCATCAAGATTTACAAGTCTGAACCCCTTGTCGGTAACAAGCCGATAGGTCTCGGCCAGCAATATTTTGCTGTCTATATTTTTGTATTCTGATGAGGTATCGGGGAAATGATACCCGATATCCCGAAGTTTGGCTGCTCCCAAAAGAGCATCACAAATAGCATGTAGCAAAACATCACCATCGGAATGGGCAACAAGCCCTTTGTTGTGCGGAATCAAAATACCTCCAAGCCAAAGTGTCTCGCCTTCAGCCAATTGATGTACATCGTAGCCTAATCCTATGCGATAACCCATAATTGTATTTTTAAAGTTAATATATCATTTTGTTAATATCAACTGACCTGTTTTTAAAGTAGCCGAGCCATCAGGTGCTGTAACCCGAACCCTGAAATGATAAACCCCGGGTGGTAATTTAGTATTGTTAACCCCAGGATTCCAACGTATCGGTTGAGTTGTAAATCCTGACGAGCCCGATTCTGTTTTTATCCTGTCAATCAGTATGCCCTGTTGATTGAAAATTTCAATATCAACTGTCATCTTTTCCCCAAAACGGTTATGTACTGCAACAATATCAGTAAACTCGCTGACAGGATTGGGGAAAGCTGATAATTTTTTGATTATTAGACCAGAAGCTACAGTAAAATTGATATTTGTCTCCGTTGAGTTATTAGCCAAATCCCACACTTTAAATTTCAGGGTGTGCTCTCCATCCTCAAGATTGGGGAGTTGAAAAACAATATTCCCATCTTTGTACGAATCTTGAACCGATTGAAAATAGTCATTCAGTATCAACATTTTGTCAGTCTTATCGTCAATCACAATAGTAATATCGTGTCCAATACCGCTGCCCGAAGTGTTGATCCCCGATTCGTCTTCGAGGTTTGCAATCAGCAAAGGTGATTTTGAAACTTTATCCCCCGAAACAAAACTATCGTCATCGAGAAAAAGTTTAACTGATGGTCCAGTTAAATCAAGTGATAAAATTCTTGGACTGCCACCCAATATAAATGCGCTATGGCTGCCTCCCGCATCAATACTTTCATCCTTTGAGTAATACCGGATTAAACCATTGCCAATCTTGTAGTTTATCTCCTTTGGAATCTTAAAAGAGTAGGTAAATTCACCACTTTTCACAGAAACATTCCCTTTGAAAATAATAGAGTTTTGAACAGAATACGAAAACGGGGTCTGGCCTCCATTACCGAGTGTGCTAATCAGAGCAGGTTTGTCGTAAACAGTCGGATAAAGTTTTCCGTTGAACCCTGTTATCTTTTCACCTTTAATATTCTGTATCTCACCCCAAACAGAAACAATTGAGAGTGGTCTGATGGTATCGGTCAAAAGCTCAACCGGACGATCGTTAATTTCAAAGGTTTTAACTTTTAATCGGGGATAGCTTATCTGAAGAGCCGGATCACCAAGAAGAGCAAATTTAGCTGCATTAACAGTACCTCCCAATTCACTTTTTGCCAGCCGGATTATATCCCCCATTCGCAAAGAATTTCCCTCTTTATCCGATTCGAATACATATTTAAAAAAACTTTTGTTCATTTCGAAATTTGAAGAGGAATAAACAAGTCGTGTAGTGGAGAAAAGTGCAACCCCTCCGCCTAACTTGTTGAAAAGCACATGCTCACCAGCAGACTGTTTAATTTTCATATCCCATCGGCTGAACTCACAAGTCGCAGTTACAAAAACAGGCAATTTATCAAAATTACTCCAACTGTCAATATCGGCGATAGTCAATATTTTTTCGTGAGCTAACCCTTCCTCATTGGCATGACCAACATAATTAATTATCAAAGCCCCTTCTTTAACGCGGTTGTTGAATGTTTTGGTAACATCGGGATAACGTTTTTCAGGGGTAGTCTCCTCCTTGAAAGCATCGAGATAAATCTTATCGGTGTAAAACGCAGGATAATTGCGATTTACAAAAGTGGTGAGTTGCTCAGAATCTGAGACATGAATATTATTGTCTTCATCGTCACCAATAAAGCAAAGGATATTCCGCCACTCACCCATAGTTGCAGAAGTTCCGTAATGCAGTGTTTTGTCAACTGCTGCTTTTGCTTCGGCTACATTGACGCAGGGAATCCGTCCAATACCAATATCTACAATTCCTTTTTGCCCCCCTTCATCGTCACCAAGCAACCCGAAGTAATCATCGGAAACAAATGAATTGGCGGGACTTAACGAATTTTCCGATTGCCATGTCGGAATAAAACAAGGGTTTTCGTCAGATACGGAATGGATATTATCATAAGTTCCTTTCCCGAACAATAATAGGTACTTTAATTTTGAAATGTTGTTATTCAAAGATTTACGATATAGAAAACGCACAAAATTTCTGATAGCAGTTACATCGGCAATACCTCCCGAAAACTCGTTATAAATTTGTGACACATTAACAACTATCACTTCAATATCACTATTATTTCGGTGAAATAAAGCAAGCCGTTCGGCTTCCGAATAAAAATCTGTAGTTGTAACGATGATCATATCTGGTGTTGAAAGTCCATGAAGATTCTGATTATTAATCTCTTCAACCTTTTCGACACCAGGGAAATCAGATAAAGGATCAAAAGCTATAAATTGACGAAGCGAATCAGTTAAAACTTTAAATGATAGAGTATTTGATGCTAATGTTGTTGTTATTTCAATAGGTTTTAACGGCGAAGTAATTTCCCATATTTTAAGACCTTTAGAAGCGTTACCTATTCTGAATTCCGCCTTATTCACAGGTCCTACCGACCGGCTATCACAAAAATTAAGCTGATTACCTTGCATATAAAGCTTACGTCTGGTCTGAACTCTAATGAAATCAAGCCAGCACTTTCCGTTTGTTGGAGAATTATAGCTGAGCGAAATACCGAGATCATCACCGCCGATTGTTTTGGAAAAAATCACCTCTTTCAGGTCGGCATAATCAGCCTCAGCAAAATTAGAGTAAGGTGAGTAATTTAATGTTCCGAACGAGGTGTTATTAACAGACAGGCTTAATGAAGATGAAATATCGCATCTCGCGGCAGCAGCAACAGATATACTAATAGGTTCATTAATAACTCTATCCGAAATTTTAAAGGTGCGTTGAAATGTCGTATTAGGAGGCAGAAGACTCGAAAACCAACGACTGCCTGTTTCAATCAGGTTAAACGACTCCTCCTCAAAAAAAGCAAAATCATCATAAGCACTAACGATAATAGTAGGATTTTCCGACAAGGAAGTCTTCAAAGGAACAAACTGATCGGTTAAATTATCATCGGTTAGAAATAGGAAAGTAAGACCCGCAGCAAATTGGTTAATGTTTGGAACAAATAATTTAGAAACAGTGTCGTATTTCCGGATCAAAGTACCCGGAACATAAAACATAAAACAATCATTTCCCTGATTGTCCTGAGTTTTCAAAAGCCTGTACTGCTGAAGATCATCAGGAGTGAAATCACTATTCATCTGGGGAATAATCCCGGGAAGTACACCAAATACCTTAATATTAAGTGGCAGCTGAAATCCCATAGTTTTCAGAGAGCTGAAGGTGATTTTGTGAATACCCGATTGATTGGTTCGTACTTTCACCCAATGTCCTTTTGCAAGTACCGAGTTTACAACCGGATTCGATTTCAGAGTGTCGGACGTATATAAATTTGGGTGTTGAATTTCGAATACCATTTTCTTTTCCAACTTAGAGTTTGAAAAAATATTCTGAGATGACATTAAAATTATAATAATCAACAATCTGTTCATACGAAAAAAGCTCTTTATTATGACCAACCAATATTAGTTTGATTTAATGGAATAACCAAAAAAAACAAGATATATTGCAAAATAAAACGGTTAGGGAAAATTCATTATCTTTGTATAAAATAGAATTGCGATGAAAAGAATTTTTAACGTTACCGGATTATGTATTCCTGAAAATCACTATATGGTTGATCCGATGCGTGGACTTAATGATACAATAGATGACTTAATTAATAATGAGTATTATTTTACCATCCATGCCCCCCGGCAATCGGGGAAAACAACAATGTTGCATGCATTGATGAAAAAAATTAATGCAGAAGCTGAAAGAGTGTGTCTTGTGTTCTCTTTAGAAACAGCGGGTTACAGGAGTATTACAGTAAAAGAAGCAAACAAAAATATTATTCAGGCAATTATTCGCTCATCCAAATTGCATTTAATTCCCGAGTTCCAACCAGATCTTTCTGAAAAATCTGATGATTTGACCATGATAGATTTTTTATCGCAATGGTGCCTGAAATTACCGAAACCCCTTGTGCTATTAGTTGATGAAATTGATTCATTGTACGATGATGTTTTAATTTCGGTATTGCGACAGTTTAGAGATGGATTTCAATTTCGTCCTAAAGGTTTTCCTTCATCAGTTTCTCTGGTTGGTTTGCGCGATGTACGGGAGTACAAGGAGAAAGTTAGGGAAAACGACAGATCAATTGGAAGTGGTTCACCATTTAATATTAAAGCAAAATCATTAACAATAAGAAATTTTTCACTTAGTCAGATAGCTGAGCTAATGCAACAATACACTGATGAGGGTGGACAAAGTTTTTCAGATGAAATTATTGATTTGTTTTATTCATATACATCAGGGCAACCGTGGTTGGTAAATGCTTTGGCAAACGAAATTGTTGTGGAAATTCTTCTTAAGGACACCTCAAAACCTATTACAGTTGAGTTAGTTGTTCAGGCCAAAGAAAACCTGATTTTACGAAGAGATACCCATCTCGACAGTTTAATAGATAAACTTCACGAACCTCGCATTCGGCCTATAATTGATGCTGTTATTTCGGGGGCGGATATACAATTCAATGAGTATAACGATGACTTAAAATATGCCGAAGATCTGGGAATAATAGTTAAAGATACTAATAATAATGGCGTTAAAATTTCTAACCTGATTTATAACGAAATTATTCCTCGTGTACTTAATGCTAATTTCCAAGACTTAATGATTCCTAAGGTTGAACTTATTTGGTTTATTAAGCCTGATGGCAAACTTGATATGAATGCACTGTTACGTGAATTTCAGGATTTTTATCGCGAACATGCAGAAAGCTGGCTCGATAAATTCAGCTATCACGAAAGCGGTAAACAATTATTACTGATGGCTTTTCTGCAACGCATTGTTAATGGGGGCGGAAGTATCGGACGCGAAATGGCAATGGGGCGAGGACGTACCGACCTAATTATTGACTTCATGGGTGACAGGTTTGTTCTTGAACTAAAAATTAAACGTTCAAATACCAATATTGACAAAGCATATAAACAACTGCACAGATATTTGGATACTATAAACATTTCGCACGGTTATTTGATACTTTTTGAGTTAAAAAATTCCGATACAATCTCCTGGGAAGAACGTATAAAGTGGAATGAAATGGAATACACCTTTAACGGAGTTAAAAAAAGTTTTACAGTGGTGGAGATGTAGCTGCAACCTGAAACATTAAATCAAACCATCAGGATACAAATTATTACTGTTTAACGTATTCTTCTATAATGGATTTCAAGTGTTTCAACAGTTTTACTATTTCAAAAATATCTTCATCTATTGCTTGAAAGGATTTACTAATTGCATATTCCTTACCTTGCAACACCATAAAATACCAATGTTTACCTACGACATAAACTCCGTACAATGGTCTTTCATTGTGATTTAATTCCTGTGCAACAAGCATTGCAACTAAGCATTGACCCGCAGGATCACCCTTTGTTTCGTTTTCTTTTTTATACTCATGAAAACAGAAATACGGTATTTCGGGTTTACGCCTACCTTTAGCGACTATGGCATCGGGATACCCTGATAGCTCGTAATCGTCAATTATTGCCTTCAACAAACGTTCCGAAAACAAACCATATTTCAAGGTATTGAAATTTATCAAACTAAACATTGGCCCAATAAAATTTTCAATCAATTCTTGTTCATTCCAATCATCAACTCGATATATCAATGTTTCCTGATAACGATTTACAGTTTCTTCTTCAAAAGGTGTTAATTCATATAACCTTCCTTTTTCGCACCAATTTGTAAGTAAATTGTGTTTCTGAACCTGAACTAAATAAAATATTTCGTCAAGAAATATCCGGTCACAATCTTTGAAATTAACTTTAATTGGTTCCATACCTTTATTTTAAATTTTAACCTCTGCAAAGATACAAAAAATGAAATAGGTAATTTGAGCTCTTTGCAGCTTCGAGGCTTTGTATTTAAATATTCTTAACATATATTTTGACCTGGAGTTAAGAAATTCCAACCTCAAAACAGATAACTTTAGGACGGCAGAAGAAAAGCACTTTCTATAATCACTACAATATATGTGTTTTATAGTTAGAAATACAATACGTTGAATCATATTCAGTTTTTGGAGTAAGGCCTGAACAATAAGGGAATAAGGTTATTCGGGGTGGTAGTGATTTTGAGTTACTAAGGTTGGGCCCACTCCGAAAAGCCTTATTTTGCCACTAAGACACAAAAGCACAAAAGCTTCAATAAGGCTATAATGCAGATATTTAAATCTTTGTGAAACCTTAGGGACTTAGAGCCTTAGTGGCATTTCTTGTTTTTTAATTCACCAACATACCAACCTAATTCACTTATTAGGGTTTCAACATTTCATGGTAAAAGTGCAATATCACAATATTAGCGCGTTATAATTTGTTATATACGAAGTTTAATCAGGAATATTTGTAAAAATTTGATAATCTGAATTTATTTGGTTTCTATGCTATTCCGGTACAGTATTATTTGTATTTTTGACCATCAATTTATGGTACCGGAGAATATAAAGGTTTAGCCATGTACTTTGAAAATAAAAACAATGTAAAGTCCCATAAAAAAGTGTATCTTTGGTACTAAAATAAGAAATGATCTAAATTAATGTAGTTATGGCAACTGGGCAAAATTCGGGGCAGCATTTAAATGAGTGGCAAAATGATTGCACCGGCTCTATTGTTGGTAGCGAAGATATGTATCGCCTTCTCATAGAGCATAGCCACGACATCATTTATTCAATTACAGCCAATGGAATATTTAATTATGTTTCGCCTGTGTGGACCGAACTACTCGGGCACCCTGTAAGCGAGGTCATTGGAAAATCATTCCAGATTTTTATACATCCAGATGATGTGCAGGCGTGTATGGTTTGGTTGAAAAATGTGATCACAACCGGGCAACGTCAGGAGGGTATAGAGTACAGGGTAAAGCACTTGGATGGGAGATGGTTTTTGCACACATCCAGCGCGGTTCCTTATAAGGATGAAACAAAAGCTTTTGTAGGATTTTATGGCATTGCTACCGATATTACGGAACGTAGGCGGGCTTTGGAAGAAAAGAATGAGATAGAGCAGATACTTCTTTTGGCAAAGCATAACGAAAAAGCCAGGGAGAGTGAAAGGGAATCTATTGCAAGGGATATTCATGACGATCTTGGCCAGTCACTTACGGCCATAAAAATCCATCTGGGATTTCTCCTTCAAAAAGTTTCAGATACTGAAATAGTCTCGAAAATAAACAAAATTACATCAATGGTCAGTGATTCAATCATATCCGTTAGGAGAATAACTTCCAGGTTAAGACCGGAGATTCTTGATGATATGGGTCTTGAGGCATCACTACGATGGTATTCCAAAGAATTTGCTGATAGAACCGGAATTGAGGTTACCCTTACAACTCTTCCAGGTTTAGCCATTCCCATTGATACTTCCGTTAATATTTTCAGAATAATACAGGAGTCACTGACCAATATATCGAGGCATGCCAAGGCTACCCGGGCCTATATTGCATTAAGCAAGACAGATAGCTCTATCAACCTCATGATCTCCGACAATGGTGTTGGGATCAGGAAAGGTGAAATAGAATCAAAAATATCGTGGGGTATTATAAACATGAAAGAAAGAGCCCGTTCGCTGGGAGGGTCTTTTGATATTTTCAGTGAAATCGGGCATGGGACCGTAATAAAAATTGTTATACCGGTAATTTAATAAAGGGCTTATGAAAATTCTCATTTGTGATGATCATAAAATTGTCCGCGAAGGGCTAAGACAGATACTTCAGCAACTTCCGGGATTGACAATAATTGAAGAGGCAGCCAATTCTGATGAAGCTTTTGAACTTTTAAAGAAAGATGATTTTGATATTGTTTTGCTCGATATTTCGCTTCCTGGCCTTAACGGGATTGATGTTCTTCAAACCGTTAAAGAAAAATGGCCATCAACTAATGTGCTGATGTTAAGCATGCATCTACCTGAAGTGTATGCCTTGCGTACCATTAAGCTCGGAGCATCGGGTTACCTTACAAAAGATACTGCCACTGAAGAACTTCTGACCGCGGTAAAAAAAATATCGAATGGAGAAAATTATATTTCAGCACCTGTTGAAAAAATTCTTCTGCAAGAACTTACTAATGACAAACCCAGGAAGAAACACGAATTCCTTTCTCAACGTGAGTTTGAAATAATGATAAGACTTGCCTATGGAAAGTCGCTTGTGGACATAGGAGACGAACTTTCGATCTCGCACAAAACCGTGGGCACTTACAGGACCCGGATTTTGGAGAAGATGCTACTGACCAAAAATATTGAGCTTAGCTGGTATTGTATGGAAAACGGGCTGATTTAGATTTTATATCTTAGTAAAAACAAATGCATTATGAAAAGGTTTTTTAACATTACCGGGTTTTGTAATCCTGAAAGGCATTATATAATTGACCCTCTGAGAGGTTTGAACGTGCAGATCGTCAAACTCATCAAGGATAAATACTATTTCACGATGCACGCTCCACGCCAGTCGGGCAAAACTACAATGTTACATTCCCTGATGCACAAGATAAATGGCGAAGGGGAGAATATTTGTTTGGTGTTTTCGTTGGAGACTGCC
>CAILKW010000055.1 GCA_903834845.1 uncultured Bacteroidia bacterium | reverse complement strand
TCTTTTTGTTTAAGTGAAAAAAGAAGATCGGACATACACGCTATTTCTTGAAGATATTCAGCTGGCCATGATTCGAATTGCTGAATATGTTGCAGGCTATGATTTCACTGACTTTACGACAGATTATAAAACAGTAGATGCTGTAATACGAAACTTGGAGATAATTGGCGAAGCTTCGAGAAATTTGCCAATAGAAATTAAGACAAAGTATGATACGGTTCCTTGGAATGAAATGTACCTATTACGGAATAAGGTATCTCATGAATATTTCGGTGTGGACTATGAGATAATCTGGGATGTTGCAACAAACTATCTGCCTGAGAATAAAAAACAGATTGATAAAATTTTGGAACAAGAATTGGCTCTTAAATAGTATGAAGACCGGCAAAAAATTCTTGACAACTTCAAATATTTTTTATTGTGTGACAAAAAAATATTACACGTAAAAGTTTTTTATTATTACTTTTGTAAAAACAAGATAAAAATTTCAATTTGATAAATAAATATATCTATGGGACAAATAATTAACAAAATGTAGGAATATAAAGGAAATATAAAATATAGCGTTTAGCAGAATTTTGTTGTTGAAACCGACCAAATTTCATTAGTCTGACAAAATAGTATGCAAAAACGCCACGCGAAAGCGTGGTCGTTGCATTACTTGTCAGACAGGTTCTTGGTCGGACCTCAACAGCGGTGGGCAATTGGCCACGCTGTATTTTTTTGCCTTAAATCAGAACAACGCCTTAAACAGAACACTTTATGCATTAACCATCAAAATAAAGTTCTTTGAACTAATAAAATATAGTGGAGTCCAGAACCCACTCTAAAAAACGGGGCGATACCGAAAAGCCTTATGAGTAGGACCTACTAAAATAATATATCAATGAAAACGAAATCTTCTGTTTGGTCGGTTATTATTGTTGTTTTTCTTTCGTTTATTATGTTAACCTGCAAAAAGGAACCAACAATATCTGTTCCTGAACTAACAACAACCAACTTTTCATCAGTTACTGCTACATCATTTATTTGCGGTGGGAGTATTACTAGTGATGGCGGAACGGCGATTACTTCCAGAGGGGTTTGCTGGAGTACAAGTAATAACCCGTCAGTTACTGATAGCAAAACATCAGATAGCTCTGGGATTAATATTTTTTCGATTCTGATAAGTGGATTGACACCTGGTGGAACTTATTATATCCGAGCTTATGCGACAAACTCATTGGGAACTGCTTATGGAAACACCCTTACCGTGTTAACCCTTCCCGAAGCATCACTTAGGGATTGTCTGCGCGCGTTTCCAGGCGTAAAAGGTGAGAATGTCACTACAACGCTTAACGGCAATACGGTTACTTGTAACAAAATTAAAGGAATACTCTTTTTGCAAGGCGATATTGCGATCTCTCCTGAGCTTAAAGCGGCCTCGATAGACAACAGTAAATATAGATGGCTCGACAACAAGGTAATTTATACCATTAGTAGTGATTTCCCCGATAATAACAGAATTAGCGACTCTTTTAAAGAATTCGAGAAAACAAATATTGTTTTTAAAGAAAGAACTAATGAATCTAATTATATTGAGTTTAAATATATATTTGGCGCAGGTTGTTATTCTTACATTGGCATGATTGGCGGGAAGCAAGATATTGTTATTGACACTTGGGGGAAACCCGCTGATATAGCTCATGAAATTGGTCATGCATTGGGTTTATTGCATGAACAAGCAAAATCGACACGCGATCAGTATGTTAATGTCATTACTGAGAATATAGAATCTGGTCATGAGCATAATTTTGATATATTTCCTAATTCATTGAATACTCAGGAATTTGACTTTAATTCGTTAATGCTTTATAGCTCATGGGCATTCTCAATCCAAAATGGGGTAAAACCAACGATAACAAAAAAAGATGGTTCAACCTTTGTTCCACAAAGAGTGCATTTTACCGATACTGACATCAGTTTAATCAATCAGTTATACCCGAAAGATTTGTCGCTTTATAGTGGAAATTATACGGGTACATACTCAAATACCACAAAGGTACCAGCAAATGCCGACAATCAGCTCAATAATCGCAGCGAAAGTAATAAATGTTCTGTAACTCTGACTGTTGATGCAAATGGCAACATTAGTAAATTTTATTTCCCTTCAGTAGTAAGTTATTCACATGATCCTCTGGATGCATTATATTGGCAACTACCAAAGATATCGGGGACTATTACAAATGATGGTAACATAAACGTAAAAAAGGAAGCGAAAAACACTTCCCAAAATCATAATTTTTTTGGTGAATATTCAGGCAAGATTAGTGAAAACTCACTAATACTAAACACTAAAGAAACAGGGCCTTATTATAACGCTACTGGCACCGTTGGAGCTGGATTATACATTGGTGATTTTTCAACAAATGGCACTGCAACGCTTACAAAGCAATAAGGGTAAAAAAATATTGCTACAAATTGCATTAAGGTAAATTAATTAATACCAGAAACAATATCAAAACGGCTTGCACGCTTGAATCAATTTTGCGGTGGCGTATCCGAAAAGCCAGATGAGAAGGAAAATATAACAAATTTCAAATGAGATCACTAAAAAATTTACTAACGTTAATGTTTTTGTTCTGCGGATTTGTCGTTACCGGACAACAACCTGAAGTGCTGACAAATGAAACTATTATTGACATGTACACCAAAGGGCTACCTGCTTCCATTATAAACGCACGATTGAAGACAGCCCAAAATACCTTTGATATTAGCACTGAAGGTTTGGTCAAGCTTAGTGGAAGCAAAATTCCAGAAGATGTTATTAATGCGATGGTTGAGGCAGCAGGGGATCCGACAAGGCATTTCGTTAAAATTGATCCGAACAATCCAATGGACATGCATGAATCTGGTATTTATTATATGAAAAAAACTGGTGAATCGCAAGAAATTGTTCCATTAGAGCCGACAGTTTATAGTCAAAGTAAAAGTGGCGGTTCACTTGCGTCAGCACTAAGTTATGGAATAGCGAAAGTGAAAGTAGGAGTAACTTTAGATGGACCAACCTCGCGCTTGCAGTTGGCTGATCAGAAACCGGAATTTTACTTCTATTTTGACATAACTAAAAATTCATTAAGCCAAACATCAAATTGGTGGTTTGCAACTGCTACCAGTCCAAATGAATTTATTTTAGTGGACTTCACCGTAAAGAAAAAAAATCGGGATGTTGAAACAGGTTCGGCAAATATCATGGGTTCGTCCTCAGGGGTGGCTGATAAAAACAAAATTGCTTTCAAATTTGATAAAATTGCCCCCGGTATTTATAAAGTTTACTTTGAAAAGCCAATTTCGGGTGAATTTTGTTTTATGTATGCTGGTGCTGTACCGACTGGATATACAGCCGTTAATAAAGTATATGATTTTGGAGTAAAATAGTGACTAATAGGTCAAAAATTGACTTAGATTAACCAGAAGGCTTCACTCAAAGTGAAGCTTTCTTTATTTGTGTCGAATCAAAGTGATTTTACCGAATCAATCCCATTCGAATAGTGGGGCGGCTTTCCAAAAATCCGGAAAGTCGTTTTTGTTATCCTCAATGATTGAAACGAAGGAGATAGCTTTCTGTCGTTTGCAACAATTTCCATCACCAACTAAAACAAAAACAAGTAAGGTGCTGCCACAGCCACAAAAAACAGGATTGATGATAATTCGAGGCCGGAATTCACTGCAACTAATGGGCAAGTTTGTGATAGTTTAATTTCCATTTTGCCTCGTTTGAGAAATAATTTTGCGGGATTGTTTAAATCATTTATTGTATCTTTGCAAAGGACAATTATTTTGCATTATGAACCAATACATTACAGTTAAAGGGGTTTACGACAAAGGTACAGTGCGTTTGCTCGAAGTACCGGATCAAAACATGATTTTGAATTCGGACGTGTTGGTAATGATTCCTATGCGCAAAAATAAACCAATTAAAAAACCAATAGGCATACCCATTAAAGATTTTGTTAAGAAAATGAACCTTTTTGCTATTGGTGGCGATGCTATTAAAGAAACTGATTTTTAAAACCTTATGATTAAATGAGCCATACAGATCGTATCATTATTGAAACTTATTCAGACTTGTTTGAAGGACTAAGCTCCTTGAAAAAATTGAGTTAATTGAAAGTCTTTCAAAATCATTAAAGGCAGAATTGAATTCAAAAGAACAAGCATTTTACAAATCATTCGGTGCATTTTCTTCTGAAAAATCGGCGGAGGAAATCTGTTCGGACATAAAATATAATCGGAAGTTTAGAAATATAGTTCAGATAATCAGCTAATTCCAATTGTTGGTTCTGTTAGGCGTTATGCAAATTAGACAGTAAGACTAACAAGAATTGGAAAACATAAGGATGATGAATTTGATTTAATAAACCACTTAAATAATAACCACAATTAAAAAAATACAGGTTGTAAATGAAAATTCTCTATTTATTGAGTTTTCAGATGGAGCAACAAAAACAGTCAATCTTAAGACTTTTTTTAGTAAAGGTATATTCTCAGAGCTTAAAGATCCCGGTTATTTAAATTGCATTGATAGTGACGGCTTCACTCGAAGTGAAGCCGTCACTAAATACTAAGGAGAAATTCCTGAAACCCCTACTTTTACATCGTTAGGATTATAAAATATCACTATCTTTGACCAACGAAGTGAGGCATAATTATCTTCATAATAATTGAGACATGAACTATACGATAAAGATTTCAGAGAACGACAAGGAATCGGCCAAGATAATATCTATGATCAAAGAAATGGCCGGAAATAGTCCTAACATTGGCATTTATGAAGATGAGACAGGATTATCTGGCGAAATGGAGGTGGAATTGGAACGGCGTTACCAGATTGTCTTAAAAAATCCTAAAGAGGGAAGGCCTTGGGATCAAGTAAAATCAGTTCTACTAAACCGTTAATACATGAAAAAATATTCACTATTGATCAATGTATTCGCTGTGTTTCACTTTAGCCGAAATCCAAAAGGATTAAGAGTGCGAATAAAATAGTAATTAAGCACTGCGCTTATTAAAAAGGCCTGTGTATGTTTGATGCTTTACTGATAACCCAAATTTGCATTGATAGTGACGGCTTCACTTCGAGTGAAGCCGTCACTTGGAAGCAACAAACAATAGTTTCCATTTGTAATGGATAATAGCTTTCATTGTAAATGGAAGCTATTATATTTGCACTCGCAATCAATACGAAACAACATGATCCAATTAGAATTTCTACGAGAGATTTTGGAACAGCAGAAAGCAAACATATCCGCCAAAGATGCCGGTATGAAAAGGGATCAATTAAATTCATTGCCGGATATCAGGTCTCATGCTTTGATTGTCTCCGGAATCCGCCGTTGCGGAAAAAGCACTTTGCTTTATCAGTTGCTTAGGAAACCTTATACAAATGCTGTTTACCTGAATTTTGATGATACCCGACTTTATGATTTTGAGATCACCGACTTTGTGAAATTAGACCAACTTATCAAAGATAGCGGGAGTACAATTTTGATGTTTGACGAAATACAATTGATAAAGGGTTGGGAAAGGTATATTCGCCAGAAATTGGATGAAGGTTTTCAGGTGTTTGTTACAGGATCAAATGGATCACTACTAAGTCCTGAATTAGGGTCAAGCCTCACCGGAAGGCATATCACCAAAGAACTATTTCCTTTTTCTTATAATGAATACTGCAGGTTTCACAAACTAACAGCCAGTCCTGATTCCACACTTTCTTATTTAAAATATGGCGGTTTCCCCGAATATCAAAAACAGAAAAATGAAGAGATTCTGACTTCGCTTTTAGATGATATACTTATTCGCGATATTTCAGTCCGTCATAATATCCGGGATATAAAAACTCTTCAACGGCTTACACTTTTTTTGTTGTCCAATGTTGGCAATCGTGTGACAGGTAATAAATTGAAAACGGCATTTGGAATTTCATCGGCCACAACTATTTTGGAGTATTTCTCTCACCTGGAAATTAGTTATTTACTTGCTTTTATCCCAATGTTCGACTATTCTCAAAAAAAACAAAACAACAATCCCAAGAAAGTTTATGCCATTGATACAGGTTTAGTTGAAATAAACACACCCAGTTTTACTAAAGATATGGGCCACAAATTGGAGAATCTGGTTTTCCTTGCTTTGAGGCAACGATCAAAAGAGATCTATTATTACTCAGGAGTTGGAGAATGTGATTTTCTGATTATGTCAAAAGGTGTTATTTCAAGGGCAGTTCAGGTTTGCCTTGAATTAAACAATGATAACCTGCAAAGTGAAATATCAGGATTGTATGAAGCGATGGAAAAATTCAAACTTGCCGATGGCACAATTGTAACACTTTCACAAAACGATTCTTTTGACCGAAATGGAATGACAATAAAAGTTGTCCCTTTTCATGAGTTTGTTGAAATAACTTAGTTGTACGTTGATAGTAAACTTATTAAGTAAACAATTTTCCCGGTTATTCAGGTTCTGTCATGTAATTATTCTATCAGCTCCCCCTTCCCTATTCTGATAATTATGGGTTCGTTTCCAACACAATCAACCACTGTTGAAGGAATATTGCCACCAAATCCGCCATCTATAACTACATCAACTAAATCTCCATATTTTTCATGAATCAGTTCCGGGTCGGTCGTGTATTCGATAATCGTATCATCATCGTGAACAGAAGTTGAAAGAATGGGATTTCCAAGCTCTTTAACAATTTCGCGGATAATATTATTTTTGGGAATACGTATTCCGATGCTTTTTTTTGTGCTTCTGAAAAGTTTTGGAATATTACTATTGGCATTAAGGATAAAGGTGAAAGGGCCGGGTAGATTCTTTTTCATCAGTTTGAAAATACTGTTGGTAATCGGTTTGCAATAGTCGGAAATATTGCTTAAATCGTAAAAAATAAATGAAAAATCAGCTTTTTCCGGTTTCACGTTCTTGATTCTCGCCACTCGCTCAACAGCTTTTGGTTTTGTAATGTCGCAACCGATACCATAAATAGTGTCGGTAGGGTATATAATAACACCTCCATCCCGAAGTATTTCAACCACCTTCAGAACCTCTTTATTATTTGGATTTTCGTTATATAACCGAATGATCATTATTTTGTGAACAAACTGAAAGACAATCTTTCATAGCCGGGCGAAAGTATGAATTTTTCAGGGTATTTTTACCAATATTTTTCAGAATAAAAGATGCTTTAACAACCATTTTAAATGATTACCCATGAATTAGTTAAGACAGCTGATGGCTCCGATACACTTTTTGCTGCGAAGTTTGGCGAGCATTATCATTCAACATTCGGAGCTGTTCAGGAATCGAGGCATATTTTTATCAATGCAGGATTTCGAAAATGCGGTCAGAAATCACTGACCTTGTTTGAAGTTGGATTTGGTACCGGGCTAAATGCTTATCTTACATTATTAGAGGTACTTAAAACAAAACAATCCGTCAGGTATATCACCATTGAAAAATATCCTCTTTCATCCCAAATATGGGAAGAACTAAATTATCCAACAATTATTTCTGAGGGAGATCATGAGCTATTTCGTAAATTACACAAAGCTGAATGGAACAAAGAAGTAAAAATTACAGATTATTTTTCAATACTAAAACTTTCGTCAGATCTGACAGAATTTAATTATTCAAATTTGCCACTGTTTGATTTAATATATTTTGATGCTTTTTCACCAGAAAAACAACCCGAACTTTGGGGAACCCCAATTTTTTGTCAACTTTCAGCTCATTGTTCCGAAGGAGCAAAATTTTTAACTTACTGCGCAAAAGGAGCAGTACGGCGTTCCCTGCAAGAAGCGGGTTTTTTTGTAGAAAGAATTCAAGGCCCTCCGGGTAAACGGGAGGTACTAAGAGGAACAAAAAACCATGAATGTTCCACTGAGGATTAGATAACCCAATACTAAAATACTTTAACAGATCAGATGATTTCTGTATTTACATATCGTTAAGAAAAAATTAACGATGTATAAAATCTTTAAATTACAATGGAAACAATTTTCGTGATGTGTTTTCACAATAAAATATCTATCTTCGCGCCTTTTAGGACAACATTTAAAATTTATAAGAAAACGGTTATGCAAATCAAAACTTTGTTAGTTACATTAGTGGCAGGTACTTTATTATTAGGATCTTGCAACACATTTAAAAGTTCAAAAGTTCAGCTGAAAACTCTTGCAGATTCAGCAGCCTATGCCATTGGAATTGACATAGGTAACAACATTAAGAAGAATCTTCCTACTGCTCCGGGAGGTAAAGATCTTGATCAGAAAATTATTCTGGCTGCCTTTACAAGTGCCCTCAAAGGTGATTCTTCACAAATCCCTTCTGCCACCGTTCAAACTGTGACCCAGAGTTACTTTATGAAAGCGCAACAGGTAGAATCAGGTAAAGCAGGCGAAGCAGGACAAAAATTTCTTGATGAAAACGGTAAACGCGCTGGAGTTCTCACTACTGCAAGCGGACTTCAGTATGAAATTATGAAAGAAGGAACAGGGCCTAAACCATTAGCTACCGATACTGTAATTGTTCATTATCATGGTACAACTATTGAAGGCAAAGTTTTCGACAGTTCTGTTGACCGTAAGGAACCAGCTAAATTCCCTGTAAATCAGGTTATTCCAGGATGGACAGAAGCCCTTCAGCTTATGCCTGTAGGTTCAAAATGGAAACTTGTAATCCCAGCGCAACTTGCGTACGGAGAACGTGGTGCAGGTGCTGATATCAAACCAAATTCTGTACTTATTTTTGAAGTAGAACTTATTGAAATCAAAAAATAATTGATTTTTTAAATTACTTTTGGGGTTTGTACCCCGTTTGCAAAATCCGGGGTAGTGAATTCCGGATTTTGTTTTTTTAGTAACTTAAATTTAAAAATTATGAGCTTTAAAACGACAGGAAAAGTATTGCAGGTTCTTCCAGAATTGAAAGGGACAAGCGCACGCGGAGAATGGAAAAAGCAGGACTTTATCATTGAAACAGCTGAAGAACAGTACCCTAAAAAAATCTGTTTCACCTTGTTCAATGACAAAATAGGGACACTTGATAAAATAAAACCTAATATGGATGTTGAGGTTTCTTTTAATATCGAATCACGCGAGTACAACGAAAAATGGTTCAGTAATATTAATGCCTTTCGCGTTGATGTGGTATCCCAAAACCCGAACCCGAACACGAGTGCGAGCGCAAACACAAACACAGGTAATTATCCTCCACCACCAGTTCAGTCTTCCTACTCTTCAGACGGCGATATGGGCGACAAAGATGATCTTCCTTTTTAACAAAGATGCTGATAAACAACAAAGCCTCCTGTATTACGGGAGGCTTTGTTGCTTAATCAGTTAAATGTGAAAAATCACTTGATTGGAATTTGTCGCTTAAAGTCTTCTTCAAGAGAAATAAAAGTCTCAGTTCTGGCGATTCCATCAATTGCCTGAAGATCTGTATCTATAATTTTCATCAGATGTTTATTGGTTTTGGTTTGTATCTTTATGAAAATGGCATACTGACCAGTAGTATGATGACATTCAACCACTTCAGGAATCTCCCGCAACTGTTTCAAAACTTTTTTATCGTAACTGACTTTTTCGAGGTAAATTCCCATATAGGCAGTAGTGTTATAACCAAGTTTCTGTGGACTGACCAAAAACTCTGAACCAATTATTACACCCACAGTCACCAATCTTTGAACACGTTGATGTATGGCTGCACCCGAAACGCCACATTCTCTGGCAACTTCCAAAAATGGAATTCTCGCATTCGCTGTTATCAGCTTAAGAATTTTACGGTCAAGATCATCAATATGAACACTTTGTTCTTTGAAATCTTCTTCTAATTCAATATTGTTCTTCTTCACGTTGCTTTCAATTTGTTACAAAAATGGCTATTTTTTTTCACATTCCGAACATTTTCAATTAAAATAAAACATTTCCTGAAGGACTCTGAAATACCCTCAGACCAAATTCGGGTAAAATAGCAAAAATATGATCGAAGATTTCGGCCTGCAAAGCTTCGTAAAGATCGCCTTGTTGTGCCTTACTGAATACGATAACTTCAACAGGTAGCCCTCGTTCGTTCGATTGATTGAACCTCACCATACGGGTCATATTTTCGTGGATACCAGGGTGCGAACAACAATACCCTTCAAGATACTTTTTAAACAACGAAAGATTGGTTGGAAATTCAAATAAATCCATTTTAAATTGAGCAACATTAAGATCATCCTGGTAATCATCACCATTTGAAGATTCCGGATTAAGGAATTCATTAAAATGGGGCAACCTACTAATCCTGTCGAGCATAACTTGATCGCAGAGGCGGATTGTATTAATATCAATATTCACAGAGCGTTGTATCCGTCTTCCGCCAGATTCGATCATTCCTATCCAGTTTGTGACCGACTCCGAAACCAGCGAATAAGTTGGAATTGTTGTAATTGTTTTATCCCAATTTTGCACTTTCACTGTAGTAAGCGAAATGTCGTAAACTGTGCCGTCAACATTGAAACGGGGTATCGTAATCCAATCACCTGGCTTTACCATATTATTGGCTGCCAACTGAATACTGGCTACGAAACCAAGAATTGGATCGCGAAATACCAATAATAAAACTGCAGCCATAGCTCCTAATCCTGCAAATAAACTTCCCGGGTTTTTATTAACAAGTACTGCTACTATAAATATTGCACCGAAAAAATAAACCAGAATTTTCATTAACTGGATATAACCTTTAATCGGGCGATCTTTTGAGTAGGGATAGGTATTGTATATCTCTTGTGACGCATTCAGAAAACGGATAAAACCAGCAATTATCACTACCGAAAGATAAATTTGGGCCATTCCTCTAATCAATTCGGGAAGCCAGACAAGATCTTGACCTCCAAAACCTGCAGAGCTATAGATTATTATTGCCGGAATAATGTGCGTCAGAACGTGAAAAACTTTATGGTTGTAAAGAGTATCGTCCCAAATTCCGCTGGTATGCAATACTATCCGTCCAATTATTTTAACAAAAATCCGTTTAAGAATGAGAAAAACAAGTAAAGCCAGAACTACAAGCAGCAATAAGGAAATAAGAGCAGCTCCGTGAATGGCCATCGGGGTTAAAAATCCATTGCTCAACAAAAACTCTTTAGTAAAATCGTAAAATGAAGACATAAAACGGGATATTTATAAGACAAAAACACTAATTTTGATTCACCGTTGCAAAAGTAACGAAAGATGACCATGATAACGAAATTTTTAGTCAGGATTATCCTGTTTTTTGTCCCATTGTCGGTTTGGAGTACTCCGGTATTTGAAACTTTCTTCACAAATGAGGTTTTACGTTTCGATTACTACCTTTCGGGAAACGATAGTACAGCTACTGTATTACAAGGGGAAATAAAAAAAGAGAAGATGTGGAGTGGTTCACATAACTACTTGATAGATAGTGCTAATTTTGGCACCTATCGTTTTAGGGTTTATGATGAAAACAGCGGAAACCTGATATTTTCAAAGGGATTCTCGCCTCTGTTTCAGGAATGGCAAACGACTGCTGAGGCCAAAGTAATCAACAGAGCTTTTTATCAGGTTATAAGGTTTCCCTTTCCGAAAAAAAGTGTCATACTGAAAATTGAAAAAAGAAAATTCAACGGGCAATTCTCCGAAATAAGTTCAACCATTATAAATCCAGATAACTATTTCATAATCAATGAAAGTTCCATAAATACGAGGGTTGAAAAAATTCAATACTACGGTGAGCCATATCGAAAAATTGACATTGCCATTCTCGCAGAGGGTTATACTAAAAGTGAGATGAAAAAGTTTGTGAAAGATGCTAAAAGACTCACAGAAACACTTTTTTCGGTCGCTCCGTTTTCAGATATGAAGGATTATTTCAATATTTATGCGGTGAAAACTCCGTCTTTCGAGTCAGGTACTGATGTACCTGGCGAACACGTATTCTGTAATACTTTATTTAACAGCACATTCTATACATTTGATATTTCGAGATACCTTACAACTTCCGACATGAAAACCATTCACGATATGGCTGCTGTTGCACCTTATGATCAGATCTATATTTTGGTTAACTCTTCAAGGTACGGCGGTGGAGGATTTTATAACTTTGTGAATGTTTGTACTTCAGACCACAAGCTCTCACCAAAAGTTTTTGTTCATGAATTTGGACATGGTTTTGGAGGTTTGGGTGACGAATACTACACTTCGGAAGTGGCCTATAACGATTATTACGATCTGAAAGTTGAGCCGTGGGAACCTAACCTCAGTACGATGGTAAATTTCGCATCGAAATGGAAAAATATGATCGAAGCTTCAACACCCGTTCCAACTCCCCGTAATGGGAAATACGCATCAAAAGTAGGAGCTTTCGAAGGCGGTGGTTACATCGCAAAAGGGATGTACAGTCCTATGGAAAATTGCATAATGAAGTCAAATGAGGCTTCAGGGTTTTGCCCTGTTTGCCGAAAAACTATTATTGAAACAATTATTTCAAATACCAAATAAAAAAAGCCCGAAATCGGGCTTTTTTTGAATCGAAATCCTACTTATTCTTTCAACTTCTCCTCTTTATTCTGTTTACTTTGCCACAGATAAAAAACTATCAAAGCAAGTCCGCCAAAAATGAAAATCATAGCAGGATAGGCTGAATCATCATCCATTACATTGCTCGAAACAAGCAGATTAGCAATAACTACACCAATGCCAACACCAAATAATAACAAGCCCCATTTCATTGTACCACTACCATTGGAGGCTTTCTTTTTTGCTTCAAAGAGTAAAGGATCAGCACCTCTTTCGATCAGTGCCATCCGTTCGCGATTACGTGATGTAATTGCCATGTAAACGATACCAAAAATCATTGCGAAAAGTCCGAGGGGAACTAAAATCCCAGTTGCAAAAGGTCCCATAATATTTGTTTTTAAAGGTTTAACATTTGCCCATTTGACGCAAAGAGTTATAATCAGGTTACAAAATAATTTGAAAAAAATTTTTTCAAATATTTTAAAATTTGTTACATCTTTATTGTACTTTTAGATGCTGTAATTTTGTAACCTTATTGGGTTGAACTACGTCTAATTGTCAAATGGAGAAGAAAACTGACGAATATTATATCCGGGAAATTCTGAAAGGAGACTCAGGGTCTTTTTCACAGTTGGTGCAAAAGTATGGACATCTTGCTTTCTCGCTCTCAATGAAGATTCTGAACCAGAGAGAAGATGCAGAAGAAGCTGCACAGGATTCATTTCTAAAGGCATACAATTCATTAAGTTCTTTTAATAGCGATTCTGCTTTTAAAACGTGGTTCTTTCGTATTGTTTACAACACCTCTATATCCAGACTAAGAACTCGCAAGAATATTGAGGTTAAAATTGAAGATGTTAAAATTTCGGATTCAGAAGTACTGGCAACCGAAAATACAATGGGTCAATTAAACAGAGAAGACAGACAAAAATATCTGCAAATTGGCCTCGAAAAATTGGAACCCGATGAGCGGGCACTCCTGAAAATGTATTATTACGATGATTTTTCGATGGACGAAGTAGGAGTAATTACAGGACTTACAGTTTCGAATGTAAAAGTGAAGATTCACCGAAGCCGTAAAAAGCTCCTTCAGGAATTAAGATTTATTTTAAAGGATGAAATAATTTCAATGTTATGAGTCAAAAAGATTTAATGAAAGAATGGTTTAAAGAGTTGCCTTTAGAGCAGCCGTCACCGGAATTTACCGTAAAGATAATGCAACGGGTTATGTCGGAATGGACATTGAATCCTGTCAAATATCAGCCTATTATAAGCAAAAAAGGTTGGTGGACGTTAGGCTTTATCGCAATCTGCCTGACCAGTTTGCTATTTATGTTTCATTCATTGCTATCTGCTGAAACAGAATCTGTAGCTCAGGCAAATACTGTTTATGGTTTAGATTTGAATACTTTGCTTTCCCCTGTTAGTCACTTTTTCGAGAAGCTAAATAATATTTCACCTGCTGTAGTTATAGGTGTTTTTGCTATCATTGCATTATGGTTTTTCGACCAGCTTTTTGTCAAAACTGTAAGACGTTAATACGATTCACGATAATCTGTAATACCGATGCAATCATTTAACCGGAATATTTATTAAAGTATTCCGGTTTTTTTGTGAAAGGTTTGTAAATTTGCAAAAAATCCTGATCTGTTATGCTCAATATTTTATACAACCGCCGTAGTACCCGAAAATTTGTAAATCGCAAAATTGAAACTGATAAAATCCAAAAATTGCTGACTGCAGCCTTACTTGCACCATCCTCAAAGGGAAGTCGTCCATGGGAATTCATTGTTGTGGATGATAAGGCTCTTTTAGAAGTACTTGCAACTTCAAAGCCACACGGTGCTTCACTTCTTAAACACGCCGCACTCGCAATTATTGTTGCCGGAGATAAAACTAAAAGTGATGTCTGGGTTGAGGATTGTGCTATCGCTTCAATATTTATTCAACTTGAAGCTGAAGCATTAGGTCTCGGTTCTTGCTGGGTGCAAATCAATCATAGGTTTTACAACGATGAAATAACTTCAAATGAGTACATCCACCAAAACTTCAATATTCCCGACAGATTAGAGGTACTCTCAGTAGTGGGAATTGGCTACAAAGCTGTTGAACGACCTCCGCTTTCAGATTTAGATCTAAACTGGAATAAAGTTTCAATTAATCGTTACATAGATAAAACCCAAGAAGCTGTAACTGAATAAATGGATTAATTACTCTGATTTGTATTCAGATACGTATGATTCTTCATGCTGTGTGATATCCAATCCGAGTCGTTCCGATTTTGGATCTACCCTCATTGGTATAATCAAATCGGTCAAACGATAAAGCAAATAGGAACCGCTAAAAGTAAAAATTCCAACAATAAGGAGGGCCAACAAATGGTAAAGAAATGTTGTATATTCTCCATAAAAAAGACCTACACCCTGGGCAAAAATTCCCGTAAAAATCATTCCTGAAATACCCCCCATTCCATGTGCCGGAAATACATCGAGAGTATCATCAAGAGACGTTTTTGAACGATAATGAATTGCAATATTGCAAATAATAGATGCTGCTAACCCAATAAAGATACTCGCTCCAACATTTACAAATCCAGCCGCAGGAGTAATAGCTACCAATCCTACAACTAATCCAATGGCAGCACCCATCGCAGAAGGTTTCCTTCCCATTGCAGCATCCATCATAAGGTATCCAAGCATGGCAGCAGCCGAAGCTGTATTAGTATTTACCAATGCAATTGTCGCAACAGAATTTGCAGCCAGAGCTGAACCCGCATTGAAACCGAACCATCCAAACCATAACATTCCTGCGCCGAGCAGAACAAACGGTATGTTGGCAGGATGAAATGATTGCGAATAATCGCGTCTCGGTCCTAAAAACATTGCTCCTGCTAATGCTGCAAAACCGGCAGACATGTGAACAACTGTACCTCCTGCAAAATCAAGTACTCCCCAACTTCGTAAAAAGCCGTTTGGATGCCATGTCCAATGAGCCAGAGGACAATAGATAAATATTACAAACAACGACATAAACAGGATATATGCACTAAAACGCACCCTGCCTGCAAATGAACCGGTTATTAAGGCAGGTGTTATAATAGCAAATTTTAATTGGAACATCGCAAAAAGAGCCAGCGGAATGGTGGGAGATAAAAGAGGATTAGTAAAACCGTTCACACCTTTAAACATTAAAAAAGTTAGAGGATTACCGATTATTCCGTATTTCTCAGGGCCAATACTATCGCCAAAAGCGAGACTGAAGCCAACAAAAACCCAGACAATGCTTACAATTCCCATTGCGATAAAACTCTGCAACATGGTGGAAATGATATTTTTGGGTTGAATCATTCCTCCATAAAAGAAAGCAAGTCCCGGAGTCATTAACAATACAAGTGCAGTGGAAGTGAGCATCCATGCAACGTCGCCGGGAACAATCTCTGGATCAGTTTCAGTCAGGTTAATCCCCGAAATATAAACTCCAATAAATGAAACTAAAGATGTAAGAATAATTGCAATCAGCCAGTTTCGTTTCATACCTTAACAAATTGAAATAGTATAATAAAGCCCAAATATATATCATATTTCTTTAAAAAAGACACTATTGCTTACTTGCTGCCTGAATATTTAATCTTATATTTACATTTGTGATAAATATAGTTTTTGATAGGATGCTGTCCTTAAAATCGGGAGGCTGGTAATCCATTTTTCCCGGAATCAAGGCATTGCTTTTCGGGATAGAACATACAGGTTGATGTATTAATCAACTAATCATGAATTTATTGAATGTGAATTTACTTTTTGTGTAGGTGACAAATAAAAAGTTATTTAAAAATGCCCTAAATGAATGATGGTGCTTATACCTACTCGAGTCTTCCAACTGACTAAATGCTTAGTGGAGTGCTCCATAGTAAATATACCCTTGTTCGCAATCTACATTTGTACAATATAACCTCTTTAAGGTCACCATAAATAAAAAAAAGACTAAATTTGCCTGATTTTGATATAATGCATTGTTTTTTATAAAATAATTTTAAATAAAAGACATTATGGGATTTGTAGCGATTTCGATTGATGAGTACGTAAAGAAACATTTGAAAAGTAATCTATCTGATAATTAGAAAGATGTAAGAAAACATTTAAACTATGCTTTAGCGTATTATAAGAAGGGATTAAAACGTTCCTATGGAAATGATATTTGGGTGATCGGTTCTGCATCAGTGGGTTGTAGTTGTTTTACCTGCATAACAGGAGAAGCTTATCCGGATAGTGATTATGAGATAGATTCAGCTATAAACAAAGAGTAAAATAAGAAATTTGCAGAAATTTACAGCATATAGGAAAGAGTCAAATTATTAATAGAACAGTTTATTAATCTTCGAATTAGAGATTCGATTTAATACAAGATTCTACATGATTTCAACAAACTTAATCATGGAGATTGATTCCTTTGTAATGAAATCAACCAGTGGTGAGGTCAGCAAAATTTCAGGTGACTTTGATAAATCAAAAGTAGAAGTAAGATCCATGCAAGGTTATGCTAAAAAGAAATACTTCCCTGAGTTTGATAAAGTTAAATCATAATATCATCTATGACATGAAAAATATTACAAAAGTTAAAACGGCATTGTTTTTAGCAGGCATCTCTTTAAGTAGTCAGGCTCAAAAGCCCAATATTCTATTTCTTTTTGCTGATGACCAGCGTGCAGATGCAATAGGAGCTTCAGGGAACTCTTACATTAAAACTCCAAATATTGACAATTTGGCCAAAAACGGTGTTCGATTCACAAGCAGTTATGTCATGGGTGGTCACCACGGAGCAATTTCTGCACCAAGTCGTGCAATGCTGATGAGTGGGAAAAGCTTGTTCCATGTTTATGATGTACTTACGGGTGTTCACACTATGCCGATGCACTTTGCCGAAAATGGATACGAAACCTTCGGAACAGGCAAATGGCACAATGAAGCTCAAATGTTTGAAGCCTCTTTCAATAAAGGCAAAAATGTGTTTATTGGTGGAATGTCAGATCATTACAATGTTCCATGTCGCTATTTAGATGAAGATGGGAAGCTTACCAAGCCTGTCTCAAAAGGATTTTCTACCGATCTTTTCGCCGGAGCTGCTATAGATTTTATCAATGAGTATGCCAGTGGTAAAAAAAACAAGCCATTCTTTTGTTATGTAGCATTTACTGCGCCGCACGACCCACGTTCGCCACGTAATGACTATATTGGGATGTATTCACCCGAATCGATTCCTTTGCCTGGAAACTTTAAATCACTACATCCTTTCGCTTATGACCAATTAAATATCCGCGATGAAAATCTTGCTCCGTGGCCAAGAACCCCTGAAATTATTCAGGAATCGTTAGCCGACTACTACGCCCTAATCTCACATCTTGATAACAAAGTGGGAGAGATTATTGAAACGTTGAAGAAAACCGGATTATTATATAACACGATTATTGTTTATGCTGCCGATAACGGATTGGCTATTGGTAGTCATGGACTTTTAGGCAAACAAGATCTTTATGAGCACAGTATGAATGTACCTTTGATAATTTGCGGACCTGGAATTCCGCAAGGTAAAGTTCGTCATGCCCTTGTATATCTTTTTGATCTTTTTCCAACTCTCAGCAGTCTGTGTAAACTGCCTGTCCCAGTAGGAATTGATGGAAAGGATCTTACCCCAGTTATAATGGATGAATCCGAAGGAGTACGAACTGCTCTATATACGGCATACAGGAATACAGCGAGAGCTGTTCGCACCAAGGATTGGAAAATCATTTATTACCCGCAAAGAAATTTCACCCAGTTGTTCAATCTTGAAAAAGATCCGTTAGAAATTAATAATCTTGCTATGATACCCGAACAAGCATCAAAAAAAGATGAAATGATGGTTCTTCTTTCACAACTGCATGATAAATTCGACGATACAGCTTCGTTGAAACCTAAAACTATTCTGCCTCTTGAATATGATTATACAAAACTAAAGCAGAAACCCGATGTTTTTCAACCAGAATATACACTAAAGAAATATTTCAATGGCGTTAGTTTAAAAGATGCAGAATTGAATAACCATTAACGGACTCAGATTTGAGTTTTTGACAATATAATATTATGGAGTTTAAGACAATTCTAATATGAGAATATTAATCCTTTGGATCTCAAGAACTCCTGTTCAGAATTAGTCCGACAGGCAATTTGGGATTTTACAATTGAACGGATTTCAATTGTGGTGCGAAAGCTTATAGGTTTCAATAATCCTAAAACACAACTGGTTAATCATTACAAATATGTTAGTTACAATGATTTGCTCCACCTATTTTGTAAGACGATTCCCTGTATCTGGTGTCTGGGAATTTCACAAACCAAGGTGAATAAAAAGAATACATTACGAAAATGGTGTACGATTTTGGATTCCTTTTCAAAAAAAACTACTTTTGAACCTTCAAATTTTTCGACATGTCTGATTTTAATAATACAAGCTATATCCTTCAATCACTCTGTTGCGGTGAGAGTTTCGAGGATCAAAACTGGGAGCTTAATTGTCCTAAAAACGATGGTGCGAGCCTTATTCGTTCGGTTTACAGAAGTACACAATTAGTTGTAGATGACTCTCTTCCTGGTATTTACAAATATGCATCCTGGCTTCCAATTCATAAAATACTAAATGGGTCAGGTGCTCCTGTAACTTACAAAAGTATTGGTTTAGCTAATTATTTAGGGTTAACTAATCTCTATATAACTTTCAATGGATACTGGCCCGAAAAAGGGGCCATGATGGAAACCGGAACGTTCAAAGAGTGTGAAGCCTACTCAGTATGCGCCCGAACCAACAGTAATTATGGTAATGTGATGGTTGTGGCCTCTGCCGGAAATACCGCCCGGGCCTTTGCAAAAGTTTGCTCCGAGAATAAAATTCCTTTAGTAATTTGTGTGCCTCAAGATAATCTCAATGCATTATGGTTTGCCCTGCAGATTGACCCTTGTGTAAAATTAATCGCTGCCGAATCAGGTGGAGATTATTTTGACGCAATTCATTTATCGAATCTGGTCTGCCAGATGGCGGGTTTTTATCCTGAAGGTGGTGCTAAAAATGTTGCCCGGCGCGATGGAATGGGAACAACGGTTTTATCAGCAGTTACAACAATAGGGAAAATACCTGATTTCTATTTTCAGGCAATTGGAAGTGGAACAGGGGCTATCGCAGCATGGGAAGCTAACATTAGATTTCTGGCAGATGGTCGCTATGGTGCAACAAAAATGAAACTCATGCTGTCGCAAAACTCACCTTTTCTTCCTATTAAAAATAGTTGGGATGCAGGTTCCCGGCAGTTGCTTCCATTCAACGATGATGAAGCACGAAAACAGGTAGAAACCATTGTTGCTAAAGTTTTATCGAATCGGAAACCACCATACAGCATTACCGGAGGATTGTACGATGCTTTAATAGATACTGATGGAGAAGTATTAGGAATTACAAATCAGGAGGCAGGTAATGCAGCGGGTTTATTTTTCGAAACGGAAGGAAATGATTTGGAACCTGCTGCTGCTGTAGCTGTTGCCTCGCTTGTTCAGGCAGTAAATAATAACAAAGTTAACACGAACTCAACAATTATGCTTAATATAACAGGTGGCGGTATTGAGCGATTTAAAAGCGAAAATACAATAAGCTATTTAGAGCCAAGTCTCATATTTCCGCTTAATCCCGACACGCAATCGGTGTTCGAAAATGTAAAAACATTGTTTTGAATTATAGTTAAATTAATGCTTGATATAATCCTTTATTAATCATGACATTTGAATTTAATGCACTTTATTTTTTCCGGCTATTGTCAGGTCTGTTTGCTATCGTATTAGTCATTGGACTTTGGAAAAAAAAGGATTCGGAAGCCGTTCTTTTTCTGATTTTCTTCGAATTAGCTGCTTCATTATGGGCTATAACCGATGGTTTAGAGCATTCAGCTGAAACATTGTCATCAAAAATTTTGTGGTCACAGATAGGTTACATTGGATCATCTACCACATCTGTTTTCTTTCTGCTTTTTACATTTGCTTATGTACAATTTCATAGGTATCTTCACCCTTTTTTAATTACTGCTTTAATGCTTATTCCTGCAGTAACAATACTGCTTGTTTTTACAAGTTCACATCACCAACTTATCTGGACTAGTGTCGTTTTTGATCCGATAACTTATGAAAGTACTTATAATTACGGAAAATGGTTCTGGTTTTTTGCGTTTTACGAGTATTCAGTGTTGCTAACTGGCATTACTATTCTTTTATACTGTACCTTCAAATTTTATAAAATATATAAAATTCAATTAATTTACCTTATAATCGCATCGGTTCTTCCACTTTTTACAAGTTTAATATACGTTTTCAAATTACTGCCAATCAAAGCAGATTTAACGCCGATGGCACTGATTTTCTCCGGAATTTTCTCCGCCTTGGCAATTTATTATCAAAAGATGCTTGATGTTGTACCTGTTGCTCGAAGACAAACTATCAATAATTTGGGTGATGGGGTTGTAGTTGTGGATATGGAAAACCGGATTGTTGACGTTAATAATGCCTTTGGAAAGATCATCAATGCCAGCCGTGAAGAGCTTATTGGTAACCATTTTAACAGGTTCAGTAGCCTTTTTCTCAAAGAAAAAACAGAACAAACATCTGAAAGTGATTTTCTTACGGAAACAAAAATACGCACCACAGCCGGATTAAAATATTTCGAGGTAAAATATAACCCCGTTACTGATTCAAAAAAAAAGCTAATCGGCAGAATCTTTCTATTGCATGATATTTCAATAAGAAAGAAGGCACTTGATGCAGCAGTGGAATCGAATAATCTTTTAAGAAATGAAATAAAAGAAAAGGAAAAACTGATTATTGATCTTGATGCTTACGCACGGACAGTTGCTCATGACCTTAAAAATCCTATTAGCGGTGTGATAGGGCTCACTGATTTTATTAAAGAAGATATCATAAATCAGAATCACGATCAAGCCTTTGAGTTGCTGGATTTACTTCATCAGCAAGGGCATAAAATGCTAAAAATCGTTGACGAACTGCTTTTATTATCACGAATCAGGCGTGAAGATATTAAATTGGTTGAAATTGATATTCAATTGATAGTATATGAAGCTATTAACAGATTAAAGCAACAATTGGATGATCGTAAGGCTACCTTTGAATTACCGGAGGAATGGCCTGTTATTATGGGTCATTCTCAATGGATTGAGGAGGTTTGGGTAAATCTTATCAGTAATGCTATTAAATATGGGGGAGATCCACCCAAAATATTGATTGGAAGTGAAAAAACTACCAATGGGTGGCATCGCTTTTGGGTTCAGGACAATGGTAGAGGTCTTCCTTCCGACATGTTAGAAAAATTATTTGCAGATTTCGAAAGATTAGGCAAACAAAATATTGAGGGACATGGACTTGGCCTTTCTATTACTAAACGTATTATCGAAAAATTGGGAGGGCAGGTTTCAGTTTCAAGTGAAAATATTCTGGGGAAAGGGTGCATTTTCAGTTTCACACTGCGAGAATATGAATAAACTATGATTCCGAACATTTATATTTTCATTCTTATATAATTATGTATAGATAACTTAATAGTCAACTTCCTTTTTAGTACCTTTTTTATTAAACAGAATTTTAGAAACCAACTAATTGGTTCGATTAATAGAGACTGAGAAAGTTAATAACATGTTGTACAACATATTTTACAACTATGTGAAATGCTATTTATTTGTTATATTGCGCTTTAAATTAAAAGGCAAAAGTTTTTTTCCTTTTCAATCTCGATTTTTTTTAATTAACCTTTATTATCAAAAAATATTTTTTTAAGTTTGTCGTATGCCTTAACGAGTTAGGATATATAATATAATGACTTGAATATTAATTACTTAACAACGAAATGCAATTATGAAAGACAATTATTTATTAACGAAAATTAACCAAATGAACGTGTATGAAAAATGATGCCATGCAAAATTTTTTCCTGAAGAGCCATTTTCTGCTCTTTAAAACGTTTTTTTTAGTTGGGTTTTTTCTATTTTTCCAACTAAGTGCTTCGGCACAGCAAAAAACTATCACAGGTACTGTGATTGGCGATGACAATGTGCCGATACCAGGAGCCTCAATTGTCGTAAAGGGGACAACCATCGGAACTGTTACCGATTTTGAGGGTAATTATACTCTTAAGATTCCGGCAAATACTAATTCTCTGTTATTCAGTTTCGTTGGACTGACTTCGAGAGAAATTATTATTGGAACCGGAAGTGTTTTCAACGTAACTCTTTCTGAAAGCAAAACCGGAATAGAAGAGGTTGTGATCGTTGGTTACGGAACGCAGAAGAAAGAGACTATGGTTGGAGCTGTTACCCAGGTTAACAATGCCACGCTTATGCAGGCTGGTGCAACCAACGTTTCCAATGCAATCGCGGGCAAGCTTTCTGGTATCCTTACGATCCAGCAACAGGGTGAACCAGGTAATAATGCTGCCGAAATTTATGTGCGTGGTGTTTCAAGTTGGAACGGTAGTGCTCCTCTAGTCCTGGTGGATGGCGTGGAACGAGATTTCACCCAGGTAAACCCCAATGAGATCAATGCAATATCTGTTCTTAAAGACGCTTCTGCTACCGCAGTTTTTGGTGCCAGGGGTGCAAATGGTGTTATTATTGTAACGACCAAACGGGGAACACTTGGCAAACCAAAATTAGACTTCAGCGCTTCCTCCGGAGTACAGCTCGCAACAAGACTTCCTGATTACATCGATTCCTATACAACCTTGAGTAACCTGAACGTTGCGTTCATGAATGGTCAGCAGTTCACATCGCTTATTCCTCAGTCAGCACTTCAGGAGTATAATAATCCTTCCACTCCGCTTAACGCACTGAGGTATCCTGATGTCAACTGGTTTGATGTCAATGCCAACAAATTTGCTCCGATTGCAACTGCCAATATGAACGTATCAGGAGGAACTGAATTTGCAAAATACTTTCTTGCATTCGGTTATCAGCATGAAGGCAGCTTCTTCAAACAGAGAAAAGAGAATTTTTATGATATGGGGTACTCCAATAATCTCTTCAATTACAGGATAAACCTCGACTTTAACATTACAAAAACTACTGTATTGTCCCTTAATGCAGGAGGTTCCCTAAACCTGAAGAATAACCCGAACAGCAGCCCTTGGAGAGATTTCTTTTCAACCAGCGGTGCGAGATTCCCGGCATACTTCCCGGATTGGGTACTACAACAGGTTCCGGATCCAAATTATCCCAACGATTCAGGAATGAGGTATTCCGCCGCTTTTGGCGAATATACTGGAAATCCCTACAACACAATGAATATGGGACAATTTAACAAGGATCTTGCTTCAAGACTTTTTACCGACCTTATCTTCAGTCAGGATCTCAGCTTCCTTTTGAAAGGACTTAAACTCAATGGTAAGGTTTCTGTCAGTTCAAACAACAACAACAGACAACTCACCGCCAACCCGTCAACCCAAACATGGCTTCTCGATTACACTAAGATTGGTACTACGGCAAATCCATGGTACCAATACAGCCCTGCTGAATCCCAGGAATACTATTTTAATCCTCCTCTTGATATCAACGTAGGAGGACTCAACAGCTACAGCACGGATTACTATTATGAAGCAGCTCTTAATTATGGCAATTCATTTGGCAAACATAGTGTTTCGGCCATGGGATTGTTCAACCGTCAGCAGAAGAATAACAGTGCCGAATTCCCCTATTACAATGAAGGCCTCGTAGGAAGAGCAACGTATGATTTCAACAGAAGATACCTGTTTGAGGCAAATGTCGGATATACCGGTTCCGAACGGTTCGCACCAGGCAACCGCTTTGGTTTTTTCCCTTCAGCCGCGATAGGATGGGTAGTTTCTGAAGAACCCTTCTTTAAAAACGCTGTTCCATGGATGAACAAGCTTAAGCTTCGTTATTCTGACGGATATGTCGGAAGTGACTATGCAAAAAGCAGGTGGCTGTACCAGAGTTCCTATTATAAAGATAATCGCTTCTATATAAGTGAAGACTTGATGGCCAATCCTTCGGCACAGTGGGAAAGGGCACACAAGCGTGACATCGGTTTTGAGATTGGATTGTTTAAGGATATGATTTCCTTTAATGTTGATCTTTACGATGAATACCGCGATCAAATGCTACTGAGCCCAAAGAGTACAACCTTCCTTATTGGAAATTCTATCAAGGAACTTAATCTGGGTAAGGTTAAAAAACATGGTATTGATATTGATATTGAATTCAAAAAGAAATTCGGAAATGATTTCAATTATTTTGCAAAAGTCATTTTTGGATTTAATGAAAACCGCGTTATCTTCAGGGATGACCCTGCCAGCTATCCCGATTACATGAAAGCGGCTGGAAAACCTATTACCGGGACACTGAACGCAGAGTATGGACTTGATGGACTTGAGTTAAACGGTGTTACACTTACCGGAACAGGATACTATACTTCCATTGACGATATTCACAACAATGTTTCCCCAGTTGATCTTACCAGGCTTTATGTTGGTGATTACAAGTTCCTTGACTATAAGGTTGACGGGACTGTAAATGCATTTGACAAGCACCCGATACCGGGTTTAACCTATCCTCCTATCACTTATTCATTCTCCAGCGGGTTTAGTTGGAAAGGATTTGATTTCAACTTTCTTCTGGCAGGAAACCAGGGAAAATATGTACAGTACAATCAGGCATGGGAAGTTGAATTTATCAAAGGTGACTGGCGTATGCATGCATCTCAGCTCGATTTCTGGACACCAACTAATCCGAATGCCGGACATGCCACACTCCATTACAGCGGTAGTTCCAGCCAGGATAACTTAGTTTGGGGAGGTGGTGAGGCCGATAGGGGCTACCAGACAATTATTCAGGACCGCTACTTCAGGGATGCCTCCTATATTCGTTTGAAAGATTTATTTCTCGGATATACATTCAAAAATGTAGGGGTTCTGAAAAATGCCATTGGAATTTCCAGTCTTCAGGTCTATGCAAGCGGAAGTAACCTCTTCACCATAACCCCGCTGGTTGAAGGTGACCCGGAAGCTACCAACTTCTATCAGGGATATTACCCTATAATGGCATCTTTCAGGTTGGGTATTAAAGTTGCATTTTAATTACAAAGACAGATATCATGAAAAAATTAATTTTAATTATATTTCTCGCCGGGTTTATTGGTTTCATTTCAACCTCGTGCGTTGACAAGTTTCTGAACGACTATCTCGACAAGTCCCCAGAACAGGGATTGACTGAAGATCAGATATTTACCAGGCTTGCCAACTTTGAGAGCTATTTCGATGCCGTGTATGCAGGAACACTGCTGCAAGCAGGCAGCATGTGGTCAAGCACCACCTGGTCCGATTTTAACATTAAGCTTTGTTTCCCTTTCTATTGGGATGCTTGGGATCAGAAATATACAATTGAAGGGGTAACGGATTGTGCTGATATGGGTCGTTATATGGAAGGGCACGCTTGGAAATCAGGAAATATGTCTGAAACCATCGTAAACAAGTTGACCTATGACGGAGCACGAAACCCGGTGCTCTGGACCTGTTTTATTACCATCCGAAGATCCAATATGGCGCTTCAGAATGTTAACCGTATTGAGGATGCCACTCAACTGGAAAAAGATGATCTGAAAGCTCAGGCATACTTTGTCAGGGCACTCTGCCATTTCACCCTGTTCCAGTTTTGGGGGCCAATGCCCTATATTACTAAAGTAATTGGACCTGAAGATCAGTGGGATATTCCAAGGCTTTCAAAACATGAGACCTGCACCAAGGTTGCCGCCGACTTTGATTCCGCTTTTGTCTATTTTCAAAAGGCTGAGAAGATCAGAAGGGATCCTCCGCTTGGCGTTCCAAACCACCTTAACTATGCTGCCAACGAAATGTACAGGCCAAATGGAATGGTTGCCCTCGCATGGAAAGCCAAGGCTTTGATGTTTGCGGCAAGCCCGCTAAACAACCAGCACGGCGTTACAGACTGGCAGGAAGCAGCTGCAGCTTCATGGGCTGCACTCAAGTTAGCTCAGGATAACGGACTTTTCCTTCTGCCTGCCGCCACACGCTACCTTAATTATTATGGTGCAGACTGCACCGACGAAGACCTCTGGTCCTATACGGCAGGTTTGCTGTCATGGAACGCCGGGAACTGGCTTACCAACACGGGCCGCGGAAATGGACAGACTTTTTACAATGGGGTCTTCTTTGCCAGTACAGGTTCAAATTCAGGGGTTTGCCCCACGCAGAACTGGGTTGATAAGTATGAGACAAAATGGGGAGAACCTTTGAATACGGCTGCCGACAGAAATACAGCAACAAGTGCGGGACACTACAATGAGCAGGATCCATTTGCCAACAGGGATCCCAGGTTGGATATGGACATTATCACAAATCAGTCATCGGCAATTGGCTGGACAAGTGGTAAGGCTCAGATCTGGTTCCAAGGAACCACTTACGGAGAGTTGCTTAACCAGACCTACCTGGGAATAACCCGC